>NZ_LBJW01000100.1:0-201224 GCF_028128865.1 Bradyrhizobium sp. CCBAU 11357 | reverse complement strand
TGCACCGAGCCCGTGGCTATCGATTCAACCTAAGCCATTCCGCTTTAGGGCTGCAGAGAGGCGCCTCAGCGATACCGCCCCCGAAAGTCGCGGGGGGACGCGCCGGTCCAGGTCCGAAAGGCCCGCGAAAAGCTCTTCTCGTTGCGGAAGCCGGCGATCTCGGCGATGCGCTTGATCGGCGTGCGGCCGCGCATCAGCTCCTGTTTGGCGAGTTCGAATTTTGCTTCCTCCTTGAGATCGCGCAGCGAGGTGGACTCCTCGCGCAGGCGGCGATGCATGGTGCGGGTGGAGAGGGCAAGCTCGCTGGCGACGTCCTCGGCCCCGAGGACGCGTCCGCGCGCATTGCGCAGCACGCGGCGGACGCGCTCGACCAGCAGGCGGTCGCGCCGGTAGGGCAGCACGGTGAGCCGGAGCGCGCCCTTGAGCATGTTGTCGAGATCGGCCGCGCTGCGCGTCAGCGGCAGCGACAGATAGTGCTTATCGAAGATGATGGCCGCGCGCTCCGCATCGAAGCGGACGGTCCGGCAAAAGATGGTCGGATAGACCGAGACGTGGCCGGGCTTGGGATAAGGGAACTCAGCCGCGCGGAGTGCGATCTGGGAGTCGACAGCCCAGCAGGAGAAGCCGAGCACGTAGCGGAGCAGGGTGACCAGGCAGAATTCGCGCAAAGCCCCGAGGTCACGCTGCTCCCGGATCGCCACGACCGCAGTCTCCTCGCCGATTTCGAGATCGAGCAGCACGTCCTCGGTGAGCAGGCGGTGATGCCGGCACCAGCGCTTGAGCGCGACCTCCAACGTCGGCGCGGTGATCGAGGCGCGGCACAGCATGCCGTAGGAGCCCCACGGCAGCCGGCGCGAGAACCAGCCGAGCGCCTCGTCATCGAGTTCGCGCATGGCGTGGCCCGCCAGCGCCTCGAACTGGGCCGCGGTGACGCGCCCATCCGGAGAATTGACCAGGTCCGGCGCAACCTGACCCCGGCTCAACGCCTCCGCGGGATCGCGGCCGTAACGCTCGTAGGCTGCGACCACGCCGCGGACGAAGGCGGTGGGGGTGACGGCGCGACGCGGGATCGCGGTTACGGCTTGAAAAGGCATCGGAATTCCCTCCGGAAAATCCTCGCCAAGTTTGGCGGAAAATGCAACCTTTTCGACCGGAGAAGGTCCCGGACCTCGCTAGGTTCGGACCCAAATTACGGAGGAATCGCCTTGAACATCCCGAGCATCGATTTCGATCTGGGCGAAGATATCGGCATGCTGCGCGACACGCTCCGCGCCTTCGTGGAGGCGGAGATCACGCCGCGCGCGGCCGAGATCGAGAAGGCCAACCTGTTCCCGGCAGACCTGTGGAAGCGCCTTGGCGACCTCGGCCTGCTCGGCATGACCGCGCCGGAGCAATATGGCGGCTCCAACATGGGCTATCTCGCCCATATCGTCGCCATGGAGGAAATCTCGCGCGGCTCGGCGGCCGTGGGGCTGTCCTACGGCGCCCATTCCAACCTCTGCGTCAATCAGATCCGCCGCAACGGCAATGACGCGCAGCGGCAGCGCTATCTGCCGAAACTGATCTCAGGCGAATATGTCGGTGCGCTCGCGATGTCCGAGCCCGGCGCCGGCTCCGACGTCGTCTCGATGAAGCTGCGCGCCGACAAGCGCGGCGACCGCTACGTGCTCAACGGCTCCAAGATGTGGATCACCAATGGCGGCGATGCCGACGTGCTGGTGGTCTATGCCAAGACCGATCCGGAGGCCGGCCCGCGCGGCATGACCGCCTTCCTCATCGAGAAAGGCTTCAAGGGCTTCACCCACGGTCAGCATCTCGACAAGCTCGGCATGCGCGGCTCCAACACCTATCCGCTGTTCTTCGACGAATGCGAGGTGCCGGAGGAGAACGTGATGGGCAAGGTGGGCGAGGGCGTCAAGGTGCTGATGTCCGGCCTCGACTACGAGCGCGCGGTGCTCTCGGGCGGCCCGCTCGGCATCATGGCGGCCTGCATGGACGCGGTGGTGCCGTACATGCACGAGCGCAAGCAGTTCGGCCAGCCGATCGGCGATTTCCAGCTGATGCAGGGCAAGCTCGCCGACATGTATGCGACCTGGCAGGCCACGCGCGCTTATGTCTACGCGGTGGGGCGCGCCTGCGACCGCGCCGACCATGCGCGCAGCCTGCGCAAGGACGCTGCTGCGGCGATCCTTTATTCCGCGGAGAAGGCGACGTGGATGGCCGGCGAGGCGATCCAAGCGCTCGGCGGGGTCGGCTATACCTCCGAATTTCCGGTCGGGCGCCTGTGGCGCGACGCAAAACTCTACGAGATCGGCGCCGGCACCTCCGAAGTTCGGCGCATGCTGATCGGCCGCGAGCTGATGGCCGAGACGGCTTAAGTCCTTCACCTCATTGGAATCACCATGCCGCTCCATTCCAGCATCGATCCTTCTTCATCAGATTTCGCGCGCAATTCCGAGGCCATGCGCGGCCTCGTCGCCGACTTGCGCGAAAAGCTTGCCCAAGTCGCCGGCGGCGGCGGCGAGGCCTCGCGCCAGCGCCATACCGCGCGCGGCAAGATGCTGGCGCGTGAGCGCGTCGACCTGTTGGTCGATCCCGGCACCTCGTTCCTGGAGCTGTCGCCGCTCGCGGCCTACGGCCTCTATGGCGGCGACGTGCATTCGGCGAGTGTCGTCACCGGCGTTGGGCGCATCTCGGGCCGCGAATGCGTGATCGTCGCCAACGACGCCACCATCAAGGGCGGCACCTACTATCCGATGACGGTGAAGAAGCATCTGCGGGCGCAGGACATCGCGCGGCAGAACAATCTGCCCTGCGTCTACTTGGTGGATTCCGGCGGCGCCTTCCTGCCGCTGCAGGACGAGATCTTTCCGGACGAGCGGCACTTCGGCCGCATCTTCTACAATCAGGCGCAAATGTCGTCGCAGGGCATTCCGCAGATCGCGATCGTGATGGGCTCCTGCACCGCCGGCGGCGCCTATGTGCCGGCGATGTCGGACGAGAGCATCATCGTGCGCAACCAAGGCACCATCTTCCTCGGCGGCCCGCCGCTGGTGAAGGCCGCGACCGGTGAGGTCGTCAGCGCCGAGGAGCTCGGCGGCGCCGATGTGCATTCGCGGCAATCCGGTGTGACCGATCACTACGCCCAGAACGATGCGCATGCGATCGGCATCGCCCGGCGTATCGTCGGCACGCTCAAACCTTCCTCGCGGCCGAACCTGAACATGCATAAGCCGTGCGATCCGCTGTTTGCGGCGGAGGAAATCTACGGCGTGGTGCCGGTCGACGGCCGCAAGCCGTTCGACGTGCGCGACATCATCGCGCGCGTCGTCGACGGCTCGGAGTTCGACGAGTTCAAGAAGCTCTATGGCACGACGCTGGTGTGCGGCTTCGCCCATATCTGGGGCTATCCGGTGGGCATCATTGCCAACAACGGCATTTTGTTCAGCGAGAGCTCGCTGAAGGGCGCGCATTTCATCGAGCTGTGCTGCCAGCGCGGCATTCCGCTGGTGTTCCTGCAGAACATCACCGGCTTCATGGTCGGCAAGAAATATGAGGCCGGCGGCATCGCCCGCGACGGCGCTAAGCTGGTGACGGCGGTCGCGACGGCGTCGGTGCCGAAATTCACCGTCGTGATCGGCGGCTCCTATGGCGCCGGCAATTACGGCATGTGCGGCCGCGCCTACGCGCCGCGCTTCCTTTGGATGTGGCCGAACGCGCGCATCTCGGTGATGGGCGGCGAGCAGGCTTCGATGGTGCTGAGCCAGGTCCGCCGCGACAATATCGAGGCCAAGGGCGACAGCTGGTCCAAGGAGGAGGAAGATAAATTCCGCGAGCCCATTCGCGCGCAATATGAGAGCCAGGGCCACCCATATTACGCAACCGCGCGGCTGTGGGACGACGGCGTGATCGACCCCGCCGACACGCGCCTCGTGCTCGGCCTCGGCCTTTCGGCGGCGTCGAATGCGCCAATCGAACCGACCAAATTCGGCCTGTTCAGGATGTGATGCGATGGACCGCTCAATGCTCTACCGGCGTTTTCGCACCCTCCTGATCGCCAACCGCGGCGAGATCGCCTGCCGCGTCATCCGCACCGCGCGGGCCATGGGCCTGCGCACGGTTGCGGTCTATTCCGAGGCCGATCGCGACGCGATGCATGTCGCGCTCGCGGACGAAGCCGTGCTGCTGGGCCCCGCCCGTGCCCGCGACAGCTATCTCAATATCGAGCGCTTGATCGAGGCCGCGCGCAAGACCGGCGCGGAAGCGGTTCACCCCGGCTACGGCTTCCTGTCGGAAAATGCCGAGTTTGCGCGAGCCTGCTTCGACGCCGGGCTGGTGTTCGTCGGCCCGACCGCCGGGATGATGACGGCTATGGGCTCGAAATCCGGCTCGAAAGAGCTGATGGAGAAGGCCGGCGTGCCGCTGGTGCCCGGCTATCACGGCGGTGCGCAGGACGACGCGACGCTGGCGAAGGCGGCCGAGAAGGTCGGCTTTCCCGTCCTGGTGAAGGCCTCCGCCGGCGGCGGCGGCCGCGGCATGCGCATCGTGCGCTCGGCTGATGAGCTTGCGCCTGCGATCGTCAGCGCCAAGCGCGAGGCCAAGGCCGCCTTCGGCGATGACCGCATGTTGATCGAGAAATACGTCGACAATCCCAGGCATATCGAGGTGCAGATCATCGGCGACAGCCATGGCAATCTGCTCTCGCTGTTCGAGCGCGAATGCACGTTGCAGCGCCGGCACCAGAAGGTGATCGAGGAGGCGCCATCGCCGACGCTCAATGCCGCGCAGCGCGAGACAGTTTGTGCTGCCGCGCGAAAGGCAGCGGGCGCCGTGAACTATGTCGGTGCCGGCACCATCGAGTTCGTCTCCGACGGCAAGGATGTGTTCTTCATCGAGATGAACACGCGCCTGCAGGTCGAGCATCCCGTAACCGAGCTGATCACGGGCATCGACCTCGTCGAGTGGCAGCTGCGCGTCGCCTTCGGCGAGGCGCTGCCCTTGAAGCAGGACGAGATCAAGCTCAACGGCCACGCGATCGAGGCGCGCGTCTACGCGGAGAATCCGACGAAGAACTTCATGCCTTCGGTCGGCAGAATCTCGACCTGGCGCATGCCGGCGGAAACCGGCGGCCTGCGCATCGACGCCGGCCATCGCGAGGGCGATAGCGTATCGCCCTACTACGATGCGATGCTCGCAAAGACGATTGCATGGGCGCCGACGCGGGACGTTGCGATCGACCGCCTGAACCGCGGCCTCGAGGAATCCGATGTCCGCGGTATCGTCACCAACATCCCGTTCCTGTCGGCGCTGATCACGCATCCGAAGGTGCGCGCGAATGCGATCGACACCGGCTTCATCGAGCGCGAGCTGGCGGTGCTGACATCAGCGGCGCCGGCACCCGGAGAGCTCGAGCTCTGCGCCGCAGTCGCCGCAATCGTGAACGCGGAGCGGCAGACGGCGCAAGCGGAAGCGAATTCGCCCTGGCAGACCTTTGGCTGGCAGCCGGTCGGCCGCCGCCAGCGCAGCTTTGCGTTCCGCGTCGGCCATGGTCCGGAGCAGAAGATCAAGCTGAACTACGGTAGCGGACCGTCGACGCTGGTGATCGGCGAGCGCGAGCTGGCGTTTACGATCGCGGCGAAGGACGGCGGCTTCGACCTGACCCTGGACGGCGTCAAATCATCGGTTGCGGCCGTGATCGACGGCCATGAACTGTACCTGCGCACGCGCAACGGCCGGTTCGACCTGCACTGGGTCGATCCGTTCGGCGGCGAGAGCGAGGAGCATGTCGGCGAGGACAAGATCGCAGCGCCGCTGCCGGGAACCGTCGTCGCTGTGCTGGCCGAGGAGGGGGCCAAGCTGGAGAAGGGTGCGCCGATCCTCACGCTCGAAGTGATGAAGATGGAGCAGACATTGCGCGCGCCCTATGCCGGCGTGCTGAAGTCCGTCAAATGCAAGGTCGGCGACATCGTGCAGGAGGGCGTCGAGCTCGCCGTGGTCGAGCCTGCAGGAGAGTGACATGAGCGACCGGGTCCGCATCATCGAAATGGGGCCGCGCGACGGCCTCCAGAACGAGAAGACGCCTGTCAGCGTCGAGGCGCGCATCGCGTTTGTCGAGGCGCTGGTCGCGGCCGGCCTCGATACGGTCGAAGTCGGCGCCTTCGTCTCGCCCAAGGCCATCCCGCAGATGGCAAGCTCGGACGCCGTGCTGCGCGGCATCGCGCATGTGAAGGACGCCGAATTTCACGTGCTGGTACCGAACGAGAAGGGCTATGATGCCGCGCGTGCGGCCGGCGCGAAAGTGGTCTCCGTGTTCGCGGCGGCCTCCGAAGGATTTTCGCGGGCGAACATCAACTGCACGGTTGCGGAGTCCATCGAGCGCTTCAAGCCGGTGCTGGCGCGCGCCAGGGACGATGGCATCAAGGTGCGCGGCTATATTTCCTGCGTGCTCGGCTGTCCGTTCGATGGCGAGATCAAGCCGAAGGCGGTGGCCGACCTCGCGAGCACGCTGTGGGATCTCGGATGCTACGAGATCTCGCTCGGCGACACCATCGGCGTCGGCACGCCTGATAGAGCGAAGGACATGTTGCGCGCGGTCAGCGCCAACATCCCGCCAGCAAAACTCGCGATGCATTTCCACGACACCTACGGCCAGGCGCTCGCCAACCTCTATGCGGGCATGGAGGAGGGCGTCCGCGTCATCGACTCCGCCGCCGGCGGGCTCGGCGGCTGTCCCTATGCGCCGGGCGCGACCGGCAATGTCGCGACCGAGGATGTCGTCTACATGCTCGAGGGCATGGGTATCAGGACCGGCGTCGATATGGACAAGCTGCTGGCGGCGACGAACGAGATGAGCGTCGTGCTGAGCAAGCCGCCGGTCAGTCGCGTGGCATCTGCATTGAACGCGAAGAAGAAGCGGGTGGGTTCGTAAGTCTCCGTCATTGCGAGCGCAGCGAAGCAATCCAGAGTCTTTCCGCGGCGGCAGTTGGATTGCTTCGTCGCAAGAGCTCCTCGCAATGACGGCTGGGGCAGCTCACGTAGGGTGGGCAAAGGCGCGAAGCGCCGTGCCCACCGTCTTTCGAGAGCATTGGCAGAAGGTGGGCACGCTTTCGCTTTGCCCACCCTACGAGACCTGCCGTTAGGCCGCCTTCAGCCCGACATCCGGCAAACGCGGCCGGTTCTTGAGCGCCTTCGCCATCATGGCCTCGACCTCGGCCTTCTCGTGCGGCAGCAGTGCGAGGCGCGGCGGGCGGGTCAGGGCGGTGCCGCGGCCCATGATGTGCTCGCACAGCTTGATGCACTGGACGAGGTCCGGGCGGGCATCGAGATGCAGGAGCGGCATGAACCATTCGTAGAGCGGCATCGCTTCGGCCAAGCGGCCGGCCTTGGCCAGGCGGAACAGCGTCTCGCCCTCGCGCGGGAACGCGTTGGACATGCCCGAGACCCAGCCCACGGCGCCCATGGCGACGCTCTCGACGATGACGTCGTCGAGGCCCGCGAACAGCACGAAGCGGTCGCCGACCATGTTGCGGGTGTCGATGAACCGCCGCGTGTCGCCGGAGGAATCCTTGAAGCAGACCACCGTCTCGACGTCGGCGAGCGAGGCCAGGATGTCGGGGGTGACGTCGTTCTTGTAGATCGGCGGATTGTTGTAGAGCATCACCGGCAGGTCGGTCGCAGAGGCGACGGCGCGGAAATGCGCGGCGGTCTCGTGCGGCTTGGAGGAATAGACCAGCGCCGGCATCACCATGACGCCGTCGATGCCGGCGCGTGCGGCTTCCTTCGCGGTCTCCACCGCAAAGGCGGTGGTGAACTCGGCGATGCCGCACAGCACGGGCACGCGGCCCTTCGCGACCGCCTTCGCGGTCTCCATGATCGCGACCTTCTCCTTGCGCTCGAGCGAGGTGTTCTCGCCGACCGAGCCGCAGACGATCAGGCCGGAGACGCCGTCGCGGATCAACCCGTCCATCACCTTGGCGGTCGCGTCGATGTCGAGCGAGAGATCGTCGTGGAATTGGGTGGTGACGGCCGGGAAGACGCCTTCCCAGGCAACGCGGCGGCTCATTGTTTGACTCCAGGTGAATATGCCGGCGGGGGGCTGGAGCCGCCGGCTCTTGTGAAAGGGATGGGGAACCGGATCAGAGCGTCGCGCCGACCTTGCGCAGCTCGGCGAGGACGGGGGCCTTGGGCAGCCAGATCTTGTCGAACTCGGCGATGACGGCCTCGGTGTCCTTGGCATCGACCTGGCGGATCGGGATCGGCGCTTTCTTGAAGTTCTCGATCAGCGTGGGCTCGTTGCCGGCGAGCTCGTCGATCTGCGCGTCCAGCGTCGACTTGACCGTCTTGGTGATCAGCTCGCGGTCGGCGGCGGGCAGAGACTGCCAGACCCGGCCGGAGACGACCGCGGCCATCGGCATGAAGACGGCGTTCATTTGCAGGATCACCTTCGACACCTTGTCGAAGCGCTGGTTCCAGGAGAATTCGAGATCGGCTTCGAGGCCGTCGACCTGGCCGTTGGCCATGGCGTCGAACACCTGCGGCGTCGGAATCGGCGTCGGCGCTGCGCCGAGCGATGAATAGAAATCGCGGTAGACCGGCGTCGGGTTGATGCGCAGCTTCATGCCCTTGATGTCGGCGAGCGAGTTCAGGTCCTTGGAGGAGAACACCGCGCGCATGCCGGTGATGCCCCAGCCGAGCCCGATCGTGCCGGTCTCCTGCGGCAGCACCTCGAATAGTTTTACGGCCGCCGGGTGGCGCACGAACTTCGCCACCGCCGGCGTCGAGCGGACGATATAGGGTGCGTTGATCGCGGCGATGTGCGGCACGCGCGAGCCGAGCTCGGCGGCCTGGATGAAGCCCATGTCGAGCGCGCCGGACTGCAATTGCTGCATCATCGCGGTCTCGTTGCCGAGCTGGCCGGAGTGAAACACGGTCAAGGTCAGGCGGCCGTTGGTGGCGGCCTTGAGCTCGTCGCCGAATTTGAGCGCGGCCTTGTTCCAGGAATGGCCGTTCGGCGTGATCAGGCCGAGGCGGAATTCCTTGGCCTGGGCGAGCGCCAGCGACGGGGCGAACACCGAGGCGGCGGCACTGGCGGCGAGAAAGTGGCGGCGTGAAAGCGGCATGGTCGGGCTCCTTTTGGGAATGGGCCTATTTGACGAGGATCAGCGAGAGCGAGGGATAGAGCGAGAGCAGCACCAGGAGGACGCAGGAGATGACGAAGAAGGGCAGCGTCACCATGAACATCCTGCCGGGCTTGGCGCCGGTGACGGCGGCCGCGACGAAGAAGCAGAGCCCGACCGGCGGCGACAAAAGGCCGAGCACGAGGTTGATCACCACGACGACGCCGAACTGCCGGGGGTCGATGTGATAGATCTCGGTTGCGACCGGCAGCAGGATCGGCACCGTCATGATCAGGCCGGGAATGCCGTCGATCACAGTGCCGATCACCAGCAGGATGGCGTTGCAGATCAGCATGAAGCTGACGGGATCCTTGGCGGCGGTCTGGATCCAGGCCGCGGTCTCCTGCGGCACCTTGCCGAAGATCAGCACCCAGGAGAACACGGCGGCCGCCGCGACCAGAAACAACACGATCGCCGAATAGATGGCGCTGCGCAGCATCATCTGCGGCAGCTGCGAGAACTCGAATTCCCTGGTCCAGAACTTTCCGACCAGCGCGGCGGCCACGGCGCCGACGGCGGCGGATTCCGTGGCGTTGGCGAGGCCGCCGAGAATGGTGCCGACGATGACGATCGGGATCAGCAGTGTCGGCGAGGTCCGCAGGATCGTCATGACGCGCTGGCGCGGCGTCTGATAGTCGGCGCGGGGATAGTTGTAGATGTAGCCCATCAGCGCGATGACGAGGCAGAACATCACGGTGAGGATGACGCCCGGCACGATGCCGGCGATCAGCATGTCGCTGACCGAGACCTGCGCCAACACGCTGTAGACCACGAACATCACCGAGGGCGGGATGATCGGGCCGAGCATGCCGCCATAGGCGGTGAGGCCCGCCGCAAAAGTCTTGTCGTAGCCCTTCTTCTCCATCTCCGGCACCATGATCTGGGCCATGATCGCGACCTGCGCGGTTGCCGATCCCAGGATGGAGGAGATGAACATGTTGGCGAGGATGTTGACGTAGGCGAGCCCGCCCTTGAGCGAGCCGACGAAGGCCATCGCCATGTCGACGATGCGCCGCGTGATGCCGCCGCCATTCATGATCTCGCCGATCAGAATGAAGAGCGGGATCGCGATCAGGCCGTAGCTGTCGACGCCGCCGAATAGCTGAAGCGGATAGGACTGAAACAGCACCGGGTTGCCCGACGCCGCGATATAGACGAGCCCGGCGAGGCAGAGGCAGAGGCCGATCGGCACGCCGACCAGCATGAACGCCATGAAGGCTGCTGACGTGATCATCAATTGACCCCGTCGAGCTCGGAGAGCTGGAAGCCTCTCAGCGGCGTGCGCGGGACCAGCTCGAGATCTTCCAGCAGATTGGCGAGGCCGTGCACGGTCATCGACACCGCGAAGATCGGCAGCGTCAGATAGAGCACCCAGGTCGGCCAGTTCAGCGTCTGGGTGCGCTCGGTATAGAGGAAGTTGAAGGTCTCGGCGGCGAGCTTGCGCCCGTCGAAGCCGGCGCGGGCGAGGCCGACCGGGTCCATCCAGAGCACGCAGGTGACGATCAGCGCGACGCCGAACACGACGACGAGCCCGGTCGAGATCACTTTTGCAAATTTCTGGTGCTGCGGCGACAGCCGCTCCGTCAGCATGGACACCGCAAAATCGAGCCGCAGCCGCGTCATCGCGGACGCCCCGATGAAGGTCAGCCAGACCACGCAATAAACGGCGGATTCGTCGATCCAGTAGATCGGGAAGTGCGAGTAGCGGGTGACGACGTTCACCAGGATCAGGCCGGTGAGCAGATACATCAGGCCCATCAGCGCCAGCCGCTCGCAGGCGAGCAGGGCACTCGACATCCGGACGATCATGCGTCGGAGGCTGAGTGCGCGCGTGGCCGGCATGGTCTGCTCGATCATGAAAGAGGCCCAACCCCCTGAAGATTTGTCGTGCGATTGCCAAATGTATAATTTATACATTTTGGGAGTCAAACGAAGTTTGCGGTCATTTCGTCGGCAGGGCGCGCTTTTGCCGGGCACTTTGGTTGTGGCGCCTCGGCTTTTGCCGGGCAGCTCGACATGCAAGACAGGGACCGCGTCGGCCGCACGAGTCGGGAAGGACAACGGACGATCAGATGAAACAGCCTCTGAAGCATCGCACCCTGTCGGCTGCGATCGTCGACCAGCTCCGCCAGGCGATCCTCGACGGCACCTATCCGGCCGGATCGCAGCTGCGCCAGGACGCGCTCGGCGAGGCCTATGGCGTCAGCCGCATTCCCGTGCGCGAGGCGTTATTCCAGCTCGAGGCGGAAGGCCTGGTGCGGATCGTTCCGCAGAAGGGCGCCATCGTCTCCGAGCTGTCGCTGGACGAGATCAACGACGTGTTCGACCTGCGCCGCATCCTCGAGCCGCGATTGCTGGCGCAGTCGGCGCCGCGTTTCACGACTGAGGATTTCGACGGGCTCGACAACATCCACAAGAGTTTCGAGAAGGCGATCAAGGCGCGCAACGTCAGTGAGTGGGGCCAGCTCAACGCCGACTTCCACATGGCGCTCTACGTTCACGCGCCGCAGCCGCGCACCCGCGCGATCGTGCTGTCGCTACTCCAGACCAGCGACCGCTACACGCGCCTGCAGCTCTCCAATACCAAGGCGATGGGCATTGCCGAGAAGGAGCACGCCCAGCTGATCGCGCTGTGCCGTGCGGAGAAGGTGGACGAGGCCTGCCGGTTTCTGGAGCGTCACATCGAGGCCGTGCGCAAGGATCTGCTGCAGGTCGTCGCCAACGCGCCGAAGTCGCGGCGGAAAGAGAATTCGTAGGGTGGGCAAAGGCGCGCAGCGCCGTGCCCACCATCTCTTCGTGACCGCCGACAGGTGGTGGGCACGCTTCGCTTTGCCCACCCTACGATAGCGACCGCAGCGTCACCTGCTGCCGTCCGGCCCCATCACGAGGTCCGGCAGCCAGGTCGAGATCCCCGGCACGAAGCAGAGCAGCAGCACCGCGAGCATCATCAAGAGCACGAAGGGCAGCGTGCCCCAGATCACCTCGCGCAGGGGAATATCGGGCGCGACGTTGCGGATGACGAAAATGTTGAGGCCGACCGGCGGATGGATCAGCCCCATCTCCATCACGATGGTCATGACCACGCCGAACCAGATGATGTCGAAGTTGGCGGCGCGGAGCGGCGGCAGGATGATCGGCGCCGTCATCAGGATGATCGAGACCGGCGGCAGGAAGAAGCCGAGCACGACGACCATGACGAGGATCGCGAACAGCAGCTCCCAGCGCGGCAAATGCATCGCGACGATGGCTTCGGCCACCGATTGCGAGATGTGCAGATAGCTCATCACGTAGGAATAGAGCAGGGACATGCCGATGATCATCATCAGCATGGTCGATTCCCGGATCGTCGACTTCATGATCGGAGCGAGGTCGCTCGGCCGCCATACGCTGTAGATCGCCGCGATCAGCGCCAGCGCCAGGAGGCCGCCGAGGCCCGCGGTTTCCGACGGCGTGGCGTAGCCGCCATAGAGCGCGACCATGACACCGGTGAGCAGCAGCACGAAGGGGATCACGCGCGGCAGCACGCTGAAGCGCTCGGCGAGCGTATATTCGTCGCGGGTGAGGATTGCAGCCTCCGGCCCGCCATTCTTGTAGACCGCTTCGGCCGCCCTGTATTCCTGGCGGAAGCGGATCACGGCATAGGCGCCGAACAGCGTGACCAGCAGCAGGCCCGGTCCGATGCCGGCGAGGAACAACCGCCCCAGCGACTTTTCGGCGGCGACCGCGAACAGGATCATGGTGATCGAGGGCGGAAGCAGGATGCCGAGTGTGCCGCCGGCCGCGATGATCCCAGCTGCAAAGCCGCCGGAATAGCCGCGCTTGCGCATCTCGGGGATGCCGGCCGAGCCGATCGCCGAGCAGGTCGCGGGCGAAGATCCCGCCATTGCCGCAAACAATGCGCAGGCGAACACGTTGGCGACGCCGAGGCCGCCGGGCACGCGATGCAGCCAGGCATGCAGCGCCGAATAGAGATCCTGGCCCGCGCGCGACTTGCCGATCGCCGCGCCCTTCAGGATGAAGAGCGGGATCGACAGCAGCGTGATCGAAGCCATCTCCTCGTAGACGTTCTGCGTCACCGTATCGAGCGAGGCCGAGGGCATGTAGATGCCCATGAACACGACCGCGACCGCGCCGAGCGCGAACGCGATCGGCATGCCCGAGAACATCACCAGCAGCGTCGCAATGCCGTAGGCAAGGCCAATGCCGAAAACGCTCATGGCCGCTTGGCTCCGGTGAAGGGCAGCGCAAGCTGCACGAGGATCTGGAGGCAGAGCAGGCTCATCCCGAGTGCCATCAGCGAGTAGGGGATCGCCAGCGGCGGCGACCACATCGAGTTGGAGACCTGGCCGTCGACATAGGCCTCATGGGCCAGTGTCCAGGACTTCCAGGTGAAGAAGGCGCAGAACAGGAATGTGGCGGCATCGACCAGCCAGAGGCGAACCTGGTTCGCGAATGGCGACAGCAGGCCGACGAAGGCCTCGATGCCGATATGACCGCGATTCTGCTGCACATAGGCCGCCGTCATGAAGGTGGCGCCGACCAGGAGGAACACCGCGGCCTCGTCCTGCCAGTAATTGGCCGCCTTGAACAGCGCGCGGCTGAGCACGCTGTAGCTCAGGATGGTGCAGGCGGCGACCAGCGCAATCGCGGCGAACACGACGATGATGCTGTTGAGGACGGCGAGACCGCGATCGATCGCCGCCCCAGGGCCGGTCCCTGCGGCGACGCTCGCCTGGTCGTCACGATCCGGAAGCGGACCGTGGCTCATGCCGCGACGTCGATGGCGAGCTTGAGCAGGTTTGCGGCGGTCGCGGTCTTGGCGCTGTAATCCTTCCAGGCGGTGTCGCGCGCGATGTCGCGCCATTTGCCGACGGTCGCGGCATCCAGAACCGAGACCTTGGCGCCGGCCTTCTCATAAACCTTGGCGACCTCGACGTCGTCGTCCTGCGCGCCCTTGCGCCCGAAGGCCTCGAGCTCGGTGCCGACCGCGAGCAGGATGTCCTGATGGTTCTTCGGCAGCTTGTCGAAGATCGTCTTCGACATCATCAGCGGCTCGAGCATGAACCAGTAGGAGGCGCCTGCCCCTGATGTCAGCGACTTCGCGACCTCTTCGAGGCGGAACGAGATCAGGCTGGTCGAGGAGGTGATGCCGGCATCGCAGGCGCCGGTCTGCATCGCCGCGTAGATTTCGTTGGAAGGCACCGACAGCACCGAGGCGCCAGCGGTCTGCAGCACCATGTCCATCTCGCGCGAGCCGCCGCGCACCTTCAGACCCTTGGCGTCTTCCGGGGCAACGATCGGTTTGGAGCGGCTGGCGACGCCGCCGGCCTGCCAGACCCAGGTGAGCAGGATGATGCCCTTGTCGGCGAGGAAGTCGGTCAGCGCCTTGCCGACGGGCTCCTTCTTCCAGCGCAGGCCCTGGTCGTAGGTGGTCACCAGGCCCGGCATCAGGCCGATATTGGTTTCCGGCACCTCGCCGCCGGCATAGGGCATCGGATAGAGGCTGATATCGAGCGCGCCCTTGCGCATGGCGGAGAACTGCGCGTTGGTCTTGATCAGCGAGGAGTTCGGATAGATCTCGGCGGCAATGTCGCCATTGCTGCGCTTGGCAACTTCAGCGGCGAACATGCGGCAGAGCCGGTCGCGGAAATCGCCTTTGTCGATGGTGCCGCCCGGAAATTGATGTGAGATCTTCAGCGTGGTCGCGGCCTGCGCGGTGCCAGTGCCGAAGCGCAGAATGGCGGGTGCCGCGACGGCGGTCGCGATCAGATGTCGGCGCGTAATCATGGTGTGATCCCTTTGATCGTTTCTTTGGACTGTTCTTGTTGGTGTGATTTGGGTCGGGTCTTGTCAGACCGGCGTTCGGGCCCATCCTAGCCGGTCTTCCACCCGATATTCTCTCATCTGATAGTTCGAGACCGAACGCCGCGGCAAGTGCCGACCGTGCTGCGCTGCACACTTGCGATCCCGGTTGTGAGCGCGAAGCACGCCGTACAACGGCTAGCGGATGGCTCGCCAAAATTTATAGGCAGCGGCGTAACAACGCCGACTGGCAATCCGTCGATATTGAATAGCGGCGTCCGTCGCTGACAAACACCATCTCGAAGGAAAGATGAACCATGACCATTCGCACCCGCATCGTGCTCGGCGTCTCGGCTGCCGCTCTCTCGCTAGGCCTCGCGTTTGCGCCGGCCGCTTTTGCTCAGGACAAGATGGGCAAGGACGACGGCATGATGAAAAAGGACACGATGTCCAAGGACGGCATGATGAAGAAGGACACCATGTCCAAGGACGACGGCATGAAGAAGGACCACATGTCGAAGGACGGCATGAAGAAAGACGACGGGATGATGAAGAAGAACTGATCCAGGCCGTCATCGCGCAACGCCCTTTGGCGGGTCGCGCCCTCTCGAATTCCGGCGGCGGCCTTTGAGGCCGCCTCCGGAATGATGGTTCAGTTCAAGTTCAATTGAACGTGACCGGCGAGTCTTACTTGCGCTTCGCCTTGCGGGCGGCGTAGCGCGCATCGCGCTTGGCCTTCTGCTCGGCCTCGAGCGCAGCCAGCCTCTCGGCGGCTTCCTCGGCCTCCCGCGCGATCCGCGCAGCTTCCGCCGCCTTGGCCTCTTCCTCGAGGCGCTTCTGCTCGGCCTTTTCGGCCTCGCGCGCGGCCTTTTGCTCGGCGCGCTTGGCCGCGAGGGCCTCGCGTTCAGCGCGGCGCGCGATCACCGCCGGATCATCCGGGCCCGGCTGCGACTTGAACTTGTTCAAAAGATTTTTGCGAGCGTCCTGCGCCGCCTTTTGCCGGTCTGCAAAGCCGGGTTCCCTGAATCCACTCATCGACGAGCCTTGTCTTCCTCGCTTTCGATCCTACATCGGTGCCTGTTGGTACGTCGGCTGGGCATAGCAGGCGCCACGCGACGCAGAAGCGTGTACATCGGCGCGCGTCGCGAAGCCACCCATAATCGCAGCCGATCAGGTCAACGAAAAATCGCCCCCCCGACGATCTCTCGTAGCCCGGAAAAACTGCTGAATTGTGATGTCCCTCATAAACGGGGCGCACGGGCGACGCCTAGCGTCCGCCCGGTACGAGACGGAGCACGGGCATGACGATCTCAAGACCAAGCCTGAAAACGCTGGCGATTGCCTTCGCCGTGGCAGGCGTGGCCGGCGCCGCGCTGCTGCTCGCACGTCCGCAGCCCATCGAAAGTGCCGTGCTGGGAGCGAATTGGGAATGCACCCGGACTGCATTCGTGCTCACGAGCTGCGCACCGCGCGTTCAGGAGGCAATTCCGGCGGTCGAAACCTTGCGCAAGGATGCGATCCGGCAGACCCGGGGCTGAATTGGGCCGGGTGATCGGGATGTGACGCGACGCCGCAGAGGTGGTAAAGCCAGCGCGCCAGCGTGACCAGGCGGCCATGTCGAAACCAGAGTCCAGATCCGAACCGGGCGAGGAGCCCAATCCTCGACCGAACCGTCAGCCCAAGCGTCCGTCCGGCGGCGACCGCCGCGGCGCGCTCGCAGGATTGATCATCGCGGTCGTGATCCTCGGCGTCGGCTGGTGGCTGGCCCGGGATCTGACGGCAGCCAGCAAGATGCAGGATTGCCTGATGTCCGGGCGAAGCAATTGCAACGTGATCGAGCCGGCGCGCTAGGCGCGATCCCGCACGACCCGCAGGGCTGAAAAAAGGTCCTGATCTTAATCATTTGTAACGGGACTTAGCCGATCAAGCAGGGCAGTGATTTCGGCCGGCATCAGCCCGGCGCGCGGCGATTCGTCGATCGCGCCCGGAAATCATGGCCATGGAAAGAGCAGGGGGCTAGCACGCATGAGTGCGTCCAAACGCATCAAGATCATCATTCCCGTGGTCTCCGCCATCTCGTTGCTCGCGCTGTCGGCGCAGGCCCAGGAGGCCAGGCCACCGAAAGACGCAAGCCCACCGCCGGCCGGGCCGGCCGCAGGCGCGCCGCCACAGGCCAATCCGTCCATGCGCAAGGGCCCTCCACCCCAGCAGGCGACCCGCCCTGCGCAGCCCGGCGGTCAGCCCCATGCAGGTCACAATGCCGGCGGCCCGCCGCCCGGACGTCATGTTGCGCGCGGTCCTGCTCCGGCACGGGACTGGGGCGGACACAGCTATCGCGGCAATCTCGCCTGGGAGGGCGGACGCTGGCGCCACGAAGTCCGCCATGGCCGGTCCGGCTGGTGGTGGGACGTTGGCGGCGTCTGGTACTATTATCCGCAGCGCATGGCTGGCCCGCCGGCCTACATCTCAGAGGACTATATCGACGACGTGCCGGTAGCCTACGCCCCGCCTCCGGTGGCCTATGCGCCGCCACCTCCGCCGCCGCCACCGGCTGATCCCGGCGCAAGCGCGCTTGGCGGTGCGATCGTCGGCGGCCTGCTGGGCGGGCTGATCTCAGGCAATGCAACAGGGGCTGCCGCTGGCGCGGTCCTCGGCGGTGCGACGGGCGCAATCGCCGGTGCGACCGCCGCAGCCCAGCCCGGCTATTACTGGGCGCAGGGCGCCTGCTACTACCGTTATCCGAACGGCCAATATGTGCAGGCCGATCCCCGCGCCTGCTATTGAGTTTTCTATTGAGTTTTCCTTGCCGGATCGGACCATTGAGGCGGGCTCGGGCTCGCCTCATCTTCTTGAACGCCGGCGGTTGGTTCGAATTGGCTCTGGCGCTCGCCGCCGCTCCACGCAAATCTCAAAGAAAAATGACGGGATGATTCGCGGGGATGTGGGACATGCTGGATGCCATCCAGATCAGCCTGGCGCTCTGGGCCATGATCGTTTGCGGCGGAATTAAACTCGCGCAGGTGCTGCCTAGCCTGATCTAAGGCAGGATCAGCGGGCAGACCGACCACGTCGCGCGTCAGGACACGAGCCAGTTGAAGAACGCGATCGAGGCCCAGACCAGGCCGGCGATCCAGGCCACCATGACGACGCCGATGGTGCCGAGATAGGCGATGCCGAGCAGGTCCGCGTGATGTCGCTGCGTCGGCACGATGACTTCGGTTGCTGCTTTGCGTGTCATGACCAGACATCACCCATGAAGCCTTGGCAGCTTGTTTAGCGGAGATGTCGCGGACAGGCTGTGACGTGGTTCACAGATCGGTCCACGCGGCTGGCGGGGGACCCCGCAATCATACGGAACGAAATTGCCACGCGCTTGTCCAGATGGCCGGCTAGAGTCTGCCTCATGTACACCGAGTACGATCCGCAACATGAGGCCGAGGCCGCAATGAAGCGCGCCGCGGAGGCCGAGGGTGTCGACCGGCAACGGCTGATCCAGCTGGCCCTGGCATGGCACGAGCTCGCCCGCGATCTGCGCGATGAGCAAGCCGGCGCCTCGCATCCGGCCGGGCACAGACCGCCGGTCCGATAGCACTGACATGAGAAAAACCCCGTGCTCGGGGGACAAGCACGGGGTCCTTCAAAGCCGACCGGGGCTGGCGGGTCGGCACCACTCTGTTCGGTTATCCAACGCGCTGATCGCGCATTCGTTCCCGATCGATCCGCAGTGATGAAGGCCATCGAATTGCAGCGATCTTCCACCGCAGCAAGCCCTCGTTAACGAATGCGCCGCGCGATCGAATTGCGCTCGCGATTCGTGCTCGCGAACGAAGCGGAGTCGGACCGTGAACAAACAAAAAGCCCCCGCAGGGGCTCAGTGTTTTACGCCGCTTCCGTCTTCGGAACGGCGTCGGCATTCACCGACAGCTTGACGACGTCGCCTTCGACGGCACCGACATATTTCGTGTCGATATAGTGATGATGGTCCTTGTGACCTTCCGGGCTGTCCTTGCGCGTCAGCTTGATGCGGTTGCCCTCGAGGCGATCGACGGTGCCGACATGTGCGCCGTCCTTGCCGATGATTTTCATGTGCTCTCTGATGTCAGCCATGCTGTCCTCCTTGCATGGATTCAACTGCGAAAGCGCCTGTTCGTTGCAGCAGGCGCGTTGGACCCGCTGGGTTTTCCAGACGTTGACGCCTGATTGGACCTGTCAAGAAGCGCAATGGAGACCATTCGAGCCTATCTGGAACGCAAGCACGCGGAACTCAGGCTGTTGAACGGCAGCCTGAGAAACCCGCTCGATTTGGCGCCGCCGTGTTCCGTCGACGACGTCGTCAAATCCAAATTCCAGATCACCGCGGCGCTCAGGGCGGAGCACGAATTGCACGAGTGGAAGGCGACCGAGACGGCCTGGTCGCACACGGCCGATCCCGCCAGCGGGCCGTTCGAGTTCAGTTACGATTACCAGCGGGCCGATCTCACGGTACGCGGGCCGTCGTTCTACGCGCTCGATGGCGGCTGCACGAGCACGGCGATCTACACCGCCTCGGGAATGGCGGCGATCTCCGCGGTGCTGCTTGCCTCCGCGCGGATCGTTGCGAAGGGCGACATCCTGGTGCTGCCAGGCTCCTACGGTGAGACGCTGGAGCTGATCCGAAGCTTCATCCCGCATTTGCGCATCGAGGCCTTGAAGCTGCCGCTGGGCGATGCGTTGGCACGGGTGAGCTCGCCGCGAATCCTGCTGCTGGATTCCTGTTCCGTCGCCGGCGCCATCGAGGCGGTGCTGCGCCGTGACGGCTCGGGCCTCGATCTCCTGATTTTCGATACGACGTGCTTCGCCGGCAGGTCGGGTCGCATCAGGCGGGTCTTGAGGTGGGCCAGGTGGCACGGAATTCCGCTGGTGCTGGTGCGAAGCCACAACAAGCTCGACTCGCTCGGAGCGGAATATGGCCGGCTCGGCTCAGCCGTCTTCGTGCACGGGCACGAGCGTTCGCCGCGGGCAGGGGACATTGAATGGACACGTCTCGCGTCCGAAACGCGCAATGCGGTGCGGCTGCTCGGCGGTGCGGCATTGCCGGCCCACTTCCCGCCCTTCGCAGGCAGCGCGGCGTACTGGGCGCTGACGAAGCGGCGCGTGGCGGCGATCTTGCGTAACGGCCGAAGCTCGGCGCGATACTTTGCCGCCGAGATCCCGGCGCTCTCGGCTCAGCTTCGCTTCACCCACAGTCTCTACGTGACCCTTCGCGGACAGCGCGCGCTCGACGAGGCGGCAGCCCGGCAGGCTGCCGAGGACATGAGCTGCGAATTGCGTCGCGAGGGCTTTCCCATCCGCCACGCCGGCAGCTTCGGTTTCGACTTCGCCGCGACCGAATGGTTTCACGATGCGATGACGGATCAGTACAGTGTCCGGGTGGCGGTCCCGGATTTGCCGACCGAGGTGTGGGGCGATCTCACCGCTGCCATTACGCGGTGGTGGCGCGGTCATCAGCCGGCTGGCGGTGACGTGTCTGTCGACAGCCCGGCGGAGGGCGCGTCGATCAGTCGACCGCCAGGCAATATTCCAGTTGCGGCTTCTCGCGGTCGCGGCGCGCCCACTCCTGAAGGGTAAATGCAGGCTGACGTTGTCCCGTTGCGGCGCCAATGATCGAGGCCTGGGCCAGCTTGATGGGTCGCGTGACCACATTGGTGTTCACCACGCCTGCGTCGATTGCCAGATACGATATCGCAACGACCGCGACCGCAGATGCGATCGCCATTCTCGTCAGCTCGGATTGCTGCATTCAGAAACCTGTCGGGCCCGTCTCGCCCGGCGCTAACATAGTGCTGGTCGGCACCGTTCAAAGGCCGGCATATGGTTACCCACGCGTTCGTGATGGGCGCCGGCTTTGCAAAATCGTGAGTGGCGATCCCGGCAGGACTCGAACCTGCAACCCGCGGAGTAGAAACATTCCGGGCGAGGACAAATTATCCGCTACTCAGCAAAGCCTTAGCTGCCGTCCGCGCTGCGTTCCGGGGTTTTCTCCGGGGCCGCGCCCTCTAGCCGCTCGGTCAGGTAACGGACCTTCGTATCCGCTGGCCAAGCCTCCTGCAGCACGGCGTTCACCTCCGCAAGCAGCGCGGCCAGCTGGTCCCGCTCGGCGCGTGCCTGATCGCGCTCGAGGATCCTCAATTGAAGTTCGAGTGCGTCCATGCGCTGCACAGCGCCTTGCTGGTGCGACAACTCGGCGTCGGGGCTGCCGGAGGGCGGGGCAGGGTCATTTGGGCGCATGGACGGGCTTCCTAACGGGTTCTGGGCGATGGGCGGCCCGCGCGCTGGGAACTATAGCGGTCCTCTCTGTTAGGCGTAGTCCACAAGTGTTCTTGCCGTGGCGCAACCAGAATGCTTTGGTTCCGGCGCATTGGGAGAGTTTCTATGGTCCAGGCTCTAAGTGTCGCGCCCGCGGCCACCACAACGTTGCAAGAATTCGTCTTGGCTGGTCATTTTCGCGCACCGTTGCCGCTCGGCTTGATGGACCTTGCTAACTGGGTCTCCTCATTTCCGGACTTTCCCCTGCATCAGGAATTGCCTCCGCTTCCTACCGCGAACATGCCCACGGCTGGCGCGCCCCAAGGGCCCGCTATCGAATTCGGCATGGGAACAATGCTCCCGCGAATGTTACTGCGGTCCCAAGATGGTCGCTACACCTTGCAGCTTCAGAACGACAGGCTGGCTTTTGGCTGGGCGCGAATCGAGCCGGTAGGTTTGCCGGCGGACTACCCCGGCTTCGAAAGAATGCTCGCTCTTTGGACCGAAATGCGCTCGCGCGTCGAGGATTGGATCGAGGGCCGATTCCGGGCCAGGCCACAGTATCGCCTTGTCGAGGTCAATTATCTCAATGCGACGCCCCTGGAGGTGGAAGGAAAGCAAAAACGGATTTCCGAAGTTTTCCGATTCGTTCAGCCGGGGGGGCGCCGTGTGAATGGTTTCCTCGTGCAGTGGGGCGAGCGAGTGTACCCGGGTCCCGACGATGAGCCGATGAGGGCAGTCGTCACGGCCGCCGTCGCCCTGGGGCAGGCCCCGCCGGCGATTCGGGTTCTCAACTTCAATTTCCAAGGTATGGCGACGGTTGCAGATGGTGAGGAAAGCAATCATATTATAAGTGATGTTCATGCTAAGATTCGCGAAATCTACCAGAGCGCGATGATTTCAGATGCCGATTAACCAATTTTTAGCTGGTTCGTTGACAAGCGTCTTGCTCGCGAATCCTGCGAATTTGCCGCCTCCGGCACCTTTCGTCACACTGAGCGACAGGTTCGGGTGGCTTGACGCATCTCATTCTGCGCCGCCGCCTGCGCGTGGGGCGCAACCTTTGCGCGTCGAAGAAGGGCGCACGAGTGTGTGGGCTGACCAGCTCGCAGCTAACGCTCGCGGCCTTGCCGCATTAAAGGCTGGCTGGGACGGGCCTGGGTCGGTGGCGCTGTCACCTGAGATTCTGGCGCGCGCAATGTTTTACGTCGATACCGCTCTAAAAGACGCTGCGAGCGACGTAGTTGCGCCGCGTCTCGTTCCTGGCGGTGACGGCAGTCTTCAAATTGAATGGCATACCCGGCGCGGTGAGCTGGAGCTCGATCTCGATACTGATGGAGCGATGTCGATCTGGGTTCGAGATCATGCGACTGGTGCGGAGTTCGACGGTGACGGCGAGGAAGCGTTTGCTCTCTTTTATCGTTGGGCGCCCTGGATTGCTGCGCGCGTGCACCATGCCCCTCATGCTGCTGCTCCGGCGCAAATGGCATTCTTCGAAGCTGCAGCCTGAGTTTCGTTTCATCCGCAGTCTTCGTTCGCCGCATCATCTCGTTTTTGATGAAAACCTTGGGCGGTACGTGATTTCGTCTGCGGCATTCAAGCCGTCCTCCGGGAAGGATGGCACCTTGTCCGGCGACCTCGAGCAGATCTTGGCGTTCGATGGCTTGGAGCCGACAGCAATGTACCCGGCTGTGCGCGATCCCGTCGGCGCGGCGTCCGTGACAATCGCCGAGATCCACGCCGTCAAAGCCACGGTGGAGCACGATCCCACTTGGCGAAATTGGTATCACGGCGCGGTTCGGGGCACTAAGTCGAAAGGCGCGAACAGGCAACTGAGCAAGAGGGCCAAGGAAATCATTCCGATCAACCAGGCCCTAGCTGCGAAGTTTGATCAGGCGCTTAAGGGGACCACGGATGGCTCGCCATCGACCTCGTTGAGCGCTTAGCTGCGGGTCTTGAGTGTCGAATTCGTCAGCGGCGCATCGAAATCCGGTCGCACGTCAGCGCCGCGATGGCCGCATTTGCTGCAGGTGAGTTGCGGTTCGAGGTCCGACAGCCTGACATCGTCGCCCCAGCGGTCGACCTCGGCGGGCGGCAGGCGCACCATGTGGCCGCAGCGAAGATAGTTGCCGCAATAGACCAATAGACCGCGCGTGCCGCCGCGGCCTCCTTCCGGGTGGCGCATTTCGCCGAGCGTGATCTTTTGCTCGCGCCCTGCGCCCTGCGAAGCGTTCTTGCGAAGCCGGGTCATTCGTCCTCGGTCACCGCGGCGCCGGCGCCATGGTTGATGTTACGACGATGCTCTGTCATCGGGCCGCGAACGCGGGAGCCTCAGTCCCGCCCTACGGGTTTTCTTCGGGGTTTTGAACACCAGTGCGCTGGCCTTGGCGGTCAGAAGAAGGTCGAGACCTTCATCGCCGTCCTGCACCTCGGCCAGTCCCTTCCGCACCAGCTCGGCGGCAGCGTCGAAGTTCTCTGCGTTGACGAACCACTCGCCGTCGAGCAGCGCGGCAGTCGTCAGGACTGCGCGTGCGCCATCGCTCAGCGCGGGCCACCGGCGCGTTATTTTGCCCCTGGGGGCTGTCCTGCGAGGGGCGGGGTCGCTTGGGCGCATCGGCGAGGCTCCTAGCCGGGTTCGGGTGGGCTGCGAAGTGCCGGGGGGTCCGCCAGCGGCGCGACAAACGCGGCGGTCGCCACGCAGGCGAAATTCCAGGCCAGCACGGCAGCGTCGCGATCGTCCATTTCCGGGCCGCGCGCTTGGCAGGCCATGCACGCCACCTGGCGAAGGGCTCCGCCTCCAATCGTCCGCACGCCGGCTTGGGTGCTGTTGCAATAGAGGCAGGGCCGGGCCTCGAGTCGCACGGCGCCGCGCTCCGGGGTGTTCTCCGGGGGGTGGGCGTCGGCGACGCCGGCGCCGTCCTCGAGGAGATCCGCCAGGAGTTCGAGCAGTTCGGCCAGACGTCGGGCGCCTGCTGCGTCGAATGCGATCTCTATGCCCGCCAGCGCGGCAGCCTCGCAGCTCGAGGCCGTGCCGCGCACAAGCGCAACCGCCTTCGCCCGCTCGGCTTCACAGATGCCCAGCCGGCGCCGGTGGTGCGTTATTTCCGCCGTGCTCCTAGCGGGTTTCATGTCTGGCGCTTGAAAAAGGCCACGGGTCCGTCCTGGTCTCGCGCTATGGTCACCAGCTCCCAACCGTCCGCGCCAAGGCTGTTCAGGATCTCGATTGTCCGCGGGGCATATGCGTCCTGCTCCTCGCCGGAAAGCGCCCGTTGAAGGTTCGCCGTCAGTCGATCGCTGTAATTCACCACGAGTGGCTCCTCGAGGCGTTGCGCATGATATCTCCACATATTCTCGCTCTCCCTAGCCTGTCCCCGAAGGGGCGGACGAATCCGGCCGCGCGTCGGCGCCGCGCCGGCCGCATTTGCTGCAGGTGAATTGCGGCTCGAGGTCGGACAGGCGCATCTCGTCCGGCCATTGGTCGACCACGTCCGGCGCCAGCCGCACCATGTGGCCGCAGCGGTAGTCGGCGCAATAGATCAGAAGGGCGCGCGTCCCGCCGCGGCCGCCCTCCGGCTGGCGCATCTGGCCGAGCGTGATCTTTTGCTCCCGCGCCATCACTCGCCCTTGTCCACCAGCCGCGGCGCCGCTGGGGCGATCTCGCGCGTGCCGTGCGTTTCTTCCATCGCCTGGCGGACGTCGTCGACCGTTGCGGCCGTGTAGAAGTTCGACGTCGTTTTGATGTCGGTGTGGCCGAGCAGCTCCTGCACCACGCGCAGGTTGCGCGTTTTGCGCAGCGTTCGCATGCCGGTGGTGTGGCGCAGGTCGTGGATGCGTGCCTTGACGCCGGCCTTGGACCACGCGCGGTCCTTGTGCGAGCCGAAGCCCTCATAGGTGACGGGGTGGCGCTCGCCCTTCATGCGGCGATCGTTCGGGTTACGCCAGTTCTTCCAATTGCGCTGCGCCTTGGTCGTGAAGACGAATTCAGCATGATGGCCGCGCCGGCGCCAGAGCATTGCATAGGCTTCTTTCGTCAGCGGGATGGTGCGCCAGCCGCCGCCCTTGACCTGCACTTGGATGGTGGCGTTCTCAAAGTCGACTTGCGGCCAGGTGATCAGCATTTCGCGCCGTCGCAAGCCCGTGATGATGGCGAAGCGCCGCAGCTCGGCATAGTCGAAATTTTCGGCCGCATCGAGGGCGTGTTCCTCGGCCGCCGAGATCTCGCGCACCGGGCGCCTGGTCTCCTTCAGCCGGTGCTTTTTCCAGGTCGGCTCGTTCGGCAGATAGGCGTTCCAGTTTTCCTTGGCGCGGCGCATCACCCGGCGCAGTAGGTCGATGGTGCGATTGACGGTCGTCGCGGTGATCGGCCGGCGGATGATCTTGGCGCGGCCGCGCTCGACGATCGTCGAGTCTCGCCGCGTGTCCTTGCGTCGCTCGGCCACCAGGCGCGAGACCGTGTCGTCGATGATGTCATGCAGCTGCGTCTTGGCGCCGAGGATCTCGACGATGCGGTCGAGTGAGCTTTTTATCTTGAGGTCGGCGAGATGCTGGCCGTGCTCGTTCCACCAGCGGTCGCACGCGCGCTGCAGCGTTAGTGGGGCGCGCTGCTCGGCTCGCTCGCGCTCGAGCTGCGCGATGGCGTCGCGTCGCATTTCCTTCTCGACCTCGCGGGCCTCGAGTTCATTGTCCCGTTGCGTGGAGCCGTAAAACCGACGACGTTGGATCTGGAATTCGTATTGGTAGAATTGCGAGCGCTTGTCTCGGTAGACGGACATGGCCCTCGGTCCCCTGTCAAAAGTGCCTCGATGTCCGCGCGGGTGAAACAGCGGCGCGGCTTGTCCCGGCCCAAGCCCTTGCTGCGGTCGGGCAGGCGGCCGGCGTCAATATGGCGCTTGATGGTTTTCCGGTCCATTGGGAACAGCCGAGACAGTTGTGGAACGTCGATCGTGACGAAGTCCCGGAAATGGGACTCGAGGGCGGGGGAGAGCGGGGCGCTGCTCATGGCCGCTCGTTTTCCTCTGGCGCGTTGAGGATCAGCGCGCCAGCGTCTTCGAGGCCCTGCCGGCGACCCCGCACAAAGGCCCGGCGGTACGCGGCGACCGCGATTGCGGACGCGAGCGCTACGATGGCGACAGCGACGACAATGCATGTCATCCCGGCTCTCCCGTCACCTGCGGCGCGCGCTGGAGCCAGCGCCCATCATCGCCAACGATCTCCGCGTGGCCGCTGGCGATCAGCTGCGTGACGACCCGGTCGCTGATCCGCCGCGTACCGAACCGCCAGCCGCCGCGCGCGCGCCGCTCGAATTGGCCGAGTTCAAGCAGGCGGAGATAGTAGGACCGTGACGAGAAGTGTGCGCTCATCCGCGTCGCTCCGCAACCAGAACGGGTGTGCGCGACAGCGGCGCCTCGATGCCAACGGAAATCCGGCATTGCACCTCTCGCCATTGTGAAACCCCGCGGGCGTCAGGCAGCGGCAGCGGTAATTCCCTGTCGACGCAGACGCTGCAGTCGGGACAGCCACAAGCGAGGAGGAGGTCGGGGAAGTAGACGCACATTAGCAGGCAGCCCCGTTCTGCCGGGAATAGGCCAGCGTGCGCGCGGCGTCCGCATGTTCGAACAGCTGGCTTTTGCGCCAGCCCATCCTCATGAGGTCGGGGAGGGCGGCGCCCTCGTTGCGGGTGGTGATGGTGATGAAGTCGTCGGCGAGCTGGGCGATGGCGGCAGCGCCGGCCAAGCTGGCGCGGGCCGCGGGCAGGGCGGCGGGAGCTATCGTCTCGGCGATGCGCTCGCGCTCGATCTGGGCCGCCTCGGCGGCTGCGGCGGCGTCCTGGTGCGCCTTGCGGGCCGCGAGCAGGGCCTCGAGCGTGGCCTGCCGGTCGATGCGCCGTCCGCGCATCACCGGCTCGGTGCGCGGCATGCCTTTGATGCGGATGTCGGCGAAGCGGTTCTCGGCGCGTACCTGGAAAAAACCGTGCAGCTTTAGCTGCGCGTCAAAGTCCTTGGCTGATAGATCGGTGATGCGTGGCACGGCGGCGAGTCTCCCGTGAATGTTTCACGGGAAACATCAATAATGCAAAACGCATTATAGAGTCAATGCAAATAGCATTATCAATCCAGCAAGGCTCGTTTCGCCGAATTCACTTGGCAGGACGCCCTTGCGCTCTGGCTATGGATGAAGCCTACGTTGACCTCTTTGAAGGTGCGTTTGGAGTTTCCCTTAACGGTGTCAAATATGGTCTGGTTCGTGGTCGAGAGTTGCGTCCCGCTTTTGGCCGAGAAATTACACTCGATGACGATGTCTTTGACCTCGAAGTTGTTTTTGTTCTCGATCGTGGGGCTGACGAGGGCTACGTTGCCGAATCCGCTGATCTTCCATGTGAAGTCAGGTATGCTCATCTTGCTAGCGGGGTTGCGGCTAAGCTCGGCCTTGATGGCTGCGACTTGTTCTTGCATCTCCTGCTTGGCCTTTGCGGAGCGTTCACGCTCTCTCGCTCGCTCGTCAGCGGCCGCTTGGTCCTGACGTTGCTTCTCGGCCCATTTCGAGGCTTGGGTAATCCCGGCGGCCTTTGCCTGCGAAAACACGTCGCAGTCGGAAAATCCTGCAGCGCTGGCTGCCTCCCGACATTCCCGAATTTCCTTCTCGTAGCTGAGGACGGCATACGCAAAGAAAATGGTGCCACCGAGCACTGCGACCATCGCGATTGAGGTCTTTTCGATCGAGTTCACTTAGGCACCAAATTCTTGACAGCGGCAGCCCAGTCAATTTTCACGTCCAGAATTGGCGGTTCGGTCTGAGAGAGGAGATGAAACAGCCCGCGTGCTTTGCTGCGCTGGACTTTTTTGATCAGGATACGGCCATCGTCCAGGCCGACGACGCAAAGACGATTGATCAGGTCCGCCGTAACGGGGCGGCGGACGTCGTCGTAAAATACAAGCCATCGATCAAAGAACGATCCCAAGCTCTCGCCGCGGATCTCAACCGCAACCGTCGAGTCGGTCGTGCCGTTCGGCGCGGGCACCTCATCGAGCGGGGCATCGTTTGCAAAGAAGTGCGTTTGTGCGCCCGCACCGACATACCCGACGAGCGGCACATAGCGCAATTCATCGGCTGACTGCCGTCTCGGGCGGCGTTCTTTGGCGCCTTTTCCGGTCAGCAGCCATTCCAGCGAAACGTGAAACTTCCGTGCATACTGGTCTGCTGCGTCTCTTTTGAAGCCGCGTCGCCCGTTCTCATGTTGGACATAGGTAACCTCACTAACGCCCAGCGCGTCAGCGGCAGCCCTTGCGGTTGCAAAACCAGCTTCTTTGCGGGCCGCGGCCAGCCTATCGTGCATCTCAGCCATAAATGCATTTTGCATTGGACTAGAATGCAAAAGGCATTGACGATAGTAATGCAAAAAGCATTGTTGCGTCATGAATGGGGCCTTGATTCGTGAAGCGAGGGAGATGGTTGGCGAGAGCCAGGCCGTCTTCGGCGAACGTTTCGGGGTCGACCAAAGTACCATTCACCGTTGGGAGGCGAATGGTCCTCCGTCCCGAGGGCCGGCGCGCCGCGCATTGGAGCGGGAGATTCGTTCGATCGAGCAGTCGAGGTCCGTTCCATGACCAGGAACATGGCCTCTGGACGACACGATGATCGATGCCGGCACCGCGCCGCGACCACCAATTTTTTGGCTTGTGGACAACCAGGTCCGCGTCACCGCTCGGCCTGCTGTGGACGCGTGTGGAGAACGCGCGTCGGGGCTGCATTTCAAGGGGTTTTCGCAGGGAGAGGGGCCAATGTCAGACGTCGCCACGCGCATCGCGGACGCTGAGGATTTGCGGGTGCTCGTTATGCTCGCCGTGGTCCTGGTCATCGGGTTTGGGCTGGCTGTTGCGGCCGGCGCGCAGCCGTTTCTGCATCGCGTCGACCGCGGCTTCGGCTTCCGCTGGGTCAAGCGTCAGTGAGGGCCGCCCGCGCCATCCTTTTCGGGATCGACCGGCGGGTGATCGTCGGTGCGGTTCGCGTCGTCATCGTGGACGAGGCGCCGCTGATCATCGTATTGGGCCACCGGGCCTTTCTGCCGATGCCGGTGCCGCCGAACTGGGACGCTGAGTCCGTTCTTGCTTACGGGGAGGCGATTCCCTTCCGCGCCGACGAGGGCCTGCTCGAATGATGCAGGCGCCGGTCAACCTCGTCGGTGTGCGCGCGGTCGCGTTCGAGGCCGACCTCGTCGACCTTTCCTGGACGCCGTGGCGACGCATCTGGCTGTCCTCGCGCAAGCCGGTGTGGACGCTGGTCGACGCCGACGACTTCGACTGGCTGATGCAGTGGCAGTGGAACGTCTGGCACGGCGGCCAGGGCAAGGAATGGCAGCTTTATGCGAAGCGGAACACGGGCGAGCGGCGCGACACGGTGCGGATGCATCGCGAGCTGCAGATCCGCAACGATCCGCGTGATGCCGACTTCGTTGCATCCCATGTCGTGGACCACGTCAACGGCCAGCCGCTCGATAATCGACGCAGCAACCGGCGCTGGCTGACGCAGCGGGAGAACATCATCAACCGCCGCACCCGCGGCGAGGCGCCGAGCCTCGACAGCATCCTGGCCGGGCTGCTCGCCAGCCTGCCGGCGCGTGAACAGCTCGAGGAGATCCCGTTTTGACCGAGCTGGTCCGATACGAGGCGGCGCGCCGCGCCCTGGCCGAGGCAGTCGCGGTCGATGAGGTCCTGCAGATCCGGGACGAATGGGAGGCCATTCGCCTTGCCGGGCAGGTGGCCCGGAACGTGGAGCTGCAGATCCACGCCGCCAAGATCCGCTTCCGAGCTGAACGGCGGCTTGGGGAGCTGGTCCGCGAGCAGAAAAAATCCGTTGGGCTCGCCAAGGGCGGCCAGCCCTACCAGTCCGAGCGGGAACAGGTAGACCGCCCGGCCACGTTGGCCGAGGCGGGGATCGATCGCAAGCTCTCCGCGCGCGCCCAGCGCATCGCCGACATGGCGCCGGCCGATTTCGAGCGGGCAATCGAGCACCACGAGGCCGTGATGCGCTCCCTCAAAGGGCGCGTTTCGATGGACATCACGCGCATCGTGACGGATGAGCAGGGCGCCGAGCACCGCCGTAACCTGGCGCGCACTCTTTCGGATGCCTCGGCGCAGCTCGCGCCGTCGGGCCGGAAATATCCGGTCATCTACGCCGACCCGGCCTGGCGCCGATACCAGGGCGTGACCGACCGCTCTTACGAAAACCACTACCCTACCATGACGTGGGACGAGATCTGCGCGCTGCCGGTCGCCGAGATGATGCTGCCCGACGCCTGGCTGTTTCTCTGGATTCCGCGCGCGCACGCCTTCGCGCTGCATGAGATCGAGACCGAGGTCGAGGTCGTCGGCACCGGCGAGATCGTCCGCGCCAGGGTGCCGATGCCGCTGGGCTATGCCGTGGCGAAGTCCTGGGGTTTTGACAGCTATTCGACGCTGGCCGTCTGGACCAAGACCGACCCCGATCATCCGGGCGTCGCCGGCACTGGAAAGATCTTTCGCGACCAGGACGAGCTGCTCTTGCTGTTCAAGCGGGGGCAGGGGCTGCCGATGCCGGAGAAAAAGTTCGGCTCCAATCATCGCGAGCGGCCGCGCGAGCACTCGCGCAAGCCGGATTTCTACCGCGAGATGATCGCCTCGATGGCCGGCGGCCTGCCGGTCCTCGAGCTGTTCGCCCGCGTCGACGCCGAGCACCCGCTGCCGGAAGGCTGGGGCGCGTGGGGCAATCAAGCCGCCGTCGCGCCGGAAGGCGCGATCGGCAACCCGTCCGGCGCGAGCGATAGCTCGTCGCCGGTGGGCGATGATCTCCCGGAGCCCTCCGGTGAGCACGTCGCGCCGCCGCATGGCGGCGTCGACAAGGCGGCCGCAGCGGAAGCAACTGACGGGGCCAGCGCCGCTGCGGCCGTCGCGGACGATCGCGCGCCTTATGACGACAACGACGTCGTCACCATCGACCAGCTCGCCGGCTCTGAATGGTTGGCGCCGTCCGATCTCGACGCGCTTGAATTGCCAGAACGCGAGCAGCTCAAGATACTGTCTGACTTCTGCCATCCCAAGCGCGCGCTCTGCGACGTGCTCGGTCCGCACTGGCTGGCGCGCGAGATGGCCTATCAGGCCTCAGGTCAATGGGCGCTGCGCGGCAAGGGCTGGGACCGCCTGCGCGAGCTCGAGGCGGCCGAGGCTGCGCTACCGGCGCCGAAGGCTGATCTGACTGAGCCGTATCGCGCGCCGCAAATGTCGCTTTTCGACGTCGCGCGCCAGATCGACGATGCACCGCCGCCGGAGGTGGTCGACGTCGCGCGCCAAACGCGGCTGCCGGTTGATGACGACGAGCTGGCCGAGCAACTGGCGCTGCTCGCGGTTGAGGCCGGCGGCGCGATCGAGCCGCAGATGCTGCGCCATCTCGTCGGCAAGGGCTTTGCCCATTGCGGGCTGACCAAGATCTCCGTCAGCGACGACGGTCGCGCCTTCCTGGCGCAACTGGTCGGTCCGCCGTCAGTTCAACAGCATCAGGGGGCAGAGGCGTGAAGCAAAGCAAGATCATGTCGCTCGTCGAGAGCGTCATCAATATCGCGATCGGGTTCGGCATCAGCCTTGCGGCGCAGATGTATTTTCTGCCGCTGCTCGGCGTCATCATCTCGTTTCAGCAGAATCTGCTGTTCGCCCTGATCATGACCGTGATCTCGATCGCGCGATCTTATCTGCTGCGACGGCTCTTTGAAGCTATGCATATTCGTCGGCCGTTGTCGCCGTTCATGCAGGCAGTCATTGCCGAGCGATTCCGCCAGATTGAGCAGGAGGGTTGGTCGACAACGCATGACGATGCGCATCCGGTTGGCGAGCTGGCTGCCGCGGGTTCTAGCTACGCGATCATGCCGACGTGGCGCCGCCGTGCGGACGAGAGCTTCGGGCCGAAGCCACCCATAGCTTGGCCATGGTCGCTCGACTGGTGGAAGCCGCAGGACAACCGGCGCGACCTGGTGCGCGCTGCCGCGCTGGTAGTCGCCGAAGGCGAAAAACTTGATCGCAATCGGGGGCGCAAATGATCCGCGGCGAGATCCTGATCGGCGGCGGCTTCGTCGTTTTTTTTGCCGGCTTCATAGCAGGTTACACCATTGCCTGGTGGCAGCGCAGCGGGCTGGCCGAGCGTACGGCGATCGACGTCTCCGGCCCTGAGACGACCTTCGTGCTCGGCGACCTCGAGGCTCGCGTGCGGAGGTCGCAATCGTGAATCACCGCTGGAGCGAAAAGGTGCGCAGCGACGATGGCCATAGCTCGCGCAAGGTGTGCGAGCGCAATGGCTGCGACATCGTCTGCGTCTCGCGCCATGAAAGCGATGAGCGCGGGTTTCCGCAGCATTGGAAAGAGTGGTTTCGTGGCACCGAGCTGATCCGGCGCGGCGGCAACACGCCCGCGTGCGAGGCCTGCGTCGATGCCTGACACCAGCCTCATTGTTTCGACGATCGCGGCTGGCGGGCATGCGGGCCTCAAGTTAGCCGACGTCATCACCGCGCTGACCCGTAAAGTCGCCGACCGCGAAGTTGATGGCCTCGACAAGTACCAGGTCGTGAGCTTCGGCCGCACGGTCAACGGCGCGCGCTTTCCAGATCGATGGTGGCCGCGTCTGGCCAAGGCTATCGAAACGGGCGCTTTCGATTACATGACTGCGCAAGCGATCGTCGATGTGATGATCGACGACGATAGGCCGTAGGCAGCGTCAATTCCTCTCTCGTGTTCCGTTGCTTAGCGCGTCCAGCTGACTCGAATTCTCAAGAAAGCATCACCTTGTCAGGCCCTCGATTTTCAGTCATCCCCGCCGCTGCGGTGACGGATCCATCTCTGAAAGCCAGCGATCTCCGCGTGCTGTGCCTGCTTGGACGTCACACCGATCGTGCAGGGTGGTGTGTGCGCAGGCAAACTACCATGGCCGAAGAGATCGGGACGTCACGCGCGTCGCTCCAAAACTCGCTCAACCGGCTCTGTGAAGCAGGCTACGTCGAGCGCAAGAGGCGCGACGTGAAGGTCGAGGAGGCGGGCGGCCGTCCCTCGCTGGCCTATGCCTATCGCGTGTTGCTTGATCGCGATGATTTTGATGCTGATCGCATCCCTTCAACGCCAGATGACGACGTCACCTGGAGCCATGCAGAAAGCGCATTTCAGGAGGGGGGGTGCCAACCTATTGGCACGGGGGGTGCCAACTCTGGGGTGGCACGGGGTGCCAATCCAGAGGTGGCACGGGGTGCCAATCCATACGTTGGCACCAATAACGACCCTTTGTTAACGCCCCCTATAAAACGGGATGAGATGGTTCCGCGCGCGACCGCTTCTGCGTTCACGCCAGCATCGCGGGCGCTCGCCGCTGCTTTCCTCCAGGCGATCGGCATCCAGACTCTGCTCGAAATCCCCCCGGAGTTGGCGGGGCTCGAGTACCGCGCCGTGCTTTGGCTGCAGCAGGGCTGGCCACCGGACATGATCGCTGCCGAGGCCTCACGCTTCGCCGGCGAGCGACCAATCAAGCCCTTTTCGTATTTCGAAAAAGTGTTCGCAACCGCGTATGCCCGGCGCCAGGCGCCGTTGCCGATCGCCGAAGCGCGTTCGGCCGAAACCCGAGTGGTGACCAGCAATGACCGACTCCGAAGCGGAAACCTCATTCAAGCCGCTGACCGTCTCGTCGACCGTCTCCGATCATTCGACGCCCGACCAAGCGGTGGTGACGGAGTACGCAGCAGAACGGGCGCGGCTGCTCCTCGGCTGCTATCGAAGGGCTGACGCAGCAGATCCTGACACTTACGTCGCCGCGATCACGGCAGTGCTCGCGAAGTATCCCGACGACGTGATCTGCGCCGTCACGCATCCGGCCGAAGGGCTGCCGATCCGAAAGGATTTTCTGCCAACGGTACGCGAGGTCTATCTCGCCTGCGAGGCGATCGTCTCGCCACGGCGCGAGGAGCGCGCGCGTCGCAAGCGCATTGAGCAACAGATAGCCGAGCGCGTCGCGCCGGCACCCAAGCCGCGTGCGAAAAGTGAAGAGACTTCGACCGATGCCGATACACCTGCAGCAGCGCCGCCGATCATGGTCGGCTCGCGGGAGGCCTTGGCGATCGAGACTCTTTTTGCAGTCGCGCGGATCAAACCGTATGTGCGCAACGGACGCATGCTCTATCCGTACCATTTGACGCCGCAGCTGCTCGGCTTTGCGAATGCGCCGCCGCGCGCCGACTGGATCTGGATTGAGGATCGCCAACAGATCGCTGCTTGGAATGGCTTCCTGGCCAAGCACATCACCTCCGGGCGTCCGCCTCTGGTCGAAAAGGTCGGTGTGAGGATGGGCTTCTTTGCGCCGTGGGAATTCCCGCTCAAGGTCGACGGCACGCCCTGCCGATCGGCCGAGGAGGCGGCATCGCAGAACGACGCGTCACAGGAGCGGGGGACGAATGAGCATGACCTATAGAATTGGTGAGTTCGTGGAGTTCGTCCCAATGCTCGATGAAGCTGTCGCCGTGCCGCTGGAGCCGCAGCGCTGGTACGTGCTGCTTACATATCCGAACCGGGAGCGCAAGGTCATGCGAACCTTCCAGGATCGTGGCGTCAGCGCCTATTTCCCTGTCATCCGAAAGCGCGCGATGCATCGCGGTCGGATCTGCGAAATCGCGACGCCGCTGTTCGCTCAGGTCATCTTCATCCCTGATTTCCAGGCCTCGCTAGGCGGTGTCAGGGTCGACGGCGTGGATGGCTACTTCAGGATGGGCGATTGCTATCCCTACCTGAAGCCGAGCGACATGGCGAACGTGCGCGCGCTGGAGGCAATGGGATCAATCCCCGTATCCCGTCGCAAGCGTCTCTGGAGCATTGGCCAGTTGGTGCGCATTACCAGCGGTCCGTTCGCGTCCTTCCAGGGCACAATCGATCGGCTTGACTCGAAAGGCCGACTCAATGTCCTTGTCGATATCTTCCAGCGCATGACCCCGGTCGAATTCGACGAAGGTCAGATCGAGCCAGCCTAGGTGTTGCGACCGCGCACTGAATGGTTCGAACGGAGCAACTCTCTCCGGCGCCTCCATCTTCGCTCTCGCAGCGAAGTGGAAGTTGAGGAGATTCCGATGGACAGCGGCAAACACCGGTAACAGTCTAAGGCTGCCTCTCGGGCGGCCTTCTGCGAGCGATAGTTATTAGGCATACACGACGCCCGCCCACGGAGCTGGTAATTGCGCTGCTAGTAAGTGAGGTCGAAAGCAAGGCTGTGATCTTCGGAGGTGTTACGGAGACGAACCTACCGCAGGATCTTAAAAACTCGTGCCGATCGTCTTCTTCTGGAGAGGACATTGCGGCTCCTATGATTCTTTTGAAATATTGGTCGATTAGAGAGTTAAGCAGTTCAATCCAGAAATGTAACTATATCCCGTGTTGTATCGGAGACCCGCCGCCGCGGGCATTGAAATCTTCCCGAGGTCCGGTGCTGGTCAAAACCCGAAGAACTCAGGTCGAGTAAATCTCGTCCGCTCTGGCTCAACGAGCGGACTTCGGACCGTCGCGGCGCAACGTCGCCGATGGGCCAACAGGCGACAATGCGAGCCCGGTTTGATATGAAGCTGCTGCAAGTGAGGCGGCGTTAGAAAGTCATGACTCAAAATCTAGATTATCTCGATGCATTGAAGGGGCTGACCTTCTGGAGGTCAACCTGGGAGCGTCCAAGTCCTGACTGGGATCATGACCACTGTGCCGCTTGCTGGGCCAAGTTCTCTGACAAAACTCCAGACAGCCTGCGTGAAGGTTACACCACTGGTACTGATTATAGACTTGGTGCCCGCTATGAGTGGGTATGCGAGGAATGCTTTTCCAAGCTGAAGGATCAAATGATGTGGTCCGAGGGAAAAGACGATGCAGCAGGTGGCAACGTGCGGCCCTGATGTCTGCAGTGGGTCACAAGCTGCCCACGCCACGGCGTCCGCCACAGGTCCGCTATTGAGGAAGAACCGCCCCGATGCGCTCCCTAAACTGTGCGGCCCCGCGTGGTTGGCCTTGCCGCTGCCCTCCTTCGGTGTTTCCTCCCTAGACTTCGCTACATCCAGCGGGCCGATCGCTTCATCGCGGTCGGCCCTTTTTTTCACGGGTCCCTCTGGCTTCCGAGTGACCGCGGGTAATTCGCACCCCGGCGTTTCGGTAGTCTTGGCCGACCCAAAGTTAGGTTGACACGGTTGACATGGTTGACAGGGGCGGTTGACGCCGCCCCGTTGATCGAAAGGGCTCCGGCTCCAATGGACGGCATGACGCAGGCGGAATACGCGCGCCATCGCGGCGTTTCCCGCCAGGCCATCTCCAAACTGATCAGCAGCGGCAAGATCCCGGCTTCGGCGTTCGTTCCGGGCGAGGGCCGCGCGCGTCTGATCAACGCCGCCGCGGCCGATCACGCCCTCGGGGAGGGCCGTGAGCGGGTGCTGCTCGACCAGGCCGAGCCGGACGATCTCCTGGCCGCGGTCGACAGCGAGGTCGCGGCGCCGCGAGCGTCGACGCCGGCGTCGGTCCGCCCGGAACAGCACGAAAACATCGCCGCGCTGACCAAGGCGCGGACCGAAACCGAGATATACCGTGCCGAGCGGGCGCGGATCGAACTGGAGGAGAAGCGCGGCAAGCTGCTGAAGGTCGAGGACGTCGTCGCCTCGATGGAGAAATGCGCCGCCGTGATCGTCCGCGAGCTGGAGGCCCTGCCGAATTTCGCCGACGAGATCGCCGGGGCAATCGCAAAGGACGGCGCCGGCGGGGCACGCTCGGTGCTCAAGCGCGTCGCTCGCGAGGTCCGCACGCAGCTCGAGCAGAACATGCGCCTGGCCGCGGCGGCGGATCGTGACGTCGAGGGCGAACCGCAGTGACCAGTTTCCCGCGCGCGCTTCCCGTCATCGCCGGGCTGTTCGCCGGCATCTTCGCGCCGCCGGCGCCGATGCCGCCGTCGGCCTGGGCCGGTCAGCATTTCTTCCTGCCCGACGGCGAGCGCAAGGCGCAGCTGATCGACCTCGCCCGAACGCCGCACCTAATCGAGCCGATGGACGCGCTCGGCCCGGACGCGCCGGACAATGAGCTGGCGGTGATGAAGTCGGCGCAATCGGCGTTCACCACCTGCCTGCAGGTCGTGGCGCTGCATTCGATCGACCGCGATCCCTGCGACATGATGATCGTACAGCCGACCGACTCGGCGCTGACCGATTTCAACTCGCAGAAGCTTGGCCGCGCGATCGAGCTGTCGCCGCTGATGCGCCGCAAGGTCAAGCCGCAGACTTCGCGCTCCGGCCAGTCGTCGACTACCTATGGGAAAAAGTTCGATCCGGACTGCTCGCTGATCCTGTCGCTAGCGACCTCGACCGCGGACCTGCGCTCCAAGACGATCAAGAAAGCGCTATGCGACGAGATCGACGAATATCCCGACGACCTCAACGACCAGGGCGACCCGCTCGACATGATCCGAGCGCGGCAGATTTCGTTCCTGCGGTCGGGCACGTGGAAGCGCGCTTATTTCTCGACGCCGACGATCAAGGGGACGTCCAAGATCGAGCAGAAGTATGAGGCCGGCGACAAGCGTCGCTGGACCATGACCTGCCCGCACTGCGGTGACGATAATCTGCGCTTCGAGTGGGGTGAAAGCTTCATGTTCGATCGCGAGCCGCCGTATGCCGCGCACTACATTCCGCCGTGCTGCGGCACCGTGATCGAAGGCTGGCAGAAATTTGCCGTGTACGAAACCGGCCGCTGGGTGCCGACCGCGCCTGGTGCCGGCAAGTTCAAGTCCTACCACTTCGACGCGCTGTCCTCGCCGTTCGTCCCCTGGGATGAAATCGCCAAAGAGTACGTCGAGGCCGGCGACAATCCGACCAAGCTCAAGACGTTCTGGAATCTGACGCTCGGCCTGCCGTTCGAATTGAAGGGCGATGCGCCGGATTATGAGCGGCTGCTCGAGCGGCGGGAGGATTATGCCGCCGGCGTGGTGCCGGCGCGCGGCCTGCTGCTGGTCGCCGGCGCCGACGTGCAGCATTCCGGGATCTGGGTTGAGGCCGTCGCCTTCGCCGACAACGGCGAGTCGTGGTCGATCCATCACGAATTCTTCGAGGGCGAGACGACCGATCACAAGGCCGGTGCCTTTGCTAAGCTCGCCGCGTTCTATGAGCGGCAGTTTCCTGACGCGTTCGGTGGGCACCGCGTGCTCGACTGCATGGCGATCGACGCCGGCGACGGCGGCCGCTCCAACCAGGTCTATGCGTTCTGCCGCTCGCGACCGCGGGCCTATGCGATCAAGGGCGTGTCGGGCTGGACCGCGCCGGCGATCGGCACACCGGTGCCGGTCGACGTCAAGTTCTCCGGCAAGAAGATCAAGAAGGGCGCCACGCTGTGGCCGGTCGGCACCTGGTCGCTCAAGGCGACGTTCTACACCAACCTGCAGAAGGATGGCCGTAAGGCGGGCGCGGAGGTCGATCCGGACGGTTATTGCCACCACCACCAGGGCTGCGACGAGCGCTATTTCAAGCAGCAGACCGCCGAGTATCTCAAGACCACGACGGTGCGCGGCCGCACGGTCAAGGTCTGGCAGGAAACCGGCCCGAACCATCTGCTCGACTGCCGGATCTACGCGATGGCAATGTCCGAATATCTAGGCCTTTCGCGATTGTCTTCGGAGCAATGGGCGGCCCTGGCGCGCGAGCGAGGTGTGCCGCCTGTTGTCGCCGAGCCGGATCTGTTCGCGCCGGCCCCGATCAAAATCGCGGCAAAGCCCGCTCTGGTCGGGCGACCGAAGCCAACGCGAGGCAGGCGTGTTCTCTCATCCGGAATCTGAAACGGCGGCTCCGCAAAGGACTGATAGGAGATGATCTGGAATGACGATGGACGCAAAAATCCCTTCTCTCCCGACCAGATTGTCCTTTCTTGGTATCGCCCAATCATGTCGCGCCGCCGCACCCGGCGCGAGACAGGCCGCAGCATTTTCATGATCCGCATGCATGCTGAACGGTACACCTGGCGTTCAGTTGCGTCCGATTGTTGCGAGCAAGCCAAGGGTGCTCGCCGGCAGGACGACACGCCGGATATCGCTCGCGCCATCCCGGATCAGCCTTAACGAAGACGATGTCAAAAGAACCCGCAACTCGCGTATCTGTTCCACGCTTTTTTGGAACACTCATGGACCAACTCAATCCGTCGTCGCTGACCTTGCCAGGAATAACCCGCAACAGCGTTGTGTTGAACGTAGTATCTCCGTGCGTTTCGATCCCATGCTGACCCGCTCCCATCTTCGGGTCAGCGGGTCTTGCAAGACATACCGTGTAGCCTTCGGGGCTTCTGATGATCCCGCTAGTATCTTGTTGATTGGAGGGGACGACGAGTGACGCCGTTCCGGCCACCGCAGCATTTAGTATTTTGGGGTCCATGCCCAAATATGTCCCAACGACCGTGAGGACGGCACTACCTTCTGGAGTATTGAGCTCTTTGACGGTCTTTTCGATGAAGCTTTGCTGGTCGCGCTGAACGAACACATTGTACCGCTGGACCAAAACGTCCTGTGCGCTCACAAGATTTGGCGTGGCTGCAACTGCTGCAGCGCTGATGATGAAGATAAATTTGGATCTCATTCTGGTCTCCTGCGCTAGATAAATGATCCCAATGTTTGTCGCGTCCGGCATCAATGAGCGAATGAGTCATCTTCAGTTCCTTGGCAATGTGGGTGCGGTACGGTCAGTGATGCTGACTCATGACAAACAGTTCACAATCCCGGCGCGACATCTTGCCGTGTGACCTTCGCTACAACCTGAGGCATATTTTAAGGGTTACGCGTAACGACTTTCAATCTCAGGGAGTCAAAAATGAGTAAGGCAATAGGATCCCTTTTAGGGATGGCGATGCTTTGTGGAGCCGCAGTCGCATATGCCGATACAGCTTGCGTAGTGACCGAGGTTTGCGAAAAATGCACGGAAGATGCCGACACTGGAACGAAGCTTCGCCTCTATGGACAACATTGTAAGGAGCAGGCCAGAGCGGAGGGCTACGAATTTCTGAGCTATCACCCTGGGCCCGTCGGCCAATGCGATTTCATAAAAACTTTTAAGGCGGACGTCAGCTGCGAAGCGGTCGGCGCGAAGCCAGCCAAGAAGTAGCAATCCACGTCGCATGGATCGGAAGTGCCGCTGTTAGCCATCCCGGCAACAGCGGCATCCGTCCGACGTGCGTATCAGCGATAACTGCGAGTGTCAGAAGAGGGCCTAACAAGATGGTTGAGCCACGGCTTCTACAATCATCATAGGTCCATGCCGTCGTTCTGTATATTCCGGTGATCCCGGTGTTCTGTCGACCGGACGCGATGAATCCGACAATTCGATTGTTTGCGTCGGCGTGAAAGAGTTTCGATCATTGTATGAACGTGCGTCGAACCAATTAAATACTAGTCTCGTTCAGAGACCCCCCGGTGAGCAACGGGCGACAATAACGTGCTCAAAAGCGGGGCCACTCCCTCAGGGGCAGTGATCGCGCCCGTGCCGCGCAGGTAGAACCATCACCGTTATCGCAGGAGCCCACCCCATGGCAGGCATCACGCTCGCCCAGGCGCAGGCGCAGCTCGCCCTCTGGATCGCCGCCTCGGCGGCGGTCGCCGGCAGTCAGAGCTACGAGATTGAAACCGGCAACGGTCGTCGCAAGCTTCAGCGAGCAGATGCTGCCGAGATCCGGCAGCAGATCGAATTCTGGGACGCGAAGGTGAAGGCCTTGACGCCAGCGGCGTCAGGCGGCCGTCGCCGCACGCGCTACGTGGTGCCGTTCGGATGAGCGATTTCCGTCAGAACTTCATTGATCGCTTCGTCTCGGCATTCTCGCCGGCGGCCGGGCTTGCCCGCATGCACGCGCGCGCGCGGCTCGATGCCTCCTTCGGGGGCGGCGGCTACAACGGCGGCCGACGCGATCGGCGTTCGCTCAAAGCGTTTTTTCCTGGGCAGGGCAGTGCCGACGCAGATTCGCTCCTCGATCTGCCGCTATTGCGCGGCCGCTCGCGGGATCTCGGCCGCAACGCGCCGCTTGCTGCCGGGGCAGTGTCGACCACGTCCATCGGTGTCGTCGGTGACGGCCTCAAGCTCGAGGCGTCGATCGACAGCAAGGCGCTGGGCCTCACGCCGGAGCAGGCCGATGCCTACGAGGCCGAGCAAGAGCGCGAGTGGGAGGTGTTTTGCGCGACAGCGGACTTTACGCGCGTGCAATGCATGGACGAGATGCAGCAGCTGTCGCTGCGCGCGGCCCTCGAGTCGGGCGATGTGTTCGCCGTCCGTCGCTTTCGCAAGGATCCCGGCGACGTCTACGGCACCAAGGTGCAGCTGCTCGAGGCCGACCGGGTCTCAAACCCGAATTGGGCGCTGGATAGCGATCGGCTCTCTGGCGGTGTCGAGTTCAACGCTGACGGCGTGCCGGTCGCCTATCACGTCTCCAACCGACATCCCGGCGCGCGCCGGATGGTGGGGTTGAAGTGGGAGCGGGTGCCGGCCTGGAGCGATGCCGGGCTTAAGACCGTGCTGCATGTTTACGAGCGGCTGCGTCCTGAACAGTCGCGCGGCATTCCCTATCTCGCCGTCGTCGTCGAGCACCTGCAGCAGCTGTCGACCTACAGCACGGCAGAAGTCGATGCCGCGGTCGTGACGTCATTCATCACCGGCATCATCCAGGCGCCTGCCGATGATGATGCGAGCGGTCCGATCGTCGGCGAAAAGGATGCAGGCCTTGCCGACAATGAGGTGAAGCTCGGCGCCGGCGCTATCATCTCGACCGGGCCTGGCGAGACCTTCACGTCGTTCAATCCGCAGCGGCCGAACGCCAACTACGATGCATTCGTCAAGGCCTTCTGCCGCGAGATCGGCGTGGCGCTCGAGCTGCCGGTCGAGCTTCTGCTCAAGAGCTTCACGGCGTCTTATTCGGCCTCGCGCGCCGCGCTGGAGATGGCCTGGCAAGCCTTCCGCCGGCGCCGGTCCTGGTTTGCGGGTCGTTTCTGCCAGCCGCTCTATGAGTGGATGATGGAGGAGGCGGTCGCTTCTGGCCGTCTCAACCGTCCCGGTTTCTTCAGCGACCCGGTCATCCGCGCTGCCTGGTGCGGCGCGCAGTGGGTTGGCCCGCAACGCCAGAGCCTCAATCCCTATCAGGAGGCACAGGCGGACGCGCTCGACATCCAGACCGGCGTCAAGAGCCGCGAGCAGGTGTGCATGGAGCGCACTGGCGGCGATTTCGACAAGAAGAACGAGCAGCTCGGGAAAGAGCAGGCGGCGCGGAACGCGGCCGGCCTGGGTGCTCCCGCGCCGGCGCAACAGGGGCAGCAGGACCAGGGCAGGGGCGCCGCGCAAAACCAGGACGAACAAGACGCCGGCGACGCCGAGAACGAAACCCAGCCGCAGGGGAGTGCTGCCGAATGACCCTCTTGATGCCTCACATCGCGAGCCGCCTGTTCGATTCCGAGCTGATGGTCGAGCCGGGGAAGCTGCAGGCCTTCCTGATGGGCCTCGGCGCGCGCATAGTCGAGGGCGGACTGTCGCTGCCGGGTATCGTTCCGATCCAGCACACGGCGTTCGCCAATGGCCGTCCGTCTGAGCAGATGGGGTTGCTCGGCGATCCCATGGGCCGTGCGATGGAGGACCGCGGCCGCGGCGCCGCGCTGGTGCAGCGTGTGGGGAATGTCGGCGTGATCGGCATCGAGGGCACCTTGGTGCACAAGGGCAAGTTCATCGGGCAGGCCTCCGGCGAAACCTCCTATGAGGGACTGCAGACGCAGATCGCGCGCGCGACACGCGATCCCTCGATCAAAGGCGTGGTGTTCGAGGTCGATAGTTTCGGAGGCGAAGTCAACGGCGCGTTCGAAACCGCGGCGATGATCGCAAAGCTGTCGGCGACAAAGCCGACCCTGGCGATCATGACCGACCATGCATTGTCCGCCGGCTACCTTCTGGCGTCGCAAACCCGGGCGATCGTGATGTCCGATCGCGGCGCCGCCGGCTCGATCGGTGTGCTGACCATGCACGCGGACATGTCGAAGAAGCTCGAGCAGGACGGCATCCGCGTCACGCTGATCACGTCAGGGGCGCACAAGGCGGAGGGAACGCCGACCGCGCCGCTGCCGGACGATGTCCGCGCCGGCATTCAGGCGCGAGTCGACCTGCGCCGCCAGCAATTCGCCGCAGCCGTCGGGGCAGGCCGCGGCGCGCGCCTCACTGCCGCCGGCGCGATGGCGACGGAAGCGCGCACCTATTACGGCCAGGAAGCCGTGACCGCAGGTCTCGTCGACGGGATCATCGATCCCCAGGCGGCCTTCGACGAGTTCGTCAAGAGCGTCAACTGAAACGGCCATCACGGCCATCACGAGGAGAAGACCATGAACACTTCCGGACTGGCGGCCGTGCATCTCGCTGCGGCTGCGACCACGACGGCTCTGCAGGATCCGCCTGCGCCGCCGCAGGCGCAAGTGCAGACGGCGCCTGCCACCACTCTCGCGGACCTCGCCGCGGCCTATCCTGATCTCTGCACGCAGCTGCGCGCCGAAGGTGCCACCGTCGAGCGCACCCGCATTCTCGCGATCGAGGCGGCGTCGCTGCCTGGTCACGAGGCCTTGGTCGCGGAGATGAAGGCTGATCCGGCCGTGTCCGCGGACATGGCGGCCGGCCGCCTGCTCGCCGCCGAGAAGCAGATCCGCGCAGGCCAGCTGCAGGCGATCAAGGACGTCGAGGGCGCCACGGCGAAGGTGGCTGCAGCGCCGGCGAGCACTGCGACGGCGAAGGTCGAAGATGCGCCGAAGGAAACTGCCCATCAGCTGGCCGCGCGTGCGCGCGCGTACCAGGACGAGCAGGCCAAGCTCGGCGTGAAGCTGTCCGTCGCACAGGCGGTCGCGCACGTCGAAAACAACCGCTGACGCCAAGCGCGTCAGTTCACCCGCAAAAGCAACCCCAAACTCTCAGGAGCAAGCTATGGCCAATATCGGCGTCACCAAGTCCTATCTCGCCGAGGCCGCCATCGCGGCCAACATCATCGTCAAGGTCGGCGCCAATGACTACGGCGTTCTGCAGGGCGCAGCTGCGACGGACAAGCTGATCGGCATCACGACCGAGATTGCCGCGGCGTCCGGCGAGCGCACCGACGTGGTGCACGAAGGCATCGCCGATCTCAAGCTCGGCGGCACCGTCGCGCGCGGCGATCTCTTGACCTCCGATGCGTCCGGCCAGGGCATCACGGCAGCGCCGGCGGCCGGCAGCAACAACCGCATCATCGGGATGGCGCTCATCTCCGGTGTGGTGGGCGACATCATCCCGGTGAAGGTCGCGCCCGGCTCGTTCCAGGGCTGATCTTTCGCGCAGTTCCAGCGTCGCTTCCCTCTTTCTCAAGCTCGCTCTCAAAGGAGAACGGTTAAATGGCTCAAGCTCCCTTCGTCATCCAGCAGCGCCTCATGGCGATCACGCTGGCGTATCGTAACCAGGCGTTCATCTCCGACTTGGTGTTGCCGCGCGTGCCGGTCGATTCCTCCGCGTTCAAGTGGTCGAAGTATGCCATCGCCGACGGCTTCACCATCCCGGACACTCGCGTGGGCCGCAAGTCGGCGCCGAACGAGATCGATTGGTCGGCGACCGAGCAGACCGACTCCACCATCGACTACGGTCTCGACGACCGCATTCCGCAGTCCGACATCGCCAATGCCCAGGCGGCGCAAGCGGTGCAGGGGGTGATGCCCATCGACCCCGAGGCGCGCTCGACCGAGCTGCTCACGGATCTGATTGCCCTCGATCGTGAGAACCGCGTCGCCTCGACGCTGTTTGCTCTCGGCACGTATCCCGCGGCCCAGCGGTCTACGCTTGCCGGCACCACGCAATGGTCGGATTTTACCAACTCCGATCCGGTGCAGGCGATCATCACGGCGCTCGACACTTGCGTCATCCGTCCGAACGTTGCCGTGTTCGGCCAGGCCACCTGGTCCAAGCTGCGCACGCACCCGAAGGTGACGGCCGCGATCTATCCGAACGGCGGCAATGCCACGGGCGGCGGCTCGCCGGTCTCGCGTCAGGCGCTGGCGGATCTGTTCGAGCTCGAGGAGGTCCTGGTCGGCTCGTCCTGGTACAACTCGGCAAAGCCCGGCCAGGCCGCGTCCCTGACCCGCCTGTGGGGCAAGCATGCATCGTTCATCTACCGTGCGCCGCAGGTGGTCTCGCCGACCGGCACCGTCACGTTCGGCTTCACCGCGCAGTGGGGCGAGCGCATCGCCGGCACCATCGGCCAGGACCCGAGCGTCGGCCTGCGCGGCGGCTCGCGCGTCCGCGTTGGCGAGTCGGTCAAGGAAGTCATCGCCGCCAACGACGCGGCGTACTTCTTCCAGAACGCGGTCGCCTAAGACGGCGAGCGGAAACGAGCGGCCTGCCTCGAGGCAGGCCGCAATCTTCCTATTCTCAATCAAAGGAGAACGAACGTGGCGAAACGTCCGAAGGCCGCCGGCGACATGATCGCAATGAGTCGCATCGAGCACGGTGAAGTGGTTGACGGCAAGAACGTCATCAAGACCTTCGAACCCGGCGAGGTTGTGGATCTTGACCAGAAGGTCATTGAGGGGCTTTCCGCGATCGGCGCGGTCGCCGCTTTCACCGCGGAAATGATGTCGCCGGAAGCCCGCCTGAAGGCGGCCGAGGCTAAAGCGTTGGCTGATGCTGACGTGAAGGCCAAGCTTCAGGACGAGGCTCGCGCCAAGTGGAAGGCCGACGCTGACATCCAAAGGCAGTTTCCGCAGGTCGAGGCTTATCTCGTTTCGCTGGACCTCGCCTGATCCATGCCGATTGAGACGGCCGCCGACCGCCTGGCCTTCCTCAGCGTCGATGAATTCGGCGCCGAGGGCTCCTATGCGCCCGCGGCCGGCGGCGGTGCGACGACGCTTCCCGGCATCCTCGATCGGCCCACGATCGCTGCGGCGCTCAACGATGCGGCCTCGCTTGATGCGCGGCCGACCTTTCTCTGCCGGCAGGCCGATCTGCCGGCTACCGCCGACGCAGATGCCGGCGATCAGCTGACCGTCACCGGCGTCGGCGCCTTCGAGGTGACCTCGATCGAGCCCGATGGCCAGGGCATGGCGTTGCTGCGGTTGGGGGCGATCGTCTGATGCCGGTCGGCGTGCACTACCGCGTCGAGGTCGAGGACGTCCGCCGCGCGCTCCGAGCTTTATCGGAGCGCGACGCGCCGTTTGTCACGGCTTATGCGCTGACGCAGACCGCCAAGGACATCAAGGCGGCCGAGGTCGAGACCATGCAAAGCGTGTTCGACCGGCCGACGCGGTTCACGCTCAATGCGCTCTATGTCAAACCGGCAACGAAGCAGGACCTGGTCGCCGAGGTCTACTTCAAGGACGGTTTTGGATCGGTGCCGGCGTGGCGCTATCTCGGGCCGCAGGTCGAGGGCGGGGCGCGTGTCCACAAGGCGTTTGAGCGGCGGCTGATCCGGGCCGGTCTGATGCAGTCAGATGAGTTCGCGGTGCCTGGCAGCGGCGTCAAGCTCGACTCCTTCGGCAACATCGCCGGTTCGACCATCGAGCGGATCCTGTCGCAGCTCGGTGCGGCCGAGCAAAAGGCTGGCGCTCAGGCCAACCAGACCAAGAAGTCGCGCGCGCGGGCGAAGAAAAAAGGTATCGGCCGTTATTTCGTGCTGCGGTCGGGCGGTCCGGGCAACGCCGATCGCAACGTCGCGGCCGGGATCTACTACCGCGCCGACCTGCAGGCGATTGTGCCGGTCATCATGTTCGTGCGGGCGCCGCGCTATCAGAAGCGCTTCCCGTTCTATGAGCGTGCAGCCGCCGTGTTCGATCAGAAGCTCGTCGCCAATGCGCGGCTCGGCTTCGAAAGATTCGTGCTCTCCAAGCTGCCGAAGGCTGCCTGATGGCTGATCATGTCCGCAAGCAGATCCGCGACGCCGTGGTGCAGGCCCTGACCGGGCTGCCGACGACGGCTGGTCGCGTGTATGTCGGCCGGACGCGGCCGCTGTCGCCGGCGCATGAGCCGACGTTGCTCGTCTATATGCGGTCGGAGACCTCCGCGCGTGGCGCGGGTGGCCGCCCGCCGAAGCTCGATCGCGTCGGCATTCTCGATATCGAGGGCCGCGTGTCGCTGCCTGATGTTCCGGACGACACGCTCGACCAGATCGCGGCCGAGGTCGAGGCGGCCATGTGGGGCCTTGTCGATCAACTCGGCACGTTTCTCAACGGTCTCGCGCGAGACATCAAGCTGGTGTCGACCGAGATGATCGCCGAGGCCGCCGGCGAGCGGCACATCGGTGGCGTGCGCCTCGAGTACCTCGTGACCTATCGCACGTCCGAAGGTGCGCCGGCCGCGGCCGTCTAGTTGTTTTCGTGCTCATCCTCAACACTGCCAAAGGAGACTTGAAATGGTCGATCTCGTGATTACCGCATCTGCTGTGCTCGCCAACACCGGCGCGCGTACCGAGCAGGGCGCCGCCGGCGAAGCGATCACCGCGGGCCAGCTCGTCTATCGTGACGCCACCTCCGGCCAGTACTTCAAGTCGGATTCCAATGCGCCGACCGCCGCGGCGCGCGTGGTGCGCGGGGTGGCTCTAAATGGAGCGTCGGCCGGGCAGCCGCTGCAGATCGCGCGGCCCGGAAGCGACATCACCATGAACGCGGTGTTCACTGCCGGCGTGACTTATTACCTGTCGGACACGCCCGGCGGCATCTGCCCGCTCGCCGACGTCGGCACCGGCGAATATTTCACCCCGATCGGCGTCGCCAAGTCGACCACCGTCCTTGCGTTTAATCCGACCATGTCGGGTGTCCCTGGCTAAGCAAGCGCGAGGGTCGTTCTCCGCTCCACTTTGCTGCGTCATTCCTGACGCGGCTCTTGAAGGCATCAACAGGAGATTTGCCGCATGTCTACCGATGCAACGCTCGGCTGGAGCACGCTCTTCCAGTCCGGCAACGGCGCCACGCCGGAAGTGTTCGCGACCTTTGCCGAGGTGGTCGGCATCACTCCGCCGGCGCTGTCGCGCGATACGGTCGAGGCCACGCACGAGCTGTCGCCGGAAGCCTGGCGCGAGTTCATCGCCGGTCTCAAGGACGGCGGCGAGGTGTCGTTCGATATGAACTTCGTTCCCGATAGCGTCGAGGCCGCAAGCCTGATGGCCGAGCTGGATTTGCAGGGCCGCTTCGCGGTGAAGAACCGCAAGATCATCTTCCCGGATGGTTCCTACTTCAGCTTTGCGGCGATTCTCACCGGCTACGAGCCCGACTCGCCGATCGACGACAAGATGTCGGCCGCTGTCACCCTCAAGGTGACCGGCAAGCCGATCCTGGTCCAGGTCTAGCGGGAGCGCCGGTCATGGGAGGCAATCCATTGAAGGGCGAGGTGCCGTTCGTCGGGTCGGATGGCGAACGGCGCACGCTCTCGTTTTCGGCCGAGGCGCTGTTCCGTCTAGAGGAGCAGCTCGGCAAGAAGATGGGGGCGATCGAGGCGGACATGCGGGATCCCGACAAGTTCGGGCTTGGCGTGATCCGCACCATGTTCTGGGCCGGGCTGCTCGATATGTATCCCGACCTCGAGCTGAAGGAGGTCGGCCGGCACTTCTCCAAGCTCGATCCGGTCGAGGCCTGCAGCCTGGTCGTGCGCGCCTTCAACGGTGCGTTCGGCACGTTGACTGAGGCGGCGCCGGCGAACCCTCCGGAGCCGAGTCAGACCCCGTAGATTGGGACTGGCTCGGCCTCCTCGAGCAGTGGATCTCGCTCGGGCTCGATGACGATGCGTTCTGGCGCAAGACCCCGCGCCAGATCGTCGTGGTCATGTCGGGCCACCAGCGTCGGCTGATCCGCGAGCACAACGAGCGCGCCTGGTCGGTGTGGACCGCCGAGGAGCTGCGCCGAAGCAAAAAGCCGCCGCCGCTACGGCGGCTGCAGGCCCGCATGCCGCGCGAGCCGCGCAAGCGGCAGAGCTGGCAGGACATGAAGGCCGTCGCAAAGCTGCTCACGCAGGCTTTTGGCGGCCAGGTCATTGCGAAGCAGGATGTGTCCTAGATGTCGGTGATCGGACAGCTCCGCGTCATTCTCGGCGGCGATACGTCGAGCCTCGACAAGAGTCTTTCGGAATCGCAGAGCAAGCTTGCGAGCTTTGGCAGCAAGCTTGCGCTCGGCTTCGCGGCCGCCGCGGCGGCGGCTACCGCGGCCGCGATCGCGGTCACCTCGCAAGTGCATTCCGCGATCGAGGCGGCCGACCAGCTCAACAAGATGTCGCAATCGACCGGGCTGTCGACCGAGGAGCTGTCCAAGCTCAAATACGCCGCGGATCTCTCCGACGTTTCGACCGAGGCGCTCGGCAAGTCCATGGGCAAGCTGTCCAAGGCCATGGTGGCGGCAGCGACCGAGGGCGCGAGCCCGGCTGCGAACGCCTTCAACGCGATGGGCGTGTCGGTCAAGAACAACGACGGCACGCTGCGCAGCTCCTCCGACGTCATCAAGGACGTCGCCGACAAGTTCGCGTTCTACAAGGACGGCGCCGAAAAGACCAATCTTGCCATCCAGATTTTCGGCAAGTCCGGCGCCGCGTTGATCCCGCTGCTCAACCAGGGCCGGGATGGACTCGAGCAGGCCGGCGAGGAGGCGGCGAAGTTCGGCCTGGTGCTGGACAAAAAGACCACCATGGCCGCGGAGGCCTTCAACGACAATCTGAAGCGGATGGACTCCATCAAGCAGGGCATCGTGATGACGGTGACTGCGAAGATGTTGCCCTCGTTCGAGCAATTGTCGGAGGTGATGCTCGAGACGCGCAAGAACACCGAGCTGTGGAATTCGGTCGGCGATGCGCTCGCCAACACCATGAAGGCGCTGGTGACGGTCGGCGTGACGCTGGTCACGACCTGGCAGCAGATCTTCGCGACCGCCTCCAATCTCAAGGCGGCGTTCGGCCTGCTCGCTTCCGGCGAGGTCTCGGCGGCGTTCGAGAAGATGAAGGCTGGCGCGGCGCAAACCGGCGAGGCCTTTACCGGGCTGAAGCAGACCGTGTCGTCGCTGTGGTCTGACATCCCGACCTTCTCCTGGGAAAGCCAGGCGCTCGGTATCAAGCAGCTCAACCGCGAGGTGATGGAATACGGCAAGGCGTGGGCCTTGACCGCGGCGCCGATTGTCAGTGCGGCCGACACCTCGACCAATGCGGTTGAGAAGTTTCTGGCGACGCAGGCCAAGGCGACGGCCGGGCACGAGGCGGAGGCCCTGGCGATCGGCAAGACGATCGGCGAGCAGGAAAAGCTCAAGATCGTGATGCAGGCCGACGCCATCGCCAAGTCGCAGAACGTGATCGTGACCGAGGCCTTGCGCGCCAAGATCGAGGCCGCCGGCGATGCCGCCGCCATGGCGGCGATGAAGGTGGCCGGCGCGCAGGCGACGGTGATGGCGCTCAACCCCGTGCAGCAGTTCGACATGCAGATGACGCAGCTCAACCAGCTGTACGCCGCCGGCGTCATCTCGCTCGAGACCTATGGCGAGCGTCAGAAGCAGATCGCGGAGGCCGCGCAGGCGACCTGGGGGCAGGCGGGGGCCTCGATCGCCGGCAGCTTCGCCACCATCGCAGGCGCGTTCGGCAAGGAAAGCGCCGGTATGGCCAAGGCGGCGCAGGTGTTCGGCGCTATCCAGGCGACCATCTCGATGTTCACCGGCGCCGCCAAGGCGCTCGAGCTGCCGTTCCCGGCGAATCTTGCCGCCATGGCCGCCGTGCTGGCGCAGGGCGCGCGCCTGGTCGCGCAGATCAAGAGCCAGAGCGTACCGACCGGCTTCAAGACCGGCGGCTCGTTCACGGTCGGCGGCAGCGGCGGCGCGGATTCGCAATTCGTGCCGATCATGGCAACGCCGGGCGAGCAGGTCGACATCTGGCGGCCGGGCGAGGGCGGGGCCGATCCGCGCCGCGGCTCCGGGTCTCAGCCGACCGTGGTGAACCTGGCGATGGGTGCTGGCGCGACGCGCGAATGGCTGCGGGAGACGATGGACGGCCTCAACGACATGCTCGCGGATGGCTATGTCCTGAAGGTGAGGCCGGCCTGATGTCGCTCGTCATCTCGCAAAACTTCGTCCTCACCGACGCGACGCCGGAGTTTCCGGTCACGCTCGATCATCCCGTGATCGGATGGCGCAACATCGTGACGCCGACCAACATTTCCGCGACGTTCGCCGATCCCGATCATCCTGCGTCGAATGTTGCCAATCCGGCTACGCATCTGGAATGGAGGTCGATCGGCGATGGCGGGCAATATCTCACGGTGACGGTCGACACCGTCGATGCGCTCGACTATGTCGCCATTGCTGGCCACAATTTTGGCAGCCAGCAGATCCCGGTCAGCATCCAGGATAGTTTGGGCAATACGCTGCTTGGCGACGTGTTGCTGCCCGACGACAGCCCGGCGCTGTTCCGGTTCACGGCTCAGTCATTCAGTCAGATCAAACTCTATATGCAGGCTCCCGCCGGCGTGCTGCCGCGGGTGGCGGTCATGTATGTCGGCAAGCTTCTGGTGCTGGAGCGAAAGATCTATGTCGGGCATACGCCACTGACGCAGGCGCGCCGCGTCAACGTCCAGAGCGGCCGCAGCGAGAGCGGCAAATTCCTTGGCCGCATCGTGCTGGGCGCCTGGCGCGAGACGGTCATTCCGCTCTCGCTGCTGTCGCCGAAATGGTATCGCGACCACGGCGGTGATGAATTCCTCGCTGTCGCCGCCGAGACGCCGTTTTTCTTCGGCTGGAGACCGCAAAGCTATCCCTATGAGATCGGCTATTGCTGGACGATCGAGGACCCCATGCCGGTTCCGACCGGACCATCGAACCGCATCGCGTTTGATCTCAAGGTGAGCGGGGTCGTCTGATGACGCAGTCCTTGACCTATGTCGAGATCGATCTTTCGATCTGCTCGCTCACCTATGGCGTCGCGCCGTGCACGGCATCGATCCCGACCACGGGCGATGCAAAGTGCTTCAACTCGGTCAAGACCTGCCAGGATCGCGCGCACTTCTCCGCGTCGGAGGTGACACTTCGCTTTGCCAAGCCGGCCGAGTACCTGCCGCGCGAGATCGACTGCATTCCATCGATCCTGTCCGTCGAGTTCTCGCCGGCGACGGTCTCGCTCGGCAAGAACCTTGGCCAGCGTGCGTCGCTGACGATCACGTTTCGCGACCATCCGCACTCCGACACGGGGCAGGGTTACGACAAGTATCGCACCGAGCGTGCTTATGATCCCTATTCGCAAGGGACCTATTGGGGCAAATTCCGCGCCCGCCAGCCGTTTTTGCGCGGCCGCAGCCTGCGCTGGATCAGCGGCGTCGTCGGTCAAGATCTTGCCGACATGGAGAGGCGCCATTTCGTCGTTGACAGTTTCGATGGCCCGACGCCGGACGGGAAGTACACGATCATTGCCAAGGACGTGCTGAAGTTCGCCGACGGCGATCGGGCACAGGCGCCGGCGCTCTCCAATGGTTATCTGTCGGCGGACATCACGGCCGTCACGACCTCCATCGCAATACTTCCATCTGGGATCGGCAATGCCGAGTACCCGACCGGTGGAACCGACTATCTCTGCATCGGCGGCAACGAGATCGTTCAGCTCACGTCACGCGTCGGCAACACGCTGACGGTGGTTCGAGGACAACTCGGTACCACCGCCACGACGCACAAGGCTCAAGATCGTGTCCAGCGGGTGCTCCGATATTCGGGGCAGGACGTCGCCAACATCGCCTACGATCTTATGGTGAATTACGCCGGCGTGCCGGCGAGCTACATCAACCTCGCGGAATGGCAGGCAGAAACCGCAGCCTATCTCGGCACGGTCTACACGGCGACCATTTGCGAGCCGACCTCGGTGGCAACGCTGCTGTCCGAATTGGCCGAGCAGGCGGGGCTCGCCATCTGGGATGACAATGTCGCTCAGAAGGTCCGCCTAAAGGTTCTGCACGGCGTTCTCACCGATGCGAACACCTTCACACCGGACAATACGCTCGAGAAGTCGCTGACGCTCAAGGAGCAGCCCGACCAGAGGCTGTCGCGCGTGCAGGTCTATTTCGGCCAGAAGGATCCGACCAAGCCGCTTTCGAACCTCGACAACTACCGTTCCACGTCGCTCATCATCGACGAGGATGCGGAGGCGGATTATGGATCGCCGGCGATCAGGGTCATCTATTCGCGGTGGATTCCGGAGGCCGGCAGGACTGTCGCCGATCGGCTCGGCGAGATCCTCATCGGCCGCTTTCGCGATCCGCCTCGCCGGGTGACCTTTGCGACCGCGCGTTACGCCGAGACGGATGTTGAGCTCGGCCAGGGCTACCGCGTCGAATCCGTTTGCGTGCAGGATGCAGCGGGGGCGCAGAGCAACATTCCGATCCAGACGACGCGCGTGAACCCGGGGCCAGACAGGTTCACGGTGGAGGCGGAGGAGATGCTGTGGAGCGCGCCTGACCAGGACTTGTCGAACCGCCAGATCGTCTTCGATGCCAACACCTTCAACGTCAATCTGAGGACTGCCCACGATTCGATCTACCCGGCGCCGCAAGCTGGCGACATCGTCACCGCGACGATCAATGCCGGCGTTATCATCGGCTCGACGTCGACGGCATTGCCGGCGTTCGATGTCGGTTCTTGGCCGGCTGGTGTCACCATTGCGATCGTCGTGAACGGCTTGGTGCAGGGCATGGGCGGCACCGGCGGTGTCGGCGGTAATGGCGCCGCAAACCCGAACAATCCGACGAGTGGTGGTAACGGGAGTCCTGGAGGTCGCGCCTTCTACACACGACAAGCGGTGGCGCTCGATGCCTCAGGCGGTGGGAAGATCTGGAGCGGCGGCGGCGGTGGTGGTGGTGGTGGCGGCGCCGGCACGAACGGCGGCTCTGGGGGTGTTGGCGGCAATAATGCCGGCCTTGCCACACCCGGCGGCCCCGGCTCTCCCGGCAGCTCTGCAAGCGGCGGCGCGGCCGGCCCTGGCGGGTCGCTCTCCGGCAGCGTTGCCGGCAGCGCTGGCGGCAGCGGCGGCGGTCCTGGCCTGGCGGGCAACGGCGGATCCGGTGGCGGCTTGGCCGGAGCCGGTGGCGCCGCGGGCACTGCGATCGATGGCATCAGCTTCATCACGCTGACGCTCGGCGCCGGCGATATCCGCGGCCCGCAGATCAATTGAGGGGGTTGGGCTGATGACACTTCCGCGTTACGACATCACCGTGACGGACAACCAAGGCAACGTGGTGCCTGGTGCCACCGTGGAGGTCAGGCTAGAGGTTCCGGGGCAGCCGCTTGCCTCTCTCTACAGCGACCGCGCCAGCACGTCGCCGATCGGCAATCCCCTGACGACCGATGGCAATGGCGACGCTGGATTCTTTTGCGTGAGCGGCTTTTACCAGATCGCCGTGACACTCGGGGGTCACGCCAAGACGAGGCGCTATGTCGGTATTGGGCTCGCGCAGGGCTCCGAGGCGGTAGCGGAAGGGCTGACGCAGCGTGTGCATACCGCCGCCGGAACGGTGACCGTCGAAACGGACGACGCGGATATCATCGTAGTCAGGAAGACAATTGGCGCGGCGACGCCGGCCTCCATCCCCGATCCTGCGACGACGAGGCGGCCGGTCCGGATTGTCGACGGCAAATATGACGCCGCCACAAACAACATCACCATCACCTCGCGCGGCACGTCGAAGACGATCATGGGCGGCACGTCCTACGTCATCGACTCCAACGGGGGCTCAATCAAGCTGACGCCGCTCGAAGACGGCAGCGGCTGGATCTGATCGTCTCACCACAACCTACGGACTGAAACATGAAGCTTCGCGGCATCATCACGCTGGCGCTCGCGCTCCTTTGGACGCCGGCGCTGGCGCAAACCAGCCCTGGCACTTCGCCCTTGTCGATCGGCAAGGGTGGCACCGCCGCGAGCACTGCTCCGGCAGCGCGCGCCTCGCTTGGCCTGACGATCGGCTCCGCGGTACAGGCGTGGGATGCCGATCTCGACGCGCTCGCAGCCTTGTCGGGAACGAACACGATCTATTATCGGTCGGGATCAAATACGTGGGCGCCCGTGACGATCGGCGGGATGCTCTCGTTTGTGGCCGGGACTTTGAATGTCGGGGACGCCGAGCTGGTTGCTCTGGCCGGCCTGACCAGCGCGGCCGACAAGGTGCCATATTTCACGGGATCCGGCAGCGCAGCCGTCGCTGATTTCTCCGCGCTGGCGCGGACGTTGGTGGGCAATACGACCAACACGCAGATGCGCGCGACGCTCGGCGTCGTGATCGGAACCGATGTTCAGGCCTATGATGCCGATCTGGCGGCGCTGGCCGCGAATTCGACCGCCGGCTTCTGGGCCTATACCGGCGCCGGCACGGGCGCCGCGCGGACGCTGACCGCGCCCGCAGCTGGGTTCACGATCACCAATCCCGCGGGCACGGCCGGCAATCCGACCTTTGTTCTCGCTAACGACCTCGCCGCGCTCGAGGGCTTGACCTCGACGGGCCTGGCGGTCCGGACCGCGGCCGACACCTGGGCGCAGCGCAGCTTGGTAGCGCCGGCGGCGGGCTTCACCATCACCAATCCGGCCGGCGTCGCCGGCGATCCGACGTTCACGCTCGCCAACGACCTCGGCGCCGTGGAGGGTCTGTCCTGCACCGGGCTTGCGATCCGGAGTGCGACCGATACCTGGCTATGCCGCACCATCGGCGGCACCGCGAATGAGATCACGGTGGCGAACGGTGATGGCGTGTCGAGTGCTCCGACGATATCGTTGCCGGCCGCGCTGACGTTCACGGGAAAGACCGTCACCGGCGGCACCTTCTCCGGGCCGACCATCAGCGGCGTCGCGAACTTCACCGGCGCGCGCCGTGACTCGACACAGTCGACGCCGGCCCAGATCACGGCCGACCAGAACGACTACAATCCGTCCTCTGTCGTTTGCGCGACCACCTCGACGCTGATCGTCAATTCGGACGCGGCTCGCAACATCACCGGCATCGCCGGCGGCGTCGCCGGCTGCGATCTGTTCCTGTTCAACACCGGAGCTTTTGCAATCACGCTCAAGGACGGCAGCGCGTCCTCGACTGCGGCTAACCGTTTTGACCTTGGCGCGGATTTCATTCTCGCATCGAAAGCCGCCGCGCATCTTAAATACGACGGCAGCACCTCGCGCTGGCGCAATACCACCGGCTCCGGCTCCGGCGGCGGGGGCGGCGGCACGGTCACGCAGATTAACACCGACGGCTTCACGACCACCGGCGGGCCGATCACAACGTCCGGCACCGTCGCGATAGCCGACACCTACCGCCGCGACGGCCTGATCGACCGCATTCAGCAATCCAAGGCGCTGGCGAGCTATCGGCGGGGGCTCTATTCCTTTGCCGACGGGTATAAGGCCTCGGACGGGGTCAATACAGGCAGCTCCTCGAACTATTCGGTGAATACCTCCTCGGGCTACGTGGCGCCGGCGCAGCCGTTCGTTGCCCAATCGCCGACCGCCGTCGACACCACGTTCACGTTCGCGGGCAGCGGCGCTGCGCAAGCCCAGCTCTATGACGGCAATGATTCGACGCCGGCCGCCGATCCGGGCGGGATCACCTCGTCCCTCCGTGCCGCCTATGATCTTGGATCTGCCAAGGACATTCGCCGCGTTCGCATGATCACGGCGTCGACCAACGGTTTTGGCAATTCTGTCGTTTTCGCCATCCAATGGAGCGACACCAGTCTCACGACCGGCTTCACGACCGCCGACACCTTCACCCTGCCGGCGGGCACATCTCAATCGGTGGTCAAGGATCTTGCCGTCAGCGCTGGGGCGCACCGCTACTGGCGCGTGATTTATTCCAGCGGCACGGCGAGCGGAAATGCCTGGGCCGGCGAGCTTACGTTCTACATTGCTACGACCAGCAACATGACCCTCGTCACGACGTCGCAGACCGCGGACTCGAGCGTGTCGTTCGGGCGCGTGCTGCTCGACTATGACCCTGCCGCCGCTCCGACGCTCAACACCGACCTGACTGCCGAGGTGACTTGCAACGGCGGCACAAACTGGTCGTCGGCGACGCTGTCTACCGTATCAATCAACGGTCAGGGCGGCCGCACCATCGCCGAAACCGCCGACACGTCCTGCACGCCAGGGACGTCCTTTGCGGCACGCGTCAAGACGTTCAACACCAAGGTAATTCCGATCTTCGGGTTGTCGGTAGCGGTGCACTAGGCCCGGAGCGGCCTGCATAAAACGAAGGAAAAGGACCATGACGATCGCAGCTCTTGTGGCCGCGGCACCCTTGCGCATGGGCGCGAGCGGCGACGCGGTGAAGCAGATCCAGCTCGCGCTGAAAGCGCGCGGGTATCCCCTCACTGGCAAGGGCTATTTCGGCCAGCAGACCGACGCGGCTGTCGAGGAATATCAGCGACGCGCCGGGCTCCCGGTCACTGGTGTCGTCGATGCCGCGACCGCGGAGCTGCTCGATCGGCCGGTTGTGTCGGCGCCGCCCGCGACCCCGCTATGGCTTGCTGTCTCGCTTGCGCATCTCGGGTTGAAGGAGGGTGCAGGAAACGCCGATAATCCAGAGCTCGTCGCCGACATTCAGTCCGTCGCTCGGGATTACCAGCATGATGCGACGCCGTGGTGCGCAGGCTGGGTGTCATTCTGCCTGTCCCGGGCCGGCGAAAAACCCTCGAGCCGCCCGCTGTGGGCGCTGTCCTATGCCGACACCAAGGCCGAGCCTGTGGTGCGCCTGGCCGGTCCTGCCGTCGGTGCTATTGCGGTGAAGACGCGCAACGGCGGCGGCCACGTCACCTTCATCGCGGGCCGCACCAGGGAGGGCGCACTCGCTTGCTGCGGCGGCAACCAGAACGACCAGGTGAATGTCTCGCCATACCGTCCCGACGTGTTTCTCGGCTTCTACTGGCCAAAGGGCGCGCCGCTTCCGGCGTCCGTCGCCATGGTCGCGCTGCCGATCGTCAACACCGCCGGCAAGCCGGTGAAGAGCGAGGCCTAAACAATTTCCGGGCGTAGCGGGACTCTACGCGCATCACAAACCAGAAGAGGTGAACCATGAGGCGTTGTTTCAGCGCGGTCCTTGCCGCGTCCGTTCTGTCGTTATCCGCATTCGCGGCCGCGCCGGTGCAGGCGGCCACCATCGACGTCGGCCAGGCCTTCACTGGCGGCCTGGTCGACGCCATCAACGGCGCCGTCGCGGCCGGCATCACGGCCCTGGTGGGCTGGGTGTCCTGGACCATCAAGGCCAAGTTCAACATCGACATCGAGGCCAAGCACCGCGAGGCGCTGACTGCGTTCCTCAACCGCCAGGCCTCGAGCCTGGTCGCAAAGGGCGCGGTCAAGGTGCAAGGCCTTAAGGTGGAGGTCGGCAGCGACGCGCTCGCGGTTGCAGCCAACACGGCGCTGCACGCCATTCCCGATGCGCTGAAGTTTTTCGGCCTCACGCCGGAGACAATCCAGAAGCGCATTCTCGACCTGTTGCCGCAGCAGCCTGCTGTGGCGCAAGCGCAGGCGATTGCGCTCGACGTTCACAATCCGGCGACGCCGAGCGGCGCGCCCGCGGCTGCAGCGTAGCCGCCATGATCACCACCAGCGCGCTCACCGCATGGTTGGCCAAGGAGGGCGCCGGGCTTCTGCTCGGCGCTCTCGCCAAGTTCCTGCTCGATCTCTGGAACGACTACCAGGCCGACCAGGCCCTCAAGCAAGCCGGCGCGGCCGAGGTCGCGGCGAAGGTCAATGCTGAAACCGTGGAGACGATCGATGCGATGGACGATGTTCGCCGCCCTTCCGATGATGCTGTTGCTGACAGCCTGCGATCCCATCAGTTCTGAGGTCGTGGTCAAGACCATCTGCCCCCGCATCAACGAATACGACGCGGCGACGCAGGACAGGGCCCTTGCAGAGCTGCAGGCGCTACCGAAGGACTCCGCCCTTCGCCTGATGGTCGGTGATTACAAGCAGCTGCGCGATCAGATCCGCGTCTGCCGCTCGCGCGCGGCGGCTTAGGCCGCTTCGGTTCTACGCATCACATCGCATCGAATATGGGGGCGCGCGACGGCATGGCCGATCACGAGAAGACGGCGGGCGAGAAGCTCGCAAACAGTGTTGCGCTTACGCTGTGGGCGCGCGGGGCGATGATCGTCGCCACCAGCTTGATCCTGCCGATCGCGCTGATGATGGGCAGCCGGGCGCTGTCGACCATCGACCGCATCGGCGAAAAGATCGACTCGATGCGCGAGCAGTCGCTAGAGCAGGCCGGCGAGATCAAATCGCTGCGGCAACTCACGACGGCGCAGCAGCAGTTGCTCGCCGATCATGAGACGCGAGTGCGCGTGCTCGAGCGCGGCCAGGCGGCGCCGGTGGTGCGGCAATGAAGACCCTCGCGTCCGCTTTGCCGCCGACAGCCGACAATTCGATCGGCTCAGCCTTGTTCAGCTAAGGGCCAGAAGCAGACTCGTTCGTCGACCGCAAATGGCCGACTACAGCCAGTCGCGACCACCAAAAGCATGCTTAAATCTTCATCGCTCTTGCCGCCTGTTCTAAACTGGCCTGCACTATCACGCGATGAAACGGTGCTATCGTCGTAAGATAGATACGCCCCAGTCGGTTATGGCAATGCACCACGGTACCCGCGACCAGCTCGCGCCCATTTGCTGCATTGGCGCGAAGTTGGATGGCGACGCGGAAGTCGAGATGCCAGTCATCCGCGCCCACTACCAACTCCGTCGCGCTCTTTGAGAGCACCGGGAAGAAACCGATAACCGGCCCACGCGCCGCTGCGGCAAGACCGACGGCGCGCGACGATTTGACGGCGACTGTCGCCATCACCACATCTCGGACACGCGTGAGCGCACGAATCCACCACGCCTGTCGTTCGAGCGCGGCGCGTGCCAGCTCCTCTACATCATCGCTGACCCCCGCCGGCAGTTGAACTGCAAAGGCGTCCAAAAGGTCTGCGCCCGCGTAAAGCGGCGCAAGCACGCTGTTGCTAGGCATGGGGACGGCGCGCGCTTTGGTCATGCGATGAGGTACCAGTTGCTGGGGAGGGGCGTAGCGGTTGGCCTTGCGGACGATCTTGCCGCCGTAGTCCTTTCTTATATCCACGCGCTCTGCATCGCAACAATCCTGCGGCGCACATGTCGCAATTGGGTCAAAATGCGAAGAACTCAGGTCGAGCAAATCTGGTCCGCTCTGTCCCGATGAGCAGACCTCCGTCAGACGCGGCGCAACAAATGCGGAAGTCGCGGTCTCTCTGGCTTCGGACAAGGGCTAGTCATCGTTGGGCGGCTGGGATGCAGCCTGTCTCTTCGTGCGGTCCGATACGAGGCCCCAAACGTGACCAAGCAGTAGTCCGGGCAACCAACCGGCGCAGAAGCCAACGAAACCCGTCAGGATAAAAACGATAGCGTAGGTGATGGTGAACCACGTCGGGGGCGTCAAGAACCGCGCGGGCAACAAGAGAGCTAAACAGACCAGCGCGCTGATTATCGGTGGCCCAGCGTTTTTCCGAAAGTAGAGACCGAAGATCGATCCGACGATGATACCGACAACAAACCAGATCTGCACCTGAGGCTGACGGGCGTAATCTGAAATGATCGTAGACAATTCCGTCATGCGGAGTTCTCACTTCGAGCCCCAGTTGCGCTAACCCCTAGGCTTCTTGAATATAAAATCAATTGTTGAAGAAGGAGCCTGCTGCCTCTTCCAATCTGCAAGCCTTTCCTCTTGCTCGTGCAACTGATGATACAGCTGAGACATCCGGGCAAATATCGACCGGACGGTTTCATCATTTACTGTCTCTGAAATCTGAGCACACCGCTCGGCCATGTCGAGATTTTCGCTCATGAATACTGCCTCTGCGCTTCCACTACGCCCTTATCGTGGTTCGCTGCCTCCGACTACGTCGGCGTGTCGTTAAATGGAAACGCCGCCACTTGAAATTCATCTTCGTACAGAATGTACCCTAATCGCTTAGTCTTTATCATCTCGACTGGCACTCCGTAGCGCACCAGCACCTCTGCTAATTGTCGCATTTTTGCGACGTGGTTTGTGGCGGTGTCTTTGAACCAACTTATTGCCTGGGCCTTTCCATGGTGGTGAGAGGAAATTGCCAAGCGTTCTGGTTCGCGCAGATGCTCGTCAAACCAGCCGCAAATGGAACTGAGGTGTTTGGCATCCTCGACGGTCAGCCCGCCAGAGTCCTCAAGAGCCTGCACGGCCCGAAATAGACCTTGCCGTCGCCGCGAACTGCTATCGATTTCGTGTACAACAAACCTGATAAACATGGAGAAGCTCAAAGATGACATACTCAACCGGTACGCGAGTATTAGCTTAGGCGCACTTAAGAACCAAATTCAAAGTGTATCGATCGGTTGGCCGCGCCTGTGGCCGAGCGACGTTGATTTAGCCACGATGTGACGTCCGCTTCGGGTCAAAATGCGAAGAACTCAGGTTGAGCAAATCTGGTCCGCTCTGCCGCGATAAGCAGACCTCTGTGAGACGCAGCGCAACTTCGCAGATGGGCCAACAAGCGACATCGGAGTAAAGAGGCGATGGCGGCTTACTGCTTGCGTGAAGAACGATACTTCTCTGCCCACAGATAAAGGAACGGCCCCAACCAAAGACCGTCCAGTAGCATCCCGCCGAGATAAGCCGAACCTTTAAAATAGACTCCAATGGGCACGCTAGCAGCTATAGCGGCCCATAGGATGGCTCGCTCCCACTTTGTCGTTAGAGGTGGTTGCCACCCGATGGGCGATTGATCATGTGTCGGACTGATGGCGCCGCTCACGTCGGATCGTACCACCCCTTCGGGTGGAGGATCAGGACGCACGCTTCTCGGTTCGCGAGACTCGGTCATGCAGTGCCATCTTAGTCGATTGGGCAAGCTGCCGATTTCAATTGTTTGTTAGGCGGCCCCCCATAGTCACGAGTGCGTTTCATTCCCCGCAGTTTGTCAACCTGTCCCCGGATCGCAGTGGCGATTATACTCGCGCAAGGATATGTCGAGCGGCAGGCCTCTCCAGCGCAAGAAGCCAGCGTGAACAACTGCCCAGATAACGGCTGTGGAAATTCCCGAATAGAGAATATCGCCAGCTGATCTCCCCATCAAAAACGTGACCAGAACAACGCCAAGCATCGCTCCTGTGGCGACCATCAGAACGTACGGTAAGCGATCCATCGAGCGGCCTCATTTCGGCGGTTGCGCAACAAATATGTCACAACCTTGAACCAGGTGTCCATACTCAAGCTAGCGCCGCTTGCCCCGTGATCGCTGTCAGCTTCGGGCCAGCAGCGGAAGTCGCAGGCTCTGGCTGACATGCTGAAAGGGCTAGTCATCGTGTGGTGGCTGGGATGCTGCCTGTCTCTTCGTGCGGTCCAGTAAGAGGCCCCAAACGTGACCAAGCACTAGTCCGGGTATCCAACCGGCGCAGAAGCCAACGAAACCCGTCAGGATAAAAAGGATAGCGTAGGTGATGGTGAACCACGTCGGGGGCGTCAAGAACCGCGCGGGCAATAAGAGAGCTAAGAAAACCAGAGCGCTCATTATCGGCGGCCCAGCGCTTTTCCGAAAGTAGAGACCGAAGATCGAGCCCACGATGCTGCCGACAAGAAACCAGACCTGCACCTGAGGCTGACGGGCGTATTCTGCAATGATCGCCAAAAACTCCGTCATGCTCAGTTCTCGCTTCGCTGCGTACCGTGAGCAATTGGTGATGCTGCGAGAAATAGCAGACCTGAAAGGCGACGAATGTTGTGCATCGCAGAGTTGGGGCTGACCCGTTCGGCCAAATTGGGCTGGGAAAGTCTTACCACAAGATCGATCTCTGGTCTGCTAAGGGTCAAAAGCGGTCTGCCGGCTGAAAGCCGGAGACTTCGGCTGAGGGGGCCAAGAGCCGACATCGAAGGCCGTCCGCGTGCGGATTTCCCGGATGGGTTTCGACGCGATCCAGTGGCTCACGAGCTCACGAACCTACGGACCCGTTCTCGCTCCCGCTCGACTTCCTCGGCGTCCTTGTCGTCGATGGTCATTAGCGAGTTCTTGGCATCGCCATGAACCTTCAGCAGTTCGCGGCGGGTCGCAAGGAATACTTGGACCAGCTGTACATTATTGCGGCCGGTTCACACTGGCGGGCTAGACACACACACACACGAAGGCCGCAGCGAGAGGTTCATTCGCTGCGGCCCGCGTCTATGAAATATGCAGCCAGCCCCGGTGAATAAAAATTTAATCGGGAAAAGGCGGAAAAGCGACTCCTTTCGCCGGTTCCGAAAATGAAACTTCCATGGTCGCCGACATAGAATAGAGGAAATTTCCGAGCGGCCTTAGAGGGAAGGCGTCTGTTCCGGGATGTTAGGGACCCGGACAAACCCTCTCCGGGTCCCGTCTGATTACATTTGCGGGTGCTGCCCGTATTTTGAAAGTCCGAAATTGATTGCTCCGTCGGGCAAAACAGTGGTTCATAGGGCGCTGGCTCTAACATCAAGGACCAGCACGATGTCCGATGAAGTTGTGTCTTCCGAACTGTCGAAGATTGCGAAACTCAACGGAGACTTCAGGAGAAACTACGGGCCGCTGCTGGGCGCGTTCTTATATCTGCGGTCGATCAGTGCCGCACGCGGCCGCTCATGGATTATGGCTGCCGTTTTCTCGCTTCTCTGCTCGTCGGCGTCGGCTTGGCTCGGGAAGGCACTTTCTTGGCTAGCCGCCTTATGATCGCTCTGACAAGGGCATCGGCTGTTTCAAAACAAGCGATATCGTGGCGCTTGCGGGCCGAATCCGTGAACCTTATGGTTCTCTTCACCCTACCATCGGTAGGCAATAACACGTAATCGAGAATGCCTTTGTTGTGTTCGGTAAGTCGTATGGCGGCGATCCACCCCGCGGGAACATGAGCGTCGCATTGAATGGTCCAATGCGGAGCATGCGTTTTTTCCTGCGGAGGAGTCCAGCGTGCCGCCCGAACTGAAACGCAGGTACCGTTTACGCGCAATGTGTCGGTCCATCCGCCCGTGCTCGCGCGGTAGCCAGCGCGCTTAGCGGCGCTTCTAATACGAGACGCGAGCCTCGTCTTTTGCTCGGCCCAAAGCGGGCGTGATTCCAGAAATTCATAGTTTCGCTTCGGGGTGAAACCAAGCAGCCGGTAAAGATTTCGCATGCTGCCAAAGTGGGTCTGACATGTTGCAGCACAGGGCAGGCCCGGCGTGCGGTCGATGATGCTTACACTGAGGCGGCCATTTTCGAGCAGAGCTCGACGCAAGCGAAAGATCATTTCCTCTTCGGACAGATCAACACGCCGTTCGCTAATAAATTTGTTCGCTTGCAAGAAGAGGTTGCGATCGACGATCGGATCAAGGCAACTCTCAGCTCGGATCCACTCGTCAGGAGGATTGTACTTGCGAACTTGACGCAACTTCCACGACCGCCGATTAAAGATCAGATTGCCTATGTAAGTCTCATCTCTGAGAATGGCTCCGACCATAACACGTGTCCAAGGTCTTCCTGTTCTGGTCGGCACCCCATTCTTATTAAGCTCCCATGCCACTACCGTTTCGCATTTCACTTCCAAGAAGCGAGTGAATATCCATCTCACGATTGCGACTTCGCGTGGATCGCCGGGGCGAACCCGAATGTGATCGGTGGTGAGATACTTGCGGTCCCCATTCTTAAGAATGCCTTTTGAATGATCCTTCTCGTCGACGAGCTCTCGCACCAGACCATAACCAGCTTTGCCGCAAGGTTTGTAACCCAGTCGAGCAAATCGGCATTGTCCAGCATAGACCTTGGCCGAAAGCTCTCGGCTGTACTCCGCCGCCATGACTCTTTTGATGTTCTTGACGATGCTGGCGAGCATGCTTCCGTCGTTGTCGAACTGCTCCGCGCAATAGTTCACTCTGATGCCGGCTCGCTTGCAGATGAACTCGTAATGCGCACTCTCGTCCGCATCTTGAAAGCGGCCCCAGCGGCTCACGTCATAGACCAAGATATGGCCGAAATCGGTTTCTCCCGCTTGTACGTCCTCCAGGAGCTGAATGAGACCGGCTCGATTTTTGATCAAAAGACCACTTTCGCCTTCGTCTCTATAAGTTCGAACGATCGTCAGCTTCTTTGAATGCGCGTATGCAGCGATCGCTGCTGCCTGGTTCTGAATTGAGTACTGCTGTCGCTCGGTGGACATACGAACGTACTGGGCAGCTCTGCACGTCCTCTGCGCCACTGGAAGGCTGGACCGCCTGATGACGAGTTCGTTGGCCATGAAGGGCCTCAACGCTACGCGTTCGATGCCGATCAGACGCCGCAGACGGTACGTGTGCAAGGTCTAACTTGCCCCCCAATTGATTGTTCTATCCAGCGCGAAGGGGCAGCGCGAGCTGCAGGTCAAGCGTCGCGTTGGCGTTGATGAAGTCCTGCAGCGCTGGCGCGATCTCGGCGTCGGTGTTGGCGGCGCGCTCGGCCAGCGCGTCTGCGACGTCGGCCGTGGCATCGCGCGACCAGCCCTCGACCGGATTGAAGCAGACGATCCGAAGGGGATAGGCGTATTGGCCGGAGATGATGTCCTGCAGCACGGTCTCGAGATCCGTGTCGGCCTCGTCGGTCTCGCGCCAGGCGCAGCCGGCTCGCGCGCCGAAATCCTCAAGCACCAGGTAGATGTCGCGGTCGAGCCGATCGGCCGGCACGATCGAGGGCGAGAAACGCATACGCTGACTCCGAAACGACGGACATCAACTGCGCGGCGGAAATGAATGTTCCTTCTAACGGCTTTCGCTGTGCGGAATCGCTCCGGGGATTTCTCCGGGGATTTGGTGCCCCACATGGCCCCAATTGGCCCCTTTTGTCCGCACTTGTTCTCCAATGAGAACGCGCGCGGGCGCGGCCGCGGAAGTGGGCAAGGTCTGGTTCTGCTTGAGTATTTTGCTTGTCGTGACTGGCGATCCCGGCAGGACTCGAACCTGCAACCCGCGGAGTAGAAATCCGCTACTCTATCCAGTTGAGCTACGGGACCGTCTTGAGCCGGCCGGTTGGGGCCGCCCGGATTGGGCGGCTGGCCGTTCATGTAGCATGCCAATATGAAAAATTGGGTGTTTCGCCAAGCCTGAACCGAACCGTTTTCCTCACTGCGGCGACAAAGCGGAACGGTGGGGTGTCAGGGTGCCGGGTTGAGCGGCAGCGGACTGGACGATGGATCACATCGCCGGGAACGCTGAACAGCTTCCGGGACACGGCCGCCGGTCGACTGGTCAGGTCATGCTGCGCCATCAGGACGGCGTGCGCGGCAGTATCTCGGCTGGTCTCCCTGGGCTTGCCTTATCATGGCGAATGCGACGATTTGCACCTTACGGTTCCATCGCCTTGAGTCGGTCACCTTTCCGCGCATTTCATTTGCCGCCGCGGCGTTCGTCCGCGCTTTCCGGGAGTCCTCCATGATCGGTCTTGTACGCGCCGTCACAATCTGCGCCGCGCTGGCGCTCGGCCTTGTCGCTGCACAGGCCGCCGACAAGGCGTTCAAGCGCGACGACCTCGCCGATTCCGCAATCAAGCTCGAGGCCCAGATCAAGAGCGAGGCGGGACCGGTCGCCAAGACCAATGCGACGCTGAAGACGGACGCCGACGCCGCCTTCCGGCGCAATGATAATCGCACCGGACTTTCGGTGCTCGGCCAGATCGCCGCAACCACGCCCGAGGATGCCGGCAACTGGCTGCGGCTCGCCAAGGTCATTTTCCAGATCTCGCCGAAGAGCTCGAGCGAGCAGACCTTCCTGCTGGAGCGCGCCTCGACCGCGGCCTATATCGCCTATCAGCGCGCCGGCAATCCGGGCGAGGAGGCCGACGCGCTCGCCGTGCTCGGCAAGGCGCTGGCCGAACGCAAGCTGTGGCGGCCGGCGCTGGATGCGCTGCGGCTGTCGCTCGACATGCGCGAGGTCGCCGACGTTCGCGGCCAGTATGAGAGGATGCGCGACGAGCACGGCTTCCGGCTGCTCGACTATACCGTGGACTCGGATTCGGCGAGCCCGCGGGCCTGCTTCCAGTTCTCGGAAGAGCTTGCCAAGCGCACCGACTTCGCGCCGTTCCTGGCGCTGGCGGGCCAGGACAAGCCGGCGCTGTCGGCGGAAGGCAAGCAGCTCTGCGTCGACGGGCTGAAGCACGGCGAGCGCTATAACATCAATCTGCGCGCCGGCCTGCCCTCGACGGTGAAGGAAGGCCTGCCGAAATCGGCCGAGTTCAACGTCTATGTGCGCGACCGCAAGCCGTTCGTGCGCTTCACCAGCCGCGCTTATGTGCTGCCGCGGACCGGCCAGCGCGGCATTCCCGTCGTCAGCGTCAACACGCCCGCGGTCAACATCAACGTTTACAGGATCGGTGACCGCAACCTGATCAACACGGTGGTCGACAGCGATTTCCAGAAGACGCTGTCCAAGTATCAGCTCAGCGATCTCGGCGACGAGCGCGGCGTCAAGGTCTGGTCGGGTGAGCTTGCGACCGCGATGACGCTGAACCAGGACGTCACCACGGCATTCCCGGTCGATCAGGCGCTCGGCGAACTGCAGCCCGGTGTCTACGTCATGACGGCAGCGGCCAAGGGCCCAGGCTCGGATGACGACTACCAACTCGCCACGCAATGGTTCATCGTCTCCGACCTCGGCATCTCCGCTTACTCCGGCAATGACGGCATCCATGTCTTCGTCAATTCGCTGGCGTCGACCGATCCGGTCGGCAAGGCCGAGGTGCGCCTGGTCGCCCGCAACAACGAGATCCTGGCGACGCGCAAGACCGACGAGACCGGTCACGTGCTGTTCGAGGCCGGCCTTGCGCGCGGCGAGGGCGGATTGTCGCCGGCGATGCTCACGGTCACCGGCGAGAAGGCCGACTATGCCTTCCTGAGCCTGAAGACGTCGGCCTTCGACCTGTCCGACCGCGGCGTCTCGGGCCGCGCGGCGCCCGCCGGCGCCGATGCCTTCGTCTATGCCGAGCGTGGCGTGTACCGCTCCAGCGAGACCGTCTTCCTCACCGCGCTGCTCCGCGACGGGCAGGGCAATGCCGTGACCGGCGGTCCGATGACGCTGGTGGTCGAGCGCCCCGACGGCGTCGAATATCGTCGCGCCGTGCTGGCGGATCTGGGCGCCGGCGGCCGCACGCTCTCCGTGCCGCTCAACTCGGCTGTTCCCACCGGAACGTGGCGGGTGCGCGCCTTCACCGATCCGAAGGGGGCTTCGGTCGGCGAAACCACCTTCATGGTCGAGGATTACGTGCCCGATCGGATCGAATTCGACTTGTCCGCCAAGGACAAGCTGATCAAAGCTAACGCTCCAGTGGAGCTTAAGGCCGATGGTCATTTCCTCTATGGCGCACCGGCCTCAGGCCTTCAGCTCGAAGGCGACATGCTGATCGCGCCCGCGGCCGAGCGGCCCGGCTTTGCCGGCTACAAGTTCGGCGTCGACGACGAGGAAACCACCTCGAACGAGCGCACGCCGCTGGAGAGCCTGCCCGAAGCCGACGCCAATGGTGTTGCCACCTTCCCGGTGACGCTGGACAAGCAACCGGCCTCGACGCGTCCGCAGGAGGCGCAGATCTTCGTCCGCATGGTCGAGACCGGCGGCCGCGCCGTCGAGCGCAAGATCGTGCTCCCGGTCGCGCCCGCGACGGCGCAGATCGGCATCAAGCCGCTGTTCGGCGACAAGAACGTCGCTGAGGGCGACAAGGCCGAGTTTGACCTCGTGTTCGCCTCGCCGGAAGGCGAGAAGCTGCGCCGCGAGGGCCTGCGCTACGAGCTCCTGAAGATGGAATCGCGCTACCAGTGGTACCGCCAGAACAATTATTGGGAGTACGAGCCGGTCAAGTCGACCTCCCGCGTCGCCGACGGTGACGTCACGATCGCGGCCGACAAGCCGGCGCGGATCTCGCTCACGCCGCAGCCCGGCCGCTACCGGCTCGACGTCAAGTCGAACGATGCCGACGGTCCGGTGACCTCGGTGCAGTTCGACGTCGGCTGGTATTCCGACGGCAGCGCCGACACGCCGGACCTCCTGGAGACCTCGGTCGACAAGCCGCAATATGCCTCCGGCGACACCATGACGGTCTCGGTCAACGTCCGCAGCGCCGGCAAGCTCACCGTCAACGTGCTCGGCGACCGCCTGCTGACGACGCAGACCATCGACGTCAAGGAAGGCACCGCGCAGGTGAAGCTCCCGATCGGCAAGGACTGGGGCACCGGTGCTTATGTGGTCGCGACGCTGCGTCGTCCGCTCGATGCGGCTGCCCAGCGCATGCCGGGCCGGGCGATCGGGCTGAAATGGTTCGGCATCGACAAGCAGACCCGCACCTTGCAGGTGAAGCTGTCGCCGCCCTCGCTGATCCGGCCGAACTCCACGCTGAAGATCCCGGTCAAGCTCGACGGCCTCAATCCGGGCGAGGACGCCAAAATCGTCATCGCCGCCGTCGATGTCGGCATCCTCAACCTCACCAATTACAAGCCGCCCGCGCCGGACGATTACTATCTCGGCCAGCGCCGCCTCAGCGCCGAGATCCGCGATCTCTATGGGCAGCTGATCGACGGCATGTCCGGCACGCGCGGCCAGATCAAGTCCGGCGGCGATGCCGGTGCGGGTGAGCTCCAGGGCTCGCCGCCCACGCAGAAGCCGCTCGCGCTCTATTCCGGCATCGTCACGGTCGCCGCCGACGGCACCGCGGACGTGAGCTTCGACATTCCGGAGTTCGCCGGCACCGCGCGCGTGATGGCGGTGGCGTGGACCGCGACCAAGCTCGGCCGCGCCAACACCGACGTCGTGATCCGCGATCCCGTCGTGCTGACCACGACACTGCCGCGCTTCCTGCTCAACGGCGACCACGGCACAGTCAATCTGGAGATCGACAATGTCGAGGGCCAGGCCGGCGACTACGTCATCAATGTGAAGGCGGGCGGTCCGGTGAAGATGACCGGCAATCCCGCAACCACGGTGAAGCTCGCCGCCAAGCAGCGCAATTCGTTCTCGCTTGCGCTCGATGCGACCGCAGCGGGGCAGGCGACGCTCGATGTCGACATCAAGGGGCCGAACGGCCTCGCGCTGGCGCGTCACTATGCGTTCGACGTCAAGGCGGCGACGCAGATTCTGGCGCGGCGTTCGATCCGGACGCTCGCGAAGGGCGAGAGCCTGACTCTGACCTCGGACATGTTCTCCGACCTCGTGCCGGGCACCGGCAGTGTCTCGGTCTCGGCCAGCCTGTCGACCGCGCTCGATGCGGCGACGATCCTGAAGGCGCTCGACCGCTATCCCTATGGCTGCTCGGAGCAGATCACGAGCCGGGCCATGCCGCTGCTCTATGTCAACGAGCTCGCGGCCGGCGCGCATCTCGCCATGGATAACGAGGTCGACCAGCGCATCCGCGACGCCATCGAGCGGCTGTTGGCGCGCCAGGGCTCGAACGGCTCGTTCGGCCTGTGGTCGGCGGGCGGCGACGATGCCTGGCTCGATGCCTATGTCACGGACTTCCTCACCCGCGCCCGCGAGAAGGGCTTTGTGGTGCCGGACGTGCTGTTCAAGAACGCGCTGGACCGCATCCGCAACTCCGTCGTCAATGCCAACGAGCCGGAGAAGGACGGTGGCCGCGATCTCGCCTACGGCCTCTACGTGCTGGCGCGTAACGGCGCAGCTCCGATCGGCGATCTCCGCTATCTCGCCGACACCAAGCTCGGCAACCTCGCGACCCCGATCGCGAAGTCGCAGCTCGCGGCGGCGCTCGCTCTCGTCGGCGATCGCAACCGAGCCGAGCGGGTCTATGGCGCGGCGCTCGACAGCCTCGCGCCCAAGCCCGCGCTGGAATTCGGCCGCACCGACTACGGTTCGCAGCTGCGCGATGCCGCAGCGTTGGTGTCGCTCGCCAGTGAAGGCAACGCGCCGAGGGCGACGCTGACGCAAGCGGTGTCGCGGGTCGAGACCGCCCGCGGGCTGACGCCCTACACCTCGACGCAGGAGAATGCGTGGCTGGTGCTGGCGGCGCGGGCGCTCGCCAAGGAGAACCTCTCGATCGAGGTCGATGGCCAGCCGGTCAAGACCGCCCTGTATCGCAGCTACAAGGCGGACACGCTGAGCGGCAAGCCGCTGAAGATCACCAACACCGGCGATGCGCCGGTGCAGGCGGTCGTCTCGGTCTCGGGCTCACCGGTGACGCCGGAGCCGGCGGCGTCCAACGGCTTCAAGATCGAGCGCAGCTACTTCACGCTCGACGGCAAGCCAGCCGACATCAGCAAGGTCAAGCAGAACCAGCGTTTTGCGGTGGTGCTGAAGATCACCGAGGCCAAGCCCGAGTACGGCCACATCATGGTGTCCGACTATCTGCCGGCCGGTCTCGAGATCGACAATCCGAAGCTGGTCTCGTCGGGCGACAGCGGCACGCTGGACTGGATCGAGGACGGCGAGGAGCCTGAAGACACCGAGTTCCGCGACGACCGCTTCACCGCGGCCGTCGACCGGGCCTCGGATTCCAAGTCGGTGTTCACCGTCGCCTATGTCGTGCGCGCGGTCTCGCCCGGCAAATACGTGCTGCCGCAGGCCTATGTCGAGGACATGTACAACCCCTCGCGCTATGGGCGGACCGGCACTGGCAGTGTCGAGGTGCGGGCGGCGAAGTGAGTGAGATGAGCGAGGCCAACGAAGTATCTCGTCATTCCGGGATAGTCCGAAGGACCAGACCCGGAATCTCGAGATTCCGGGTTCGGCTCTTCGAGCCGCCCCGGAATGACGGCAGAGGAGAACGACGCACCATCATGCGCCTTCTCTCGGCCGCTGCACTCACCCTCATCCTCGCCGTCATCGGCTTCGTCGCCTGGGTCTATTCCCTCGGCCCGCTCCCGCTCGACGAAGCCCGCCAGGTCTCCACCACCATTGTCGATCGCAACGGCAAGCTGCTGCGCGCCTATGCCATGGCGGATGGGCGCTGGCGGTTGCCGGTCGATGCCAGGACCAACGTCGATCCGACCTATCTGAAACTTCTGTTCGCCTATGAGGACCAGCGCTTCTACGCCCATGACGGCATCGATCCGCTGGCGCTGGGGCGCGCCGCGTTGCAGCTGGGAACGCGCGGTCACATCGTCTCGGGCGGCTCGACCATCACGATGCAGCTCGCCCGCCTGATCGAGCCGCGGCGGCAGCGTTCGCTCTACGCCAAACTGCGGCAGATCGTGCGTGCGATCGAGATCGAGCGCAGCATGAGCAAGGAGCAGATCCTCGATCTCTATCTGGCGCTCGCGCCCTATGGCGGCAATCTCGAAGGCATCCGCGCGGCGTCGATCGCCTATCTCGGCAAGGAGCCGAAGCGGCTGTCGCTGGCGGAGGCCGCGCTGCTGGTCGCGCTGCCGCAATCGCCGGAGACGCGTCGGCTCGACCGCTTTCCGGAGGCGGCGCGAAAGGCGCGCGACCGCGTGCTCGACCGCATGGTCGAGGAGCACGTGGTTAGTGCCGGCGACGCGGCGCAGGCCAAGGCTGTGGCGGTGCCGAACCTGCGCAAGCCGATGCCGATCCTGGCGCCGCATGCCTCCGACTCTGCGATGTCGACGGTCAAGGACACGCCGATCATCAAGCTGACGCTCGATGCGAACCTGCAGAAGATGCTGGAGCCGCTGGCGCGCGACCGCGCCATCGCGCTGGGTCCGAACATCTCGGTTGGCATCATCGTGATCGACAATGAGAGCGGCGACGTGCTCGCGCGCGTCGGCTCGGCCGATTATTTCGACGAGAGCCGGGCAGGGCAGGTCGACATGACCCGCGCCGTCCGCTCGCCCGGCTCGACACTGAAGCCTTTCATCTACGGACTCGCCTTCGAGGACGGCTTCGTCCATCCCGACAGCCTGATCGACGACCGGCCGGTCCGCTTCGGCTCCTATGCGCCGGAAAATTTCGACATGACCTTCCAGGGCACGGTGCCGGTGAGGAAGGCGCTGCAATTGTCGTTGAACGTGCCGGCCATCGTGCTGCTCGACCGCGTCGGCTCGAGCCGGCTCGCCTCGCGGCTGCGGCAGGCCGGCGGCAACCTCATCCTGCCCAAGGACGAAGCGCCCGGCCTTGCCATGGGCCTCGGCGGCGTCGGCGTGACGCTCCAGGACCTTGCCCAGCTCTATGCCGGCTTCGCCCGGCTCGGAACCACCAAGCCGCTCCGCGAGATCGTGACGGCCAAGGACGATCGCGAGCCGCTCCGGCTGCTGGATCAGGTCGCAGCCTGGCAGGTCGGCAACGTCCTGCTCGGCACGCCCCCGCCGGAGAACGCCGCCCACAACCGCATCGCCTTCAAGACCGGCACCTCCTACGGCTATCGCGATGCCTGGTCGGTCGGCTTCGATGGCCGCATGACCATCGGCGTCTGGGTCGGCCGTCCGGATGGGGCGCCGGTTCCCGGCCTGATCGGACGCGTCGCGGCTGCGCCCATCCTGTTCGACGCCTTCGCCCGCAGCGGCAAGACGCTGGCCCCCTTGCCAAAGCCGCCCAAGGGAACCCTGGTCGCAAGCAACGCGAAATTGCCGCTGCCCTTGATGCGGTTCCGCCCGGTCGGCGAACTGGTGCGAAGCGGGGGCGAGCAGGCGCTGCACATCCAGTTTCCCCTGAACGGCTCGCGCATCGACGTCGATCGATCAGGTGGCCGGGAGAGCGCAGCCATGCCGGTCAAGGTCGCCGGCGGCGTGCTGCCCTTGACGGTCATGGTTAACGGCACCGCGCTCGGCGAGATCGACGGCCGCCGGCAACGGCTGATCGATCCACCCGGCCCGGGCTTTGCACGGCTCACCGTGATCGACGCCACGGGCGCCGCGGACACAGTCGTCATTCGAATTCAATGACCCTGCCTTAAGCGGTTGTGGCCATGGCGGTTTCAGCGTAAGCGGAACCAATGGCCGAGACCTACCCAAGCCCCCGTTTTGGAGCCCCCCGCGAGTCGAAATCGCCCGCAAATCCGGGCAGCGGGCTCGTGCGCATGCTTGACATCGTCACCGCCAGCCACGCGCGCGCGGTCGGCTTCCTGGTGCTGTTCGCGCTGCTGCTGTTCCTGCCGGGCTTCTTCACCATTCCGCCGATCGATCGCGATGAGGCACGGTTTGCCCAGGCCACCAAGCAGATGGTCGAGAGCGGCGACTATGTCGATATCCGCTTTCAGGAGGACGTCCGCTACAAGAAGCCGGTCGGCATCTACTGGTTGCAATCGGCGACCGTCGAAGCCGCCACGATGCTCAAGCTGCCGAAGGCCGAATTGCGCATCTGGGTCTACCGGCTGCCGTCGCTGATGGGCGCGATCGGCGCCGTGCTCATGACCTATTGGGCCGCGCTCGGCTTCGTCACGCGGCGCGCCGCGGTGCTGGCGGCGCTGATGATGTGCGCCTCCGTGCTGCTCGGTGTTGAAGCGCGGCTGGCGAAGACCGATGCGATGCTGCTGCTTTGCGTCGTCGCCGCGATGGGCGCGATGGCGCGGGCCTATTTGTCCTGGCAGCGCGCCGAGGACGAGACGCATCCGCCGTGGAGCTGGCCCGCGATCTTCTGGACCGCGCTCGCGGTGGGCATCCTGATCAAGGGCCCGCTGATCCTGATGTTCGCAGGCCTGACCATCGTCGCGCTCGCGATCCAGGACCGCGACGCCTCCTGGCTGTGGAAGCTGCGGCCTGTCTGGGGCCTGATGTGGATGCTGGTGCTGGTGCTGCCCTGGTTCGTCGCGATCTTCTGGCGCGCGGGCGAAACCTTCTTTGCCGATTCCGTCGGCGGCGACATGCTGAGCAAGATCGGGGCCCAGGAATCCCACGGCGCGCCGCCCGGACTGTACCTGGCGCTGTTCTGGATCACGTTCTGGCCGGGGGCCCCGCTGGCGGCGATGGCGGCGCCCGCGGTGTGGCGGGCCCGGCGCGAGCCCGGCGCGCAGTTCCTGCTGGCCTGGCTGATCCCGTCCTGGATCGTGTTCGAGGCGGTGCTGACCAAGCTGCCGCATTACGTGTTGCCGCTGTATCCTGCGATCGCGATCCTCACCGCCGGCGCCGTGGAGCGGCGCGTGCTGTCGCGCTCCTGGCTCATGCGCGGCTCGGCCTGGTGGTTCGCGATCCCCGCCGCCGCCTCGATCATTGCGGTGGTCGGCGCGGTGATGCTGACGCGGCAGCCCGCCTTCGTGGCCTGGCCGTTCATCGCGGCCGCGCTGATCTTCGGCCTGTTCGCCTGGTGGCTGTTCGATACCAACCGCGCCGAGCGCTCGTTGCTCAACGCGCTGGTCGCAGCCCTGATGCTCGCCGTGACGATTTACGGCATCGTCCTGCCGTCGCTGACGCCGCTCTTTCCCAGCATCGAGATCGCGCGCGCGCTTCGCAACGTCACCTGCGTCGGACCGAAGGCGGCTGCGGCCGGTTATCACGAGCCGAGCCTCGTCTTCCTGGCGGGCACCCGGACCTTGCTCACCGACGGCTCCGGCGCGGCGGACTTCCTGCGGCAGGGCAGCTGCCGCTTCGCGCTGATCGAGCAGCGCTCGGAGCGCAGCTTCGTGCAGCGCGCCGAGGCGATCGGGCTGCGCTACAAGGTCGGCGCGCGCATCGACGGTTACAATTTCTCGCAAGGGCGCGCGATCTCGATCTCGATCTTCCGCTCGGAAGGTGCCGAATAGGATGGGGGCCCCGACCGATATTGCGCCGCATGCGGGCTACCCCGCGCAATTGCTCGCCGTGTCCTGGCGCGCGCTGGCGCAGCTCGTGCGGTCGCCCTCGCATTCGCGCCGCGCCGAGGCCGCCCGGAAGCTGGCGCGGCATTCGCTGTGGCTTGCCATGGCGGGTGCAGCGCTGGTCATCGTGCTGATGGTCGCGTTCGATCAGACCGAGATCCAGCTGATGCCGCCGCGCGGCACGCCGAGCCTGTGGCCGATCCGGATCCTGACCGATTTCGGCAAGGACGAGTATATCCTCTCGCTGCTGGGGGCTGCGCTGGTGGTGCTGGCGCTCGTCGCGGCCGGGCAGCACGGAAGCCGCCGGGCGCTGCTGCTCGGCTTCGGCACGCGGCTGCAATTCATGTTTGTGTCGGTTGCCGTGTCAGCCTTCGTTGCCGAGATCCTGAAATATCTCATCGGCCGCGGACGCCCCTTCGTCGGGGGCACGGCCAATCCGTTCAACTTCGTGCCGTTCGAGGGGACGGGAGCTTATGCCAGCCTGCCGTCGGGCCACGCCGTGGCCGCGTTCGCCCTGGCGTTTGCCGTGTCCGCATTGTGGCCGCGCCTGCGCGTCTTCATGTTCACTTACGCAATCGTGATCCTGCTGACGCGCCTCGTGCTGCTGGCGCATCACCCGAGTGACGTCGTGGCCGGCGCGCTGGTCGGAACGGTCGGCGCCATGGCCGTCCGCTACTGGTTCGCGGCCCGAAAGCTCGGCTTTGCCATCCGTGCCGACGGCACCATCGTGCCGCTTTCAGGGACGTTTTCCGACCGCCTTAAAAGGGTTGCCCACCGGGCATCCGCCCCATAAAAGCGGCTGCCTGCCGGGACCGCCGGTTCCCTTGGGCAGGTCAATTCCAACCACGAGCCTCGATTTGTCGACGTCCCAGCCTTCGGTTTCCATCGTCGTTCCCGTGCGCAACGAAGCCGACAACATCGCGCCGCTGATCGCGGAGATCGGCGCGGCGCTCGATGGCCGCTGGCCCTATGAGATCATCTACGTCAACGACGGCTCGACCGACGCCACCGGCGAGCGGCTCGGCGCCATCATGAAAGAGCGGAGCAATCTGCGTCAGCTTCGCCATGCAAGATCGGGCGGCCAGTCGGCGGCCGTGCGCAGCGGCGTGCGCGCGGCGCGCGGAGAGATCGTGGCGACGCTCGACGGCGACGGCCAGAACAATCCGGCCTTCCTGCCCGACCTGATCGCGGCGGTCGAGAAGGGGGCAGGGCGCGTCGGGCTCGCTGCCGGCCAGCGCGTCGGGCGCAAGGACACCGGCTTCAAGAAACTCCAGTCGCGCGTGGCGAACGGCGTTCGCAATGCCATCCTGAAGGACGGCACGCGCGACACCGGCTGCGGGCTGAAGGCGTTCCGCCGCGACGTCTTCCTGATGCTGCCCTATTTCGACGGGCTGCATCGCTTCCTCCCCGCGTTGGTCCGCCGCGAAGGCTACGACATCGCCTATGTCGACGTGATCGACCGGCCGCGCCATTCCGGCGTGTCCAACTATGGCTTCTTCGATCGGCTGTGGATCGGCATCATGGATCTCGCAGGCGTGTGGTGGCTGATCCGCCGCAAGAAGCCGACTCCAGAAGTGACCGAGGTGAACGCATGATCATTCAATACGGTCAGGCGCTGAGCAATTATCTCTATGACGTCTTCGTCGCCAAGTTCGACTTCTGGCTGGCGTTCGGCCTCGTCGCGCAATTGTTCTTCACCGCGCGCTTCCTGGTGCAATGGATCGCGAGCGAGCGCGCCGGCAACAGCGTGGTGCCGATGGCGTTCTGGTTCTGCTCGATGGGCGGCGGGCTGATGACGCTGGTCTATGGCGTCGTGAAGCGCGAGCCCATCATCATCCTCGGACAGTCGCTGGCGACGATCATCTATATCCGCAACATCATGCTGATCTGGAAGAACCGCGGCACCGCCTCGAAGACGTTGGACCGCTGATCCAGGATTCGGCTCCGCTTGTTCAATCCCGCCAGTTGGCTGCATCGCAGTGGCGCGTTTGCCAGGCGAGATGCCCAATCCTGAGGCTCACATTGCCGCTTTGAGGGCAGCGAAGCCGCGATCGAGATCGGCCTTGAGATCGTCGGTGCTCTCGAGCCCGATGTGGAGACGCAGCGTCGGGCCGCCGGGCGCCCATTTGGTCGCGGTGCGATAGGCGTCGCAATCGAAGGGAATCGCGAGGCTTTCGAATCCGCCCCAGGAGAAGCCCATGCCGAACAGCTTGAGCGTGTTGAGCATGGTGTCGACCGCCTTCTGCGGCGCCGGCTTCAGCACGATGCTGAACAGGCCCGAGGCGCCGCTGAAGTCGCGCTTCCAGATCGCATGACCGGGATCGGTCTCAAGCCCGGGATGCAGCACGCGCGCAACCTCAGGCCTCGCCGCCAGCCAGCGCGCTATCTCGAGCCCGGAGCGATGATGTTGTGCGAGCCGCACTGACAGGGTGCGCAGGCCGCGCAGCGCCAGGAAGACGTCGTCGGGGCCGGCACAGACGCCGAGCAGGCGGATGCCTTCGGCGATCATCGGCCAGGCCTTGGCGTTGGCCGAGATGGTGCCGAACATGATGTCGGAATGGCCGCCGATATATTTGGTGGCGGCCTGCATGCTGATGTCGACGCCCTGTTCCAGCGAGCGGTGATAGAGCGGCGTCGCCCAGGTATTGTCGTCGATGACGAGCGCGCCGCGCCCATGCGCGACGTCGGCGATGACGCGGATGTCGGGCATCTCGAACGACTGCGAGCCCGGCGCCTCCACCAGAACGGCCCGGGTGTTGGGCTTGAACAGCTTGTCGATGCCGGCGCCGATCAGCGGATCGAAATAGGTGGTCTCGACGCCGTAGCGGGTCAGCATGCCGTTGCAGAAATTGCGCGTGGGCCGATAGACGTTGTCGACCACCAGGATGTGGTCGCCGGCCTTCAGCACCGAGAGTAGGGTGGTGGAGATCGCCGACAGCCCCGACGGCACGATGCCGACGCCGGCGCATTGCGGACCCTCCAGCGCCATCAGAGTCTCCTGGAACGCCTTGGTGGTCGGGGAACCGTGACGGCCATAGGTGAACTCGCCGCGATGGGCGTGCAGGTCCTCGGCGGTCGGATAGAGCACGGTCGAGCCGTGGAAGACCGGCGGATTGACGAACCCCTTCTGCGCCTTGGTGTCGCGGCCGGAGGTGACCAGCCGGGTCTCGGCGTGCTGCTCTTGGGGGTGCGAAGAATCCATGCGTCTGCTTTCAAAACCGCGTTTTCCACCGGACGCATCGCGCCCCTGGGCCGGCCGGAAGGCCGCGGTCGTTAATAACAGAACACAGAAGAGTCCCGTCAACCCCTTGACCCGGCTCGCCAGTCGTTCTGTGATGCGCAGGTGCTATTCAGTCGCCGCATGTTGAGGGGCCTGCCGCGACCTTCGATCCATTGCCTGACCGGACTTCGCGTCACAGCCAACGACATGGCGGGCGCCAGCGGTGGGGATGAAGGTATATGGGCTCCCGAGATCGGCGAGTGTTCGGCAAGGTTTTCCAGCATGACTCTTGCAAGGCCAGTTAGAAGACCTGGCCTGGCAGAGATGAACCTAACGACAACATTCCTGACCTTGAGACGACCTTGAAAGGCCCAAAGCCCATGACACGCGTAACCCTGGCTCTCACCCTTGCTCTCGCCGCCGGCCTCACCGCCCAAGCCGCCGATGCGCAAACGCTTAAGACCGTCAAGGACCGGGGCATGGTGTCCTGCGGCGTCAGCCAGGGCCTGCCGGGCTTCTCGTCGCCCGACGACAAGGGCAACTGGACCGGCATCGACGTCGACGTCTGCCGCGCCATTGCCGGCGCGATCTTCAACGATCCGACCAAGGTCAAGTTCGTGCCGCTGTCCGCCAAGGACCGCTTCACGGCGCTGCAATCCGGCGAAATCGACGTACTCTCGCGCAACACCACCTGGACCATCTCGCGCGACACCTCGCTCGGCGCCAATTTCACCGGAGTGACCTATTACGACGGGCAGGGCTTCATGGTGAAGAAGTCGCTGAAGGTGAATTCGGCGCTCGAGCTCAACAGCGCGTCGGTCTGCGTGCAGACCGGCACCACCACCGAGCAGAATCTCGCCGACTACTTCAAGGCCAACAACATGAAGTACGAGGTGATCGCGTTCGCCACGAACGACGAAACCGTCAAGGCCTATGAAGCCGGCCGCTGCGACGTCTTCACCACCGACCAGTCGGGCCTGTACGCCAATCGCCTCAAGCTCGCCAGTCCCAACGACCATATGGTGCTGCCCGAGATCATCTCGAAGGAGCCGCTCGGGCCGATGGTGCGCCACGGCGACGACCAGTGGTTCGACATCGTGAAATGGACGCTGTTTGCGATGCTCACCGCCGAAGAGCTCGGCGTCAGCTCGAAGAACGTCGACGAGAAGGCGAAGCTGGAAAATCCGGAGCTGAAGCGCGTGCTCGGCAGCGACGGCAATTTCGGCGAACAGCTCGGCCTGACCAAGGATTGGGTGGTGCGGATCGTGAAGACCGTCGGCAATTACGGCGAGGTGTTCGATCGCAACGTCGGCACCGGCTCGCCGCTCGGCATCAATCGCGGTGTCAACAATCTCTGGAACAAGGGCGGTCTTCAGTACGCGCCGCCGATCCGCTGATAACCCCTGATCGGCCGTCAGCGGCATGAGCACCGAGGCTCGAAAACCGCCGCCCCAGATCGCGCTGAAGATCCGGCGCATTCTGGGCGGCAAGGCAGGCTGGAACGGCGTTGCCGTCCAGTTTGCCTTCGCGGCGATCCTGGGCTGGATCGGCTACGAGATCGTCTCCAATGCGCGGGCCAATCTCGAGAACCAGCACATCGCCGCCGGCTTCGGCTTCCTCAGGAACAATGCCGGCTTCGACGTCAACCAGACCCTGATCTCCTATACCGGCTCGGACACGTTCCTGCGCGTGTTCGTGGTCGGGCTGCTGAACACGCTCGTGGTCTCCGTGGTGGGCATCTTCTTCGCCACGGTGATCGGCTTCATCGTCGCGCTGTGCCGGCTGTCGCCCAATTGGCTGCTATCGCGGGTCGGCGAGATCTATGTCGAGGTCATCCGCAACCTGCCGCTGCTGTTCCAGATCCTGTTCTGGTATCTGGCGGTGCTCGCGGCTCTGCCCAATCCGCGGCAGAGCATTTCCCTGCTCGGCGTCGCCTTCATCAGCAATCGCGGCCTCGTCGTTCCGAGCCCGATCGGCCAGAGCGGTCTCGAGCCGTTCCTGGCGGTGCTGGCGCTCGGCATCGTCGCCGCGCTGGCGCTGCGCTTCTACGCCAGGCGAGCGCTGTTTCAGCGCGGGCAGGTGATCCACATCTGGCCTTACGTGCTGGCCCTGCTGTTCGGGCTTCCGCTCGCCACGATGCTGGTATTCGGTCTGCCCTTCACCTTCGAGCTGCCGCAGCTGAAGGGGTTCAACTTCGCCGGCGGCTCACGCATCATCCCGGAATTCGTGGCGCTGACGGTGGCGCTGTCGACCTATACCGCCGCCTTCATCGCCGAGATCGTGCGCGCGGGCATCCTGTCCGTTCACAAGGGGCAGATGGAGGCGGGATCTTCGCTCGGCCTCAGCCGCGGCGCCACGCTCCGCCTCATCGTCGTGCCGCAGGCCATGCGCGTCATCGTGCCGCCGCTGACCAACCAGTACCTCAATCTCACCAAGAACTCGTCGCTGGCGGTCGCGATCGGCTATCCTGACCTGGTGTCGGTGTTCGCCGGCACGTCGCTGAGCCAGACCGGCCAGGCGATCGAGATCATCGCCATGACGATGGGTGTTTATCTCCTGATCTCGCTCCTCACCAGCGCGATCATGAGCGTCTACGGTTGGCGCGTCAGCCGGAGTCTCGGCGCATGAGCGATGTCATGTCATCCAACTTCGTCCGCCAGGACCTGCTCGCCGAGCGTCCGGCTCCGGTGAAGACGACGGGCTTCATCGGCCTGATGCGCACGCGCCTGTTCAACTCGCCGACCAACATCCTGCTGACGATCCTGGGCGCCTTGCTGCTCTGGTTCACCATCATTCCCTCCGTCAAGTTCCTGATGGTCGATGCAGTCTGGAGCGGCAAGGACCGCGCCGCGTGCCTCGCCGAGAACGCCGGCTTCGCAGTCGGCGCCTGCTGGCCCTACATCCAGGCGAAGCTCCCGCAACTGATCTACGGCTTCTATCCCGAGGCCGAGCGCTGGCGGGTGAACCTGACGCTGTTGCTCGCAGCAATCCTGCTGCTGCCGCTGCTCATTCCGCGGCTGCCGGCAAAGAGCCTGAATGCCGGCCTGTTCTTCGTCGCCTTTCCGGTGGTGGCCTTCTTCCTGCTGCACGGCGGCGGCATCAAGGGCTTGGGGCTGAGCTGGACCGCCGGCCTGCTGCAATTGTTCGACGAGAGCATCGTCGGTGCCGGACAGGCGCTGCTCACCTCGAGCAGGACCTCTGCGGTCGGCCCGCTGCTCTGGGCCGTCGGCAGCCTCATCGTCCTGCTCGGCACGGTGATCCATTGGCTGATCTTTCCGCTCACCTGGCTGCGCGATTATATCCAGGGCACCGGCCAGTCGGTCTGGACGGATTTCGCCATCACAGCCGCGATCGTCTGCCTGATCGCCTTCGTTCTCGGCGGCGGTGTTCGCACCGGCGGGCGGGCTCTGGCATCGAGCATCGCCACCTTCATGGCCATCGCCATCGTGATCAAGCTGATGGATCTCGACCACGGCGGATTGCCGGTCGTCACGACGAACCTGTGGGGCGGCCTCCTGGTGACCCTGGTGGTCTCCGTCACCGGCATCGTCACCTCGCTGCCGATCGGCATTGCGCTCGCGCTCGGCCGCCGCTCGACGATTCCCCTGATCCGGATCTTCTCGATCGCCTTCATCGAGTTCTGGCGCGGCGTGCCGCTGATCACCGTGCTGTTCTTCGCAACCTACATGCTGCCCCTGTTCCTGCCCGGCAATTTCACCGTCGATGGCCTGGTGCGTGCGCTGATCGGCATCGCGCTGTTCACTGGTGCCTATCAGGCCGAGAACGTCCGCGGCGGGCTCGCGGCGATCCCGCGCGGGCAAAGCGAGGCGGCCGCCGCCCTCGGGCTGTCCTGGTGGAAGACGACCTCGCTGATCGTGCTGCCGCAGGCGCTGCGGCACGTCATTCCGAACCTCGTCAACAGCTTCATCTCGCTGTTCAAGGACACTTCGCTGGTCTCGATCGTGGCGCTGTTCGATCTGCTCGGCTCGCTGCGCGCCTCGTTCGCGGATCCGAAATGGTCGACGCCGTCGACGGCGTTCACCGGCTTCGCCTTCGCCGGGATCATCTACTTCATGTTCTGCTTTGGAATGTCGCGCTATTCGTTGTTCGTCGAGCGGCGCCTCAACGCCCACCGCCGCAACTGATCGAGGCCACCATGTCCGACCCCATCGTCAAGATTTCCGGCCTGAACAAATGGTACGGCGAATTCCACGTCCTGCGTGATGTCGACCTTGCGGTGCAGAAGGGCGAGCGCATCGTGATCTGCGGCCCCTCGGGCTCGGGCAAGTCCACGCTGATCCGCTGCATCAACGCGCTGGAGGAATTCCAGGAGGGCGAGATCGTCGTCGACGGCATCGAGCTCGGGCCGAACCTCAAGCACATCGACGCGGTTCGCCGTGAAGTCGGCATGGTGTTCCAAAGCTTCAACCTGTTTCCGCATCTGACCGTGCTCGACAATTGCACGTTGGCGCCGATCTGGGTCCGCAACATCCCCAAGAAGGACGCCGAGGCGACCGCGATGAAATTCCTCGAGCGCGTCAAGATCCCGCATCAGGCCAACAAGTTTCCGGGCCAGATGTCCGGCGGCCAGCAGCAGCGCGTCGCGATTGCCCGGGCCCTGACCATGAACCCGAAGGTCATGCTGTTCGACGAGCCGACCTCGGCGCTCGACCCCGAGATGGTCAAGGAGGTGCTCGACACCATGGTCGACCTCGCCGAAGAAGGCATGACCATGCTGGTCGTCACCCACGAGATGGGCTTTGCCCGCGAGGTTGCCAATCGCGTCGTGTTCATGGACGCCGGGCAGATCATCGAGGCCAACACCCCGAACGAGTTCTTCGCCGCCCCGCAGCACGCGCGCACGAAGCTGTTCCTGAGCCAGATTCTGCGCTGAGCCTCGGCGCCGGGGGCCTCGCCGGCCTGACCGCAAGCCTGGCACCATCCGAGTCGGCTTGCCTCTCTTCGGACCCATCCTCCGGAGAGAGACCTTGCAGAGCAGTGCCGGCGCGCGCGCATACCAGAATGCGCGACTGGAAAAGAAGCTGAAGAAGCAGGCGGACGCCGTCATGGCCTTCGCGATCGAGGCGCTCGGGCAGGGCAGGCTTGCCGAGGCCGAGATGCTCTGCCGCGAGATCTTGAAGGAAGTTCCCGATCATTTCCATGCCACGCACCTGCTCGGCCTGCGCGCGTTCGACAGCGGGCGGCTCGACGAGGCCGAATTCCTGCTCGAGCGTGCGATTGCGCTCGATCCGCGCTCGCCCGACGCGCACGGCAATCTCGGGGCCGTCTATTTCGCCCTGGAGAAATTCAACGACGCCCGCGCCTGCCAGGAGAAGGCCATCGCGCTGAAGGCGAATTGTCCGATCACCCTGACCAATCTCGGCAATACGCTGCTGCACATCGGCCTCGGCGATGAGGCGATCGGGCTGCACGAGCGGGCGATCAGGCTGAAGCCGGATTATGCCGATGCGTTCTGCAACCGCGGCATGGCGGAGTTGATGACCGGCCAGTTCAAGCGCGCCAAGGCGAGCTTCGACCGCGCCCTGTCGTTTCAGCCATCTCACGCCGAGGCGATCGCGGGCAGGGGCATGGTCAGCCTCGAGCTCCGGCACTTCGCGGAGGCGGCTGCCGCCTTCGACGCAGCGCTCGCGATCAAGCCGGGTTCGCCGCGGATTCTGCTGCAGCGTGGACGGCTCAACCTCAGTTTGTCCCGGCTGGAGCAGGCGGCCGCGGATCTCGACGCGGCTCTAGTGCAATCGCCACGGCTCGAGCTCGCGCTGTGCTGGCGGGCGCAGATCGACATTCTCGCGGGAAACACGGCGCGGGCGATGGCGAGCGTCAAGACGCTGCTCGAGGTCAATCCGCGATCCGAGATGGGGTTGGCGCTTCTGGCGGCTTGCCACGTCAATCAGGGAGACATCGGGACCGCGCTCGCACACCTCGACGCTGCGCTCGAGATCGCGCCGGACTTCCCGGAAGCGATCGGATACAAGATCTTCGTGCTGGACTACCTGCCGGAGGCCGATTTCGCCGCGCAGCAGGCCGCGCGAAGATACTGGTGGGATGCGATCGGTGCCAAGCTTGCGCAAAGGACGCTGGCGCCCCGGTCGCTCGATCCGGACCGGCGGATCGTGATCGGATACGTCGCGTCCGAATTCAGGAATCACTCGGCGGCGTACTCGCTGTTGCCGGTGCTGCGCCATCATGATCACGACAGGTTCAAGATCGTCTGCTATTCCTGCTGGCCGGTGCAGGACGAGATGACGGAGAGGTTCAAGCCCCTCGCGGATGTCTTTGTCGACGCCGCGCAATTGTCCGATGATGAGCTGGCCGACCGCATCCAGGCCGATGGGATCGACATTCTGATCGACGTGTCCGGGCACACGACTGGCAGCAGGCTTCATGTCTTTGCCCGCAAGCCGGCGCCGATCCAGGTCACGGGCTTCGGGCACGCCACGGGGACAGGCCTTCGAACCATGGACTACGTGCTCGCGGACCCGATCTTCATCCCGCAATCGGCGCGCCATCTCCTGGCCGAGAAGGTCCATGACCTGCCGTGCCTGATCACGATCGATCCGATCCTGCACGTGCCGCCTTCGGAGCCTCCCATGCTCCGCAACGGCTACGTCACTTTCGGCGTGTTCAACCGCATCTTCAAGATTTCGGACGAGGCCATCCGGGTGTGGGCGAAAGTCATGCATGCGGTGAGGGGATCGAAGATCATCGTCAAGAACGGGCTGCTTGACGATCCATTGCTGCGCGATCGGCTGATCGCGCGGTTCACGGCGCAGGGCATCGCCGAAGAGAACGTCATCTGCATGGGCTCGACCTCGCGCCCCGAGCATCTGCGGGCCTTTGCGATGGTCGACATTTCCCTCGATACGTTCCCGCAGAATGGCGGTATCAGCACCTGGGAGTCCCTCTATGCCGGCGTTCCGGTCGTCGCCAAGCTCGGCAGCGGCGCTTCGTCGCGCGCCGGCGGCTCCATCGTCGCGGCCGTCGGCCTCGATGACTGGGTGGCCGAGGATGACGAGGGCTATGCCGCGATCGCGTGCAAATATGCGGCGCAGCCGGCCCATCTGGCAAAGTTGCGGGCGGATCTGCCGGCGCGGATCGCTGCCTCGCCCGCCGGCGACGTCCGACTTTACACGCGCGAGGTCGAAGCGGCCTATCGCCGGTTCTGGCGCGATCATTGTGCCGCCGCCTCGGGGGTGGCGTAGCAAGATCTTGCGCCGGGCCCCGTGAAATCCCGGAACCGACGGATCTCGGCAGACCGGCCGGCCCGGCTCGCGAATCAGTTAGACTCTGCGCAGGGCATCCTACGGAGAGACACCTTGCAGAAGAGCGGCGGCGGCGCGCGCGCGTTCCAGAATGCGCGATTGCAGAAGAAATTGCTGAAGCAGGCCGACGCCGTGATTGCCGCCGCGGCGGACGCCTACGGCCAGGGCCGATATGCCGAAACCGAGGCGCTGTGCCGCGAGATCGTGAAAGCCCTTCCGGATCATGTCGACGCCCTTCACCTGCTCGGCATGTGCGCCCATGACGGAAGGCGCCTCGAGGAGGCCAAAGAGCTGCTGGAGCGCGTGATTGCGCTCGATCCGCGCCTGCACGATGCCCATAACAACCTCGCGACGGTGCATTTCGACCTCGGCAATTACGAGGAGGCGCGGCGGTGCCAGGAGAGGGCGATCGCGCTGAAACCGAATTTCGCGGTGGCGCTGACCAATCTCGGCAACACGCTGATGCATCTGGGGCAGTACGAACAGGCGCTCGAGCTGCACGAGCGCGCTATCAAGCTGAAGCCGGATTATGCCGATGCGTTCTGCAATCGCGGCATGGTCGAGATCGTGCTTGGGCAGATCATGCGTGCCAAGGAGAGTTTCGATCGCGCCCTGCTGTTTCAGCCGCGTCACGCCGAGGCCATCGTCGGCAGCGGCATGGTCAGCATGGAGCTGCGGCATCACGAAGAGGCGGCAGCCAAGTTTGCCACCGCACTCGCGATCAAGCCCGGCGCGCCCAGGATCCTGGCCCAGCGCGGGCGGCTCAGTTACGAGCTGCAGCGCCTGGAGCCCGCGCTTGCGGATTTCGAAGCGGCGCTCGCGATCTCGCCCAAGCTCGAACTGGCGCTCCGCGGCAAGGCACAGGCCTGCCTCGTGATGGGAAAGACCGCGCAGGCGATGGCGGCCGCAGCGGCGTTGATCGAGCAAAATCCGCGCTCCGAGATGGGGCAGGCCCTGATGGGCTTCGCTTATTCGAACCAGGGAGACATGGACGCTGCGATCCAATATCTCGATCGCGCGCTTGCTCTCCGGCCGGATTATGGGGATGCGATCAGGGGCAAGATCTTCTTGCTGGACTACCTCGCGGAGGCCGATTTCGCGGTCCAGCAGGCTGTGCGGAAGTCCTGGTGGGATGCGATCGGGTCGAGGATACCGCAAAGGACCCTGCCGCAGCGGCCGCTCGATCCGGAAAAGCGGATCGTGGTCGGCTATGTCGCCGCCGAATTCCGGCAGCACTCGGCGGGCCTCACCTTGCTGCCGGTGCTGCGCAACCACGATCACACCAAGTTCGAGATCATCTGCTACTATTCCTGGCCGGGCGCGGACGAGTACACCGCCAAGTTCAAATCATTGGCGGACGTCTGGGTGGACGCCTGGGGGCTTTCCGACGACGAGCTCGCCGACCGCATTCAGGCCGACAATGTCGACATTCTGATCGACGTGTCCGGCCACACGACCGGCAACAGGCTGCAGGTTTTCGCGCGCAAGCCGGCCCCGATCCAGGCCACGGGCTTCGGACACGCGACGGGCACGGGCATGCAGACGATGGATTATGTGCTCGCCGATCCCATCTTCATTCCGCCCTCGGCCCGGCATCTGTTTCCCGAGAAGATCCACGATCTGCCGTGCCTGATCACGATGGAGCCGGTCACCAATCTGCAGCCCTCCGAGCTGCCGATGCTCCGCAACGGCTACGTCACCTTCGGCGTGTTCAACCGCATCTACAAGATCTCGGATGATGCGATCCGTGTGTGGTCGCGCATCATGCGCGAGGTGCCGGGATCGAAGATCATCCTCAAGCACGGTCTGCTCGACGATACTCTGCTGCGCGATAGCCTGGTCGCACGCTTCATCGCGCAGGGCATTGCGGAGGAGGACATCACCTGTCTCGGCACCACCTCGCGCGACGATCACCTGATGGCGTTCGACAAGATCGATATCTCCCTCGACACGTTCCCGCAGAATGGCGGCATCAGCACCTGGGAGTCCCTCTACAAGGGCGTCCCGGTCGTGGCCAAGCTCGGCATTGGGGCCTCCTCGCGTGCCGGCGCCTCCATCGTGGCGGCCGTCGGCCTCGGCGACTGGGTTGCGGAGGACGACGACGGCTATGTCGAGATCGCCCGCAAGTTTGCCTCGCAGCCCGAATATCTGGCGAAGTTGCGCGCGGGCTTGCCGGCCCAGATCGCAGCCTCGCCCGCCGGCAATGTCGAGATCTACACGCGTGAGCTCGAAGCGGGGTACCGCAGGTTCTGGCGCGACTATTGTGCCGCTGCCGCCGAGCGCGGCGACGCCGCGGTCAGCGGGGCGGACGCACCTGGCGGCTCCTGAGCCGCATCCTGCAGGCGAACCCCGGGATCTCCCGGACGGATTTGTGGTCCGGCAGTTCGGCCGGGCCGGGACGCGAATCAGTTAGAGTCGGCCCTGGGCCATCTTCCGGAGAGACACCTTGCAGAGCAGCGCCGGCGCGCGCGCATTCCAGAATGCGCGATTGCAGAAGAAATTGAAGAAGCATGCCGACGCCATCATTCCCGCCGCGGCGAGCGCCTATGGCCAGGGCAGGTATGCGGAGTGCGAGGAGCTCTGCCGCCAGATCGTGCAAGCCGTTCCGGATCATTTCGACGCCACGCACCTGCTCGGGCTGAGTGTGCAGCAGGGCGGACGCGTGGAGGAGGCGCAACAGCTGCTGGAGCGCGCGATCGCGATCGATCCGCGTTCGCACGAGGCGCAAAGCAATCTCGCCACCGTCTACGTCGTCCTTCAGAAATTGGAGGCGGCCCGCGCCTGTCAGGAGAGGGCGATCGCGCTGAAGCCGAATTTTACGCCGGCCCTTGTCGGCCTCGGCAACACCTTGCTCCAGATGAACCTGCCAGGACAGGCTATCGATATCTACGATCGCGCCATCAAGCTGAAGCCCGACTACGCCGACGCGCTTTGTAATCGTGGCGTGGCGGAGCTGGCACTGTACCGTTTTGACCGCGCCAGGGAGAGCTTTGATCGCGCGCTGTTGTTTCAGCCGCGCCACGTCGAAGCGCTCATCGGCAAGGGCATGGTCAGCATCGAGCTCAGGCGTTACGATGAGGCGGAAGCTGCGCTCGCGGCCGCGTTCGCGATCAAGCCCGATTCGGCGAAGATTCTGGCGCAGCGCGGACGCCTCAACTCGGCCCTGTCGCGGCTGGAACAGGCCGCCGCGGACTTCGATGCGGTGCTTGCGCTTTCGCCGCGGTTCGAACTTGCGTTGCGGGGAAAGGCGGAGATCTCGCTCAGCCTGGGGAACACCGCACAGGCGATCCTGGCCTGCACGACCTTGCTCGAGCAAAATCCGCGTTCCACGATCGCATTGGCCTTGCTGAGCTCTTGTCTTGCAAATCAGGGAGAAATCGCCTCCGCAATCGAACATCTCGACGCGGCGCTGGCGATCTCGCCGGATCCGGACTTGATGGCGCGGAAGATCTATTTTCTGGACTTTCTTCCCGACGCAGATTTCACGATCCAGCAGGCGACACGAAGGTCGTGGGGCGAAGCGATCGGTGCCCGCGTGCCGCAGAGGAAGCTCGCCTCCCGGCAGCTCGATCCCGACAGGCGGATCGTGATCGGCTATGTTTCTGCCGAATTCTGGTACCACTCGGCGGCGTTCGGCCTGCTGCCGGTGCTGCGCCACCATGATCATGCCAGCTTCGAGGTCGTCTGTTATTCGTGTTCGCCGACAAAAGATGCGATCACGGCCGAATTCAGGTCGGCGGCAGACGTCTGGGTCGATGCCTGGCAGATGTTCGACGACGAATTGGCCGATCGTATCGAGGCCGACAAGGTCGATATCCTGATCGACGTCTCCGGGCATTCGTCGGGCAACAGGCTCCAGGTCTTCGCCCGCAAGCCGGCTCCCATCCAGGTCACGGGCTTCGGACACGCGACCGGTACGGGCCTTCGGACGATGGACTACGTGCTCGCGGACCCCGTCTTCATTCCGCAATCGGCACGGCATCTGCTGACCGAAAAGGTCTATGACCTGCCGTGCCTGATCACGATCGATCCCATCCTGGATGTGCCGCCGTCGGAGCTTCCCATGCTCCGCAACGGCTACGTCACCTTCGGCGTGTTCAACCGCGTCAACAAGATTTCGGACGAGGCCATCCGCGTCTGGTCGAACGTGATGCGGGAGGTGGCCGGATCGAAGATCATCATCAAGCATACGCTGCTCGACGATGCCCTGGTGCGCGACGGTCTCCTCGCGCGGTTTGTCGCTCACGGGATTGCCGAAGAGAGGATCACTTGCCTCGGCTCGTCCGAGCGCGCCGATCATCTGCGAGCCTTCGCCTTGGTCGATATTTCGCTCGATCCATTTCCGCAGAACGGTGGCGTCAGCACCTGGGAATCCCTCTATGCGGGCGTTCCGGTCGTCGCCAAGCTCGGCCACGGCGCATCCTCGCGCGCCGGCGGCTCCATCGTGGCGGCCGTCGGTCTCGACGACTGGATGGCCGAGGATGACGCGGGCTACGCCGCGATCGCGTGCCAATTTGCTGCCCAGCCGGGGCTTCTGGCAAAGTTGCGCGCGGAATTGCCGGCCCGGATCGCAGCTTCAGCCGCGGGCAATGTCGAAACCTACACCCGCAGGGTCGAAGAGGGCTACCGCAAGTTCTGGCGCGACTATTGCGCCGCAGCCTCGGAAAGCGGGGAGGTCGCTTAAAGCCGAACTGCGCAGTGCTTGTGGACGTGCGCCCTCGGCCCGAGGACGCGCGTGACGATCAGACGAACGGCGGCTTGATGTTGCTGCGCTTCTCCAGCCATTCCGGCACCGGCAGGTTCTTGGCGCGCATGAAGTCCGCGTTGAACAGCTTCGACAGATAGCGGCTGCCGGAATCGCACAGCACGGTAACGACCGTCTTGCCGGGCCCGAGCTGCTTCGCAAGTCGCATCGCGCCGACGACATTGATGCCCGTCGAGCCGCCGAGGCACAGACCTTCGTGCTGGAGCAGCTCGTAGATCGCGCTGACGGCGTCAGTGTCGGGGATGAGATAGGCCTCGTCGACCTTGGCGGTCTCGACGATCGCCGTGGCGCGGTTGAGGCCGATGCCTTCGGTGATCGAGCCGCCAGGGGTGGCCTTGGGATCGCCGGTCCTGAAATATTCGTACATGCCGGCGCCGTGCGGATCGGCGCAGGCGATGCGGATGTCCTTGTTATTCTCCTTCAGATAGCGGCTGACGCCGGCCAGCGTGCCGCCGCTGCCGACCGAGCAGACGAAGCCGTCGACCTTGCCGCCGGTCTGCTCCCAGATCTCGGGCCCCGTGGATTCGTAGTGTGCCTTGGCGTTGTCGAGGTTGTTCCACTGGTCGGCGAACAGCACGCCATTGGGCTCGGTCTTGCGCAGCTCGTCGGCGAGCCGCCGGCCGACATGCTGGTAGTTGTTGGGGTTGGCGTAGGGAAGGGCCGGCACCTCGATCAGCTCGGCACCGCACAGCTTCAGGAAGTCCTTCTTTTCCTGGCTCTGCGTCTCCGGGATCACGATCAGGGTGCGGTAACCGCGCGCGCTGGCAACAACGGCAAGGCCGATGCCGGTATTGCCGGCGGTCGCTTCCACAACGAGCCCGCCGGGCTTCAGCTCGCCGCGCTTCTCGGCCTCCAGGATCATCCATTTGCCGGCGCGGTCCTTCACCGACTGACCGGGATTCATGAACTCGGCCTTGCCCAGGATGGTGCAGCCGGTCAATTCCGAAGCGCGCTTGAGCTTGATGAGGGGGGTGTTGCCGATGGCCTCGACAACGTCGTTGCGAATGGTCATGTCAGGGGAAATCACTACCAAGGGGTTGATCGGCTTTGGCCCGAACCTAGTGCTTGGCAGGCCAAAGGGGAAGGCTTTTGCGCTGCGGCGAACCCGAGCGAAACGCCCACGGAAACAGTGATATGCCCGAGAAGAGACCGGCGCTGATGCGCGCGGCCATGAGGCCGGATATCGGTAGGAAGAAACAGCCGAACCCCGGCCAGGGCAAGAAACGACTGCGCTCTTGATGAGCGCTGTCGCGACCAATTCTTGCCACTGGCGAGACGGGTTGCGACAGGACGCGTTGACTGCGGTGACCGCCCAGGAGATATCGGCGCGTTGGACAGCTTCGTTTTCGGCAGGATTGACGGTGTTGCGCGCCGCACAGAGGATGGGATCGAGCTGAAGGCGCGTGGCGCGGTCCAAATGAAGGGCGCAGCTAAGGGTGTGGCCGCGATATCACATGAAATCTTGGTAAGCTTGCTTACGTTTCCCAATGTTTCTCAGTAAAAGAAGTCACTGCGAGACAGGCACTTTTCGTATTTTCTTCAGCTCGCGCCCGGCTCATTGGCTCGGGCATCTCGCAACTGCGGCACTGTCCCGCCGTTCCGCGCCCGGCTAGTATGCATCGCAGGTTCCGCAGAAAGCATCACCGCTGTGAACGCGTTGTCCAAGGCCACCCGACTGCCCCGCCGCGAATCGGTTAATCCAGCGGCGTTGCGGCGGCTTGATCTGCCCGGCGGGGGGTGGACGTGACACACCAAGTTCCAGCGATCGCCTCGCGGCGGTCTCTCGGTTCTGCATTCCGGATGCGGCCCGCGGCCCGATGGATGGCGGTGCTGTGCCTCGCCGCCGCCTCGGGGGCCTGCGTGCTGACCCAGGATCTTCCCGATCCCGCGCTCGACGTTCCCGTGCATTACAAATATGCCGGCAAGGGCGATGCGCCGCCGTCGCTGGATTGGTGGCGCGGTTTCCGCTCTGCGGAGCTGACGCAGCTGATGGAGGAGGCGCAGACCGTCAATCTCGACATCGCTGCCGCCGTGGCGCGTATCGTCCAGGCTGACGCCCAGGCGCGGCAGGCTGGCGCGGCGTTGCTGCCGAGTCTGTCTGGCACCGGCCAGGAGACCTATTCGCGCACCTCCGGCTCTTCGGCCTCGGGGCTCACCAATGGCGGCCGTGAGGTCGTCAACTATCAGGCTTCGCTCAGCGCGAGCTACCAGCTCGACTTCTGGGGCCAGAACCGCGATGCACTGCAGACGGCCGAGGAGACGGCGAACGCCAACCGTTTCGATCGCGACACGGTCGCGCTGACCACGCTCGCCGCCGTCGCCAACGCCTATTTCCAGGTGCTGGCCTCGCAGGATCGCATCAGGACCTCTCAGCGCAACATCGCGAGCGCGCAGCGCATCCTCGATGCGGTGAGGGACCGCCGCAAGGCCGGCACCGGTACCGATCTCGACGTCGCCCAGCAGGAGAGCGTGCTGGCGAACCAGAAGGCCCTGGTGCCGCCGCTGCGCCAGACGCTCGATCAGAACGTCAACGCGCTCGCCGTGCTGGTCTCGCGCCCGCCGGAGAGCGTGCGCGTGCACGGCGGCTCCCTGGATCGGATCGCGATCCCGCGCGTGACGCCCGGCCTGCCGTCGGAGCTGCTGACGCAGCGGCCGGACATCCGCCGGCAGGAGGCGCAGCTCGCCTCGGCCACCGCCAACATCGGCAATGCCCGTGCGCAGTTCTTTCCGACCATCCAGCTCACCGGCAATGGCGGCTATCAGAGCGCGGCGCTGGTCTCGCTGTTCCAGCCGCACGCGGCCTTCTTCCAGCTCGTCGGCAGCGCGACGCAGCCGATCTTCGACGGCGGCAGGATCCTCGGCAATTTCGAATTGGCCAAGGCACGGCAGGACGAGCTGCTGCAGACCTACCGCAAGACCATCGTCCAGGCCTTTGCCGACGTCGACAACGCGCTGTTCTCGATCAAGCAGACCACGATCAAGCTGCAGTTGCAGCGCGACGTCGTCGCCGCCTCGCGTCGCGCTTTCGATCTCTCCGAGCAGCAATTGCGCGCCGGCACTGCCGACATCGTCACCGTGCTCAACACCCAACTGACCCTGTTCCAGGCGGAAGACGCGCTGTCGCAGGCCCAACTCGCACGGCTTCTGGCCATCGTCAGCCTGTACCAGGCGCTCGGCGGCGGCTGGGAGCCGCGAATGGAGAAACCGGTCAATGCTCTTTAAGCCCGACACCAAGCAGGGCGCGGGAGAGGGGACGGCGACGAGATCGCGCGGCCGCGGCTTCGTCATGACCCTGATCACGCTCGCGATCCTCGGCGGCCTGGGCTATGTCGGCTGGATCGTCATGCACCAGCAGCAGACGAACAACCGCAACCAGCGTCCCGATCTGCCTGTGCCGGTGCTGGCAGCGAGCCCGCGCATCCAGGACGTGCCGGTCTATCTCGATGGCGTCGGCGCGATCCGCGCGCTCAACACCGTGACCGTGCGCTCGCAGGTCGACGGCAAGCTGATCGCGGTCAACTTCACGGAGGGCCAGGACGTCAAGAAGGGCGACGTGCTCGGCGAGATCGATCCGGCCATCTATCAGGCGCAGTACGACCAGGCGGTCGCCAAGAAGGCGCAGGATCAGGCCCAGCTCGCAAACCAGCGCATCGACCTGACACGCTACGAGCAGCTCGCCGCCTCCAACGCCGGCTCCAAGCAGCAGGCCGACACCCAGCGCGCGCTGGTCGCGCAGACCGAGGCGCTGGTCAAGGCCGATCAGGCCGCGATCGACAACGCTGCGGCGACGCTGAGCTACACCAAGATCGTGGCGCCGATCTCGGGTCGTGCCGGCCTGCGCCAGGTCGACCAGGGCAACATCATTCATGCCTCCGACACCACCGGCCTCGTGGTGATCACGCAATTGCAGCCGATCGCGGTGTGGTTCAGCCTGCCGCAGCAACAGATCATGCGGGTCAATGCGGCCGCGGCGAAGGGTACGCTCGCGGTCGACGTGTTCGGCAATGACGGCATTACGGTGATCGATACCGGCAAGCTTACCGGCATCGACAACCAGGTCGACCAGACCACCGGCACGCTCAGGCTCAAGGCCGAATTTCCCAATGCCAATTACCAGCTCTGGCCGGGCCAGTTCGTCAATGTCCGCCTCAAGGTCGAGACCTTGACGCAGGCGCTGGTGGTGCCGACCTCGGCGGTGCAGCGCGGCCCGATCGGCACGTTCAGCTACGTCATCGGCGAAGGCAACATCGTCTCGGCCAAGCCCGTGACGGTGACCCAGCAGAACGAGCATGATGCCGTGATCGCCAGCGGCCTGTCGGCGAGCGACAGGGTCGTCACCACCGGCTTTGCCAATCTGTCCGACGGCTCCAAGGTGATCGTCGGCCGCGACGACCAGACGCCGTCGGCCGATCTCGCCCCGCGCAAGCGCTCGCGCGCACCGGACGCTCAGAGGCAGGACGGTGCCAAAGATGGCCAGAAGGACGGGCAGGGCAAGGACGGCGAGTTGCGCGCCAAGCGCAAGAGCAGCGAAGGCGACCAGAAGGGGCAGACAGGACCGGCACCGGGGCCGGGGGCATCGGAAAGTGGAGCCAAGCAGCCATGATCCGACAACGGCCGCTTGAAGCGGCAGGCATAGCCCATGGGTGTCTCTGAACCCTTCATCCGCCGGCCGATCGCGACCTCGCTGCTCGGCATTGCGCTTCTGATCGGCGGACTGCTGGGCTATTTCGCGCTGCCGGTCTCGGCGTTGCCGCAAGTCGATTTCCCGACCGTGCAGGTGACGACGCAGCTGCCGGGCGCGAGCCCCGACGTGATCGCCTCGCTGATCACCGCGCCGCTGGAGCGGCAGCTCGGGCAGATCCCGTCGCTCTCGGCGATGAACTCGACGAGCTCGTTCGGCGTCAGCCAGATCTCGCTGCAGTTCGACCTCAACCGCGACATCGACGGGGCAACGCAGGACGTGCAGGCCGCGATCAATGCCGCGGCCGGCGTGCTGCCCAAGACGCTGCCTTACCCGCCGACCTACGCCAAGGTGAATCCGGCGGACGCGCCGGTGATGACGCTTGCGCTACGCTCGGACACGATCTCGCTGCGCGCAATGAGCGACATCGCCGACACCATTCTGGCGCAACGTTTGAGCCAGATCTCCGGCGTCGGGCGCGTTTCCGTGCTGGGCGGGCTGAAGCCGGCCGTGCGCATCCAGGCCGATCTGGCGCGCCTTGCAGCCTATGGCATCGCGATGGAAGACCTGCGCACGGCGATCGCCAATGCCAATGTCTCGGGCCCGAAGGGCTCGCTCGACGGCGCACAGCAATCCTACATCATCGCCGCCAACGACCAGATCGCCGTCGCCGAGGCCTACAAGCCCGTCATCATCGCCTACCGCAACGGCTCGCCGGTGACCATTGCCGACGTCGCCCAGATCGTCGACGGCCTCGAGAACGACCGCACCGGCGGCTGGTACCAGGGCACGCCGGCCGTCATCATCGACATCCAGCGCCAGCCCGGTGCCAACGTCATCGACGTCGTCAGCCAGATCCGCGCCGAAATTCCCAAGGTCCAGCGCGCGATCCCGGCCGGCGTGAACCTCACCATCGTGTCCGACCGCACCGTCACCATCCGCGCCTCGGTGCGCGACGTACAGTTCACGCTGGTCCTTGCCGTCGTGCTGGTGACGCTGGTCGTGCTGTTGTTCCTGCGTTCGTTGCGCGCGACCGTGATCGCCGGCGTCGCGCTGCCGTTGTCGCTGATCACGAGCTTCGGCATCATGTATTTTGCCGGCTTCAGCCTCGACAATCTGTCGCTGATGGCGCTGACGATCGGCACCGGATTCGTCGTCGACGACGCCATCGTCATGATCGAGAACATCGTGCGCCACATGGAGAATGGCGACGGCGCGATGGAAGCCTCGCTCAAGGGCGCCAGCGAGATCGGCTTCACCGTGATCTCGCTGACGGTCTCGCTGATCGCGGTGTTCATCCCGCTCCTGTTCATGTCGGGCCTCGTTGGGCGCATGTTCCGCGAGTTCGCGCTGACCCTGACCATCGCGGTCGTGACCTCGGCGGTGGTCTCGCTGACCCTGACGCCGATGATGTGCTCGCGGCTGCTCAAGCACGCGCACGAGGAGCTGGCCGTGCCGGGACTGGCCGCGATCAGCCGCTTCATCGACCGCACGGTCCATGCCTATCACCGATCGCTGTTGTGGGTGCTGGAGCGGCAGCGCGCCACACTGGTCGTGACCTTCGCCACGCTGATCGCGACCCTGGTGCTCTATGTCGTCGCGCCCAAGGGCTTCCTGCCGCTGCAGGACACCGCCTCGATCACCGCGGTGACGGAGGCGGGGCCCGACGTGTCGTTTGCGGAGATGAAGAGGCGGCAGGCCGAGGCGGCGGACGCCATCAGGGCTGATCCTGATGTGGTCGGCGTGGTCTCGGTGATCGGTGCGGGCTCCGTCAACCCGACCACCAATGTCGGCCGCCTCGTCATGAGCTTGCGGCCGCGCGGCGAGCGCCGTGACGATGTCAGCGTGGTCGTGACCCGGCTCAAGGAGAGGGTCTCCGGCATCCCCGGCATGACCGTCTATTTCCAGCCGGTGCAGGACGTGCAGATCTCGACCCAGTCGAGCCGCTCGCAATACCAGTACACGTTGACCGGCACCGATGCGACGCTGGTCTCGGAATGGGCGCGCAAGCTGGTTGCGGAGATGCGGCGCGATCCCCTGTTCCGCGACGTCTCGTCCGAGGCGCAGGAGGGCGGCCTGCGGGCGCAGCTCGACGTCGACCGCACCCGGGCCGGCCAGCTCGGCGTGAGCCTGCAAGGAATCACCGACACGCTGAACGATGCCTTCGCACAGCGGCAGATCTCGACGATCTACGGCCAGGCCAACCAGTACCGCGTGGTGCTCGAGGCGCTGCCGATGTACCAGCGCGATCCCTCGATCCTCTCAAAGCTCTATCTGCCGGGCGCGGCGAGCGCCACCGCCGGCGCGCCCAATGCCCAGGTGCCGCTGTCCGCCGTGGCGACGCTGAAGCGGACCACGGCGCCGCTGGCGATCTCGCACCAGGCACAATTCCCGTCGGTGTCGCTCAGCTTCAACCTCGCGCCGGGCGCGGCGCTCGGCGATGCCGTCGAAGCCGTGAAGGTGATCGAGACCCGCATCGAAATGCCGGGCAGCATCGTCGGCATCTATGCCGGCGATGCCGCCGAGTTCGCCAAGGCGCTGGCCGGCCAGCCCTGGCTGCTGCTCGCCGCCGTGATCACGATCTACATCGTGTTAGGGGTGCTCTACGAGAGCTACATCCACCCGATCACGATTCTTTCGACGCTACCCTCGGCCGGCGTCGGCGCCATCCTGGCGCTGATGTTGTGCGGGCAGGACCTCTCGGTGATCGGCCTGATCGGCATCATCCTCCTGATGGGCATCGTCAAGAAGAACGCGATCATGATGATCGACTTTGCGCTCGAGGCCGAGCGCGGGCACGGCATGTCGCCCCATGAAGCGATCGTGCAGGCGTGTCTCTTGCGCTTCCGCCCGATCATGATGACGACGCTGGCGGCGCTGTTTGGGGCGTTGCCGCTGGCGATCGAGAGCGGCACCGGCGCCGAGCTGCGCTTCCCGCTCGGCATCTCCATCATCGGCGGCCTTCTGCTCAGTCAGCTACTGACACTTTACACGACGCCCGTGATCTATCTGGCGCTCGATCGCATCAACCGACGTCTCGAGCGGGCGTTGCCGCCGACCGAATCCGGCGGCCCGCCGGTCGCCGGCGCGACCGAGGGGATGCAGTGATGGCGTCGATCTCGGAGCCCTTCATCCGCCGACCGGTCGCGACCACGCTGCTGTCGATCGGGCTGTTCCTGCTGGGTGTCGTCGCCTACGAGTTCCTGCCCGTCGCCTCGGTCCCGAACGTCGACTTCCCCGCCATCTTCGTCTCCGCCAGCCGGCCCGGCGCCGATCCATCCGTGATGGCGGCGACGGTGGCTTCACCCTTGGAGCGGCGTCTCGGCGAGATCGCCGGAATCAATCAGATCACCTCGACCTCGAGCCTCGGCACGACCAGCATCCAACTCCAGTTCGATATCGGCCGCAACATCGACAAGGCCGCGCGCGACGTGCAGGCGGCCATCAACGCCGCGATGGTCGACCTGCCGAGCGACCTGCCGACGTTGCCGCGTTTCCGCAAGGCGAACACCGCCGGCGCACCCATCTTCGTGCTGGCGCTGACCTCCAAGACGATCTCTCCGTCGGCGATCTACGACGTCGCCGACAGCGTGCTGGCGCAACGCATCTCACAGGTACCGGGCGTCGGCAACGTGTCGATCTCCGGCGCCGACCAGCCGGCCGTGCGCGTGCAGCTCAACCCGGTCGCACTGTCCAATGCTGGAATAGCGACCGACGACGTGCGCACCGCGATCATCGGCGCCAACGCGCTCGGCCCCGTCGGCATCTTCGAAGGCGAACGTCAAAGCGAGACGCTGTCGCTGAACAAGCAGATGCGCACGGCGAAGGAGTTCCGCGACATCGTCATCAAGAGCTCGGGCAGCAATTTCGTGCGTTTGTCCGATGTCGCCGACATCGAGGATTCCGTCCGCAACGTCCGCTCGATCGCCTGGTTCAACAGGCAACCGGCGGTTCTGATCCAGATCACCAAGCAGGGCGATGCCAACGTCATCGACACTGTCGACCGGGTCAAGGCGCTGATCCCCGAGCTGAAGCAGTGGATTCCCGCCGGAGTCGAAATCTCCACCCTGGTCGATCGGACCGGCACGATCCGCGCCAGCGTGCTGGATATGCAATGGACGCTGCTGGCGACGGCTGTCCTGGTGATGGTCGTCGTATTCCTGTTCCTGCGGCGGATCACGCCGACCATCGCGGCCGGCATCTCGGTGCCGCTGGCACTCGCCGGGACCTGCGCCGGCATGTGGGTCGCGGGCTTCTCCATCGACAATCTGTCGCTGATGGCGCTCGCCATCTCCGTCGGCTTCGTCGTCGACGATGCCATCGTCATGATCGAGAACATGTTCCGCAATCTCGAGCACGGCATGCCCCCGTTCCGGGCGGCGCAGGAGGGCGCCAAGCAGATCGGCTTCACCGTGGTTTCGATCAGCCTGTCGCTGATCGCGGCCTTCACGCCGCTGATCTTCATGGACGGCGTCGTCGGCCGGCTCTTACGCGAATTCTCCCTGACGCTGACCTTCGCCATCCTGGTCTCGACGCTGGTGTCGCTGACGGTCACGCCGATGATCTGCGCCCATTACATCCGGCAGACCACCTCCGGCACGGCAACGCTGTTCGACCGCATCATCGAAGGCACGCTGTCGCGCACCATCGGGTTCTACGCTCGCAGCCTTCGCACAGTGCTGGAATTCCCGCTGCTGACGCTGCTGGTGTTCTTCGCCACCATCGCGCTCACGGTGACGCTCTACGTCAAGGTCCCCAAAGGCTACTTCCCGACGGACGATTCCGGCTTGATCATCGGGGCGACGCGCGCCTCGGCCGATATCTCGTTCCAGTCGATGCTCGGCCTGCAGCAGCGGCTCGCCGAGATCGTGATGAAGGATCCGGCCGTGGCCGGCATCGGATCGACCGTCGGCAGCGGAGGCGGGGGCCCGGGGCCGGCGACCTCGAACCGCGGCACCATGTTCATCAGCCTGAAACCGCCGGAGGAGCGCGCGCACGTGTCGACGGAGGTCGTGATCGACCGGCTCAGGCGGGCGCTGTATCCCGTGCCCGGCATCCGCCTCTTCATGTTCGCCGCCCAGGACGTGCGCGCCGGCGGGCGGCAGAGCGATTCCGATTACCAATATACGCTCACCAGCACCGATCTTGGCCTGCTGCAGACATGGGCGCCGATCGTGGCCAAGCGCATGGAGAGCGTGGAGGGCATCACCGACATCTCCAGCGATCGGGACCCCGGCGGACTGCAGCTGACGCTCTCCATCGACCGCCAGAAGGCGTCCGCGCTCGGCGTCAGGGTTCAGGACATCGACAACGCGCTGAACAACGCGTTCGCACAGCGGCAGATCTCCATCATCTACACCCAGCGCAACCAGTACATGACCGTGCTGGAGATCGACCCGAAGTTCCAGGTCGACCCCTCCAATCTCGATCGCATCTACGTCGCCGGCGCGGGAGATGCGCAGGTGCCGCTGTCGGCCGTGGTGCGCGCGACGCGCGGGCTCGCTGCGCTCGCCGTCTATCATTCGCAGTCGTTCCCATCGACTACGGTGTCCTTCAACCTGGTGCCGGACGTGCCGCTTCAGGCGGCGACGCAGAACATCCAGCGCGCGGTCGATGAGTTGCACATGCCGGAAGGCATTCGCGGCAGCTTCGACGGCAATGCCGGCGACTTCGCCAGGACCAGCGGCCGCCAGCCGCTCTTGATCCTCGGCGCGTTGGTTGCGATGTATATCGTGCTCGGGGTGCTCTATGAGAGCCTCGCCCATCCGCTCACGATCATCTCGACGCTGCCCTCGGCCGGCTTAGGTGCGCTGCTCGCCTTGCAGCTCACCAACACGCCGCTGACGGTGATTGCCTTCGTCGGCATCATCCTCTTGATCGGCATCGTCAAGAAGAACGGGATCATGATGGTGGACTTCGCGCTCGACGCCGAGCGCCAGCGCGGCCTGTCCTCGGCCGAGGCGATCTTCGAGGCCTGCCAGGCGCGTTTCCGCCCGATCCTGATGACGACCATGGCGGCGCTGTTTGCCGGCATTCCGCTGGTGATCGCGACCGGCCCCGGCACGGAGCTGCGCCGCCCGCTCGGAATCACAATCATCGGCGGCCTGTTCGTCTCGCAGATCCTGACGCTGTACACGACGCCCGTGATCTACCTGCTGATCGACCGCATCCGGCGACGCTCCGGGCCGCGGCCGTTGGCGGCACCGGCGGAATAGGTTGTTGACGCGCCGCTTCAAGCGTATAGCGGCGCCATGTCCAACCCGCCCGACACCGTCGCCGCGCCGGCCGAACCGATCCCTGAATGCCCGCATTGCCAGAAGCCGATGCCGCTCTGCATTTGCGACAGCGTCACGCCGATCGAGAACCGGCTCTCGCTCCTGATCCTCCAGCATCCGCAGGAGCAGGACAGAGCGCTGGGCACGGCGCGGCTGCTGGCCAGGCACTTCGCCGATGCCACCGTGCGGGTCGGCCTGTCCTGGCCAAGCCTGTCCAAGGCGCTGGGACGGCCGGTCGAGAATGCCTCGCACTGGGCCGTGCTCTATCTCGGCTCGGCACACGCGGCCGATCTCGATGCCGAAGGCGAGATCGTGGCGCTCAACCGCAAGGGCGAGGTCGCGGAGAACCAGCGCGCGATCCTCGGCAAGCTCGAAGGCGTGGTGCTGCTCGACGGCACCTGGAGCCAGGCCAAGGCGCTCTGGTGGCGCAATCCCTGGATGCTGAAATGCCAGCGCGTGATCCTCAATCCAGCGCATCCCTCGCGCTACGGGCGCCTCCGCAAGGAGCCGCGCAAGGACGGTCTCTCGACCATCGAGGCGGCCGCGTCGATCCTGTCCAGCCTCGAGCGGCGCCCCGACATCGCCGAGACACTGCATGCCGGTTTCGAACGGATGCTGACCCGCTACCGCGAGGTCCAGGCCGAGATGCCGGAACTCGCACCAAAGCCGGCCCCGAAGGGCCGCCGGCGCGACTTCCGGCGCGGCAAGCGCGCCTGAGCTTGGTCCACATCGGAAAGAGGCTGTCGCCGCCAAAGTCGGACGAAGGCGGTTGCCTAAGCCATTGATCCCCTATATTGCTCCGCCCCTACGGGGCCACGTGGCGGAGTGGTTACGCAACGGTCTGCAAAACCGTGTACACCAGTTCAATTCTGGTCGTGGCCTCCACTACAAGCTTCTGATTTTCCAGCAAAAATGCGAACTCGCCTCGGCTTTCACGGCAGTGCCTGCAAGGCCTGACGAGCCGCGCCCACCGGGTTTGTCCGGGGCTTGGCGGAAATCCGCGATTCAGGTCCGATGGCACAGACTTCGCATCTGCGAAGCGAGGCATGTCCCATCAACCGAGCGCTGGAGAGCACGTGGGCGAAATCGTCCGATTTGTCTCGAAATCCGAGCTGGAGAGGGCCCGTCTCATTCGTGAGGCGCGCGCGATCTACGACAGCATCTTCCCGCCGGCCGTCCCCGAGCGGGCGCCGCAGGACGGCGAGGAGCGCGCCAAGAATTGATCGTCGTGACGCTGGGCGTGGGGGCTCGGTGGTGCCGGGCCGCCCGCAAGGCGAGCCGCATCCGCTGACGTGAAGTCGGCCTCAGCAGGCCGCGTACCAGCCGTCGGGAAAGGGCAAGAGGGGCCAGGCGCCCTCGTTGTCATTGGCTGCCTTGGGCGTCGCGTCGAAACTCCACGAGCGGGGCACGAATTCCTCCACCGGCACGGGCGCGAAATCTTCGAAGACCATGGCGTCCCGGACAGCATCCAGCAGCAAATTGAATTCGGCTTCGCTCATCGCACCCTCGCAGAACGTGGATGGCGCAATGTCGCAAAGCCGGCTTGTTTCCGGATTGACCCGATCGTTCGCATTTTAACGATGCGGCGATCGGGATCCGAATGGTTAGCGATTCCTGAAAATCCCCGCGCGAACCTTAGGTGCCGCCGCCGCGCAGCGGGTGTGAATGAGATCACATTCTCAGCGGTTTATTTCTCCTACCCCTTTGCACCATGCCGGCCAATGCAGGCCGGAGCGGGCAGGGCAGAGCGGGAGACCGGTCATGAAGGCGAGATTCTTGCGGTTTGCGGGCGTGAAAAGCCGGGCGCGGGGGGCCTCGACGGTCGGGCTGTTCCTGACGTTATTTGCCTCCGCCGCCCATGCACAGGGAACAGCGGAGCAGCGCCGGGCCTGTACTCCCGACGTCTACCGGCTGTGCGCCGGCGAGATCCCCAACGTCCGCGCCATCACGACCTGCCTGCGCCGCAACCGCGCCAGCCTCAGCGAGGCCTGCCGATCCGTGTTCGACCAGGCGGGTGGCTGAACGGCCCCGCTTGTGGGTTGGTGCGCAGCAAGTGCATCGCGCGGGCTCGCGAATCCGCCACAGTCACCCTGTGGATATGCTGTGGATTTGCTGCGGATACCGGACGTGGATGCTTCGCTCTCTCGTCGCATCCTCGTCGGCAATCGTCATATCTCTGTCAATGAGATTATCGACTGATTCGTAAACGCGAAGAAGTTGCGGCGCCGGCCGATATCAGTTGGTTTCCAGCGTTCGAAGTCCATTGATGAACCACGGCCTGCCGAACCGTCCCCGCATTTCGCCTCAAATTGCAACCGACGCGTGCAAGAAGTCTTGATCGGCCGTGAGCTAGGGGTGATCAGGCCGCCTTGAACGCGGGCCCGGATCGCCGCGACTAACCGACAGAGTGCATAGGGATCAGCGGAACGTGATCGAGCTTCCTCTTCCGAAAGCACCAAAATGGTGCTTTAGTGCTTTTCATGAGCCAATCGCCCCGAAACGCGCCGTCTGCGCTGCGTTACAGGCTTGCCCCTGACCCGGCCGCCAAGGCCGCCATCGAGGCGACGTTTCAGGCTTATGACCGCATGATGGAGATCCTCGACGAGGTGGCGCGGGCTCACAATGTGGGTTCCAACGTGGTCCTGCTCCACGCCCACGCCTACGAACCGATCCGCAAACAGACCGCGCTGCCCTCGCGGCTGGTGACGCTCGGCCTGCGCGACCGCACGGAGTATCGCGCCGCCCAGGGGCGCCGCCTGCCGCTCGACGACAAGCTCGCCAAGATCAAAGGGCCCGCCACCATTTCGATCGCGACCGTGCAGGGGCGCTTCAGCGTGCCCTTCGACTACGCCGGCTATGCCGAGGGCTGGGGGCAGAGCGTGCCGGCGCGCCTCATCCGCACCGACGACGGTTTCGAAGTTCACTACGGCGTCACGCCGAACAGCCTGCCAGAGGAGGAGAACGCCATGGATACCATCGCTGCCGCTCCCGACAACTTCCTGTCCCGTGTCGGGCGCCTGATCGCCGGGATCGCGTACGATGCGATCGAGCAGGCGGAAGGCAAGAACAAGCTCAAGGTGGTCGGACAGGCCATCCGTGAGATCGAGCGTGCTGAGAGCGAAGCGCGCGATGCGCTCGCGGCCGCGCGGGCCGAGGAATACCGCCTCAACGCGCGCCGCAGCGAGATCGAACGGGCGATGACCGATCTGACCGCCAAGATCGAGGGCGCGATCGCCGATGGCCGCGACGATCTCGCCCGCGCCGGCATCGCGCGGCAGATGGATCTGGAGGCGCAGTTCGAGGTGCTCTCGCGAGCCATCGACGAGAACAATGAGAAGATCGAGCAATGCGTGACCTCGCTGCGCGCCGTGCTGTCGGCGCTCCAGGATGCCGCGCAGCGCCGCGCCGATCTCGAAAAGAGCGAGGCCATTGCAAGCCAGCAGGCCTCGACATCGCCCCGGAAACAGGGCGGCAGCTCTGCAGCGGCAAAGGCGTTGCGCGCGGGCAGGGCTGTGGCGCGGGCCACGGGCGTGCCTCCGGGCATCCCTTATTCGAGCGACATCGACGAGCTCAGCACGTTGCATCGCGACAAGGAAATTGCAGCGCGGCTGGCCCGGTTGAAGTCGGGCTCCTGAGTGCCGTGTCATGAGCGCTGTGCTCGAACACGTCATGTCGCCTGAGGTCAGGCCGTTCGCGATTGCAGCGGCCATGATCGTCATCGTCGGCTCGATCGAGGTGGTCTCCATGCTGGTGGGGGCCTCGCTCAGCGAGATGCTCGGCACCAACATCGATTTCGCCCATCCCAGCGACAACGGGGTGCTCAACGCCATCTCCTGGGTCAATGTCGGCGGCGTGCCGCTCTTGATCTTCCTGCTGCTGCTGCTCGGCGCCTTCTCCATCACCGGCTTCCTGATCCAGGACCTCGCGCGGATGGTTGCAGGTCCCTTGCCGGCGACGGTCGCCTCGGTCGGGGCCGTCGTGGTGTCGGTTCCGCTGGTCCGCGCCGCCAGCAGGGCCATCGCGCGGGTCATTCCCAAGGACGAAAGCTACGTCGTCGGCTTGGGCGATCTCGTCGGCCGCATCGGGGAGGTCGTCGTCGGCCCGCTCGACCAGGGGCCGCCGGGCCGCGTCAGCGTTGCCGACGTCCACGGCAACCGCCATTTCGTCTCGGCGGTCGCCGCGCCGTCATCGGGGCCTCTGCCGCAGGGAACCATGGTCCTCCTGGTCGACCGCGATGGCACCCGTTTCGTCGCGGTGAAGGCCGACGATGAACTCAAGCCGTCCAAGCCCACTCTAAGCAGTTAGCAAAGTCCCACAGCGGAGAAAGCCATGTTCGACATCGCAGTCCCGGCCGTGATTGGCGTCGCGCTGATCGTCGTCCTGGGGATCGTCTTCACCATTCTCTACAAGCGCGCCACCCGCGACGAGGCCTTCGTGCGCACCGGGCTCGGCGGCAAGAAGGTGGTGCTCGACGGCGGCGCCATGATCCTGCCGATCTTCCACTCCTACGCCAGCGTCAACCTGAAGACGCTGCGGCTCACCGTCGAGCGCAAGGAGCGGGAATCCCTCATCACCAAGGACCGCCTGCGCGTCGACATCGTCGCCGAGTTCTATGTGCGCGTCCGCCCGGACGAGGAAAGCATCGCGCTCGCGAGCCAGACGCTGGGCGCGTTGACCAACGACGCCGAAGCGTTACGCAATCAGGTCGAAGCGAAATTCGTCGACGGCCTGCGCTCGGTCGCGGCGACCATGAGCATCCTGGAGCTTCAGGAGAAGCGCTCGGACTTCGTCAAGCACGTGCAGTCGACGGTCGAGTCCGATGTGAAATCGAACGGGCTCGAGCTGGAATCGGTGTCGCTGACCAAGCTCGACCAGACCGACGTCAAGTTCTTCAACCCGGAGAATTTCTTCGACGCCGAAGGTCTCACCCAGTTGAAGACGGTCACCGAGACCCGCCGCCGCGATCGCAACGCCATCGTGCGCGACAACGAGGTGGCGATCGCGCAAAAGGACCTCGAGGCGCGGCAGCAGACCCTCGGGATCGAGCGGACCAAGAAGGAAGCCGAGCTCTCCCAGGAGCGCGACATCGCCAACAAGACCGCGAGCACCCGCGCCGAGGTCGCAACCGCGACGCAGACCGCGCGCCTGACCGAGGAGAATGCCCGCATCGACACCGACAGGGCGGTTGCCGAGAAGGAGGCCGGCGCCAAGCAGGTCAAGGAAACCGCGGTGATCGAGTCGGACCTCGCGATCAACAAGCGCAAGACCGACGCCCAGCGCGAGATCCAGATCGCGACGCAGGAAAACGAGATCCAGATCGCAGCGAAGAGCAAGCAGACCTCGGAAGCCGTTGCCGAGGCCAAGGCCGCCGAAGCGCTCGCCGTCTCGGCCGAAGAAAAGGTCGTGACTGCACGCGCGGTCGAGGTCGCCGATCGCGCCCGTCTCACCCAGGTGCTCGCCGCGCGGACCGAGGCCGAGCGCAAGTCGACAGAATTGATCGTTGCGGCCGAAGCCGAGAAGAAGGCCTCGCTCGACCGCGCCGAGGCCGTCAAGACGCTGGCCACGGCGGAAGCCGAATCCAACAAGATCAAGGCAGTCGGCGTGCGCAATATCGGCGAGGCGGAAGCTGCCGTCATCACCATGAAGAATGAGGCGCAGAACAAGCTCGGCAGCAACGTGATCGATTTCGAGATCGCCAAGAAGCGGATCGAGACCATGCCCTCGGCCCTGGCCGAGATGGTGAAGCCGATCGCGAACCTCAAGGACGTCCGCATCCTGCACACTGGCGGCGCGTTTGGCGGCAACGGCGCCGGCGGAGGCAATGTGGGCTTCGGCGAGGGTCTCGCCGGCGAGCTGCTCAAGGTGCATGCGCTGCGCCCGATGATCGACGAGATCCTGCGCCAGAGTGGCTTTGCGCCGGGCGACGATCCCGTCAAGGCGCTGGTCGGCGCCGTGACGGGAAAGAGTAACGGCGCGGCCGTGCCGGCGCCGGTGCCGGAGAAAACAAGCCCTGCCGAACTATGAATGCCCGTTCATTGCTGCGGAGAATTCCAACCGATAAACAGGCTGGGCGCGTCTCGCGCCGCGCAAACGTTCGGGAACGCAGATCGATCGTCTCTTGAATCGTTCGATCTCGCTCCGGACTTGTCTTGAGGCAACGTTTTGTTTGCCACAGCGCCTGCGTCGATCGACGTCGGGCGCTGAGACCTGTTTCGATCGGAGAATTTCACATGAAGCAATTTCTGTCTGGACTGATCGCCATCGGTCTTTCGATCGCCGCCGCGCCGTCGCTTGCGGCCGATGCCCGCAACGTGACGGTCGTCAACGAGACCGGCTATGCCATCAAGTTCCTGGGCTTCAACGCGCCGGATGACGGGCTGGACGAATGGGAGAACGAACTCGACAAGGTGTTGCAGAACCAGGCCAGCACCTATGTCGAGTTCGACGACGACGACGAGGGCTGCGTCTGGAACATTCGCGTCGATTGGCAGAACTACGACGAATCGGTGCTGTGGAAGAACGTCAATCTCTGCAAGTTCACCGCGCTCCGCTTGCGTTACGACCCCGGCATCAAGACCACCTCGTTCCTCGCCGAATAGTCTTTGCCCGGCAGGGCCGGAGGAGAGGCCATTCCAGGCCCCTCCCGAGCGCGTTGCGGATGATGACGAATTCGTCCTTTGCAAGCGCAAGCGGCTTTGTTATACGCAGCCGCGCGCGAACGAATGGTTCGCCTTTTCCTCGGTAGCTCAGCGGTAGAGCATCCGACTGTTAATCGGATGGTCGCTGGTTCGAATCCAGCCCGGGGAGCCATCAGGCTGTTTCCAAGCCTCTCGAAAATCACCGAAATTGGATAGAATGTGTGGATAACCTCAAGAAAAATCTGAGGTTTTTGCTGTTCTGCTTTGTTCTATGGCCTCCGCCGCTGTTCGCAGCAGTCCGGGCCGGTTGGGGGTAGCGGAGGGGGTAGGGACCTTGTCCCCCCAAATTGGCCCTCAGAATACCCCCAAATTCCAGCCACGGGGGTCCGAATGAAATTCCGGAAAGCGCTTTCTCATCGGGTTGTCCTCAGTGCCAAGGCCGATTCGAAGGACAGGAAACTGTCCGATGGTGGCGGCCTGTTCCTCCTAATCACGACCAAGGGGGCCAAGCTCTGGAGGTACAAATTCCGGCTGAATGGGGCGAGCGGCTGATGTCGCTCGGCAGCTACCCCGCCATTAGCCTCCCGGGAATGCCTTGGCGTTTGTCGTTGGGGATCTCGGGGTAGGTGCCGGCTTGGTCGACCGCGCGCTGACGCTCAATTCCAACCCGGCGGAGGGATGGAATTTCGGCGGCTGGGTAAAGCTCTGGCTCGGCGGGCCGGATGCGGCAATCGAGCGCTTCGCACGCGCCATTCGTCTGAGCCCACTCGATCCGTGGCTGATGGGCATGCGGGCCGGGACCGCGTTTGCACATTTTTTCGGACCGTTATGCCGAAGCGGTATCGTTGGCAGAAATGGCATTGCAGTGCAGCCCGGACTATCGACCTGGACTACGTATCACCGCGGCAAGCAACGCAATGGCCGGCCGCTAGGAGCAGGCACACAGGGCAGTGGCTCGGCTGCGAGAACTCAGCCCCACGCTACGCCTTTCCAATCTCAAAGACGTCCTTGGCCCTTATCGACGCGCCGAGGACGTCGCGCGATATGAAGAAGGATTGCGGCGAGCAGGGCTGCCTGAATGACCATTGCGCCCAAGATGCTCGCCCTCTCAAGGCGGTGAACCAAGTAAGCTCAGCTGCCGAGAGGCGAAGACGATTTGCTTCGGCCATGTTCAGGAAGTGATCCGTATTCCTGGTCTGATCCCGAGCGCGAGCAGGCGCTGTCCAGTGTCCCAATATCCCCACGTATAGGTAGCGGCTCGTTGGGGGGTATGAGACCCTGCACACTCCATGAGAAATGAGACTGCTTGGATCGTTGTGCCTGCTGTTTTCGTGGCGGTGTTGCTGGCCGGGATTCTATTGCTGCTTGGCCAAGGGTGATCGCGTCACAAACCTGTGCCACGTTTCATGGATATTGGGATCAACTGGGATTTCAGCGCCCAGTTAGAAAATAGAGCGCCGTCGGGACGCATATTTCGAGCCTGGCCGCGCTTTTTTCCTGTCGTCCCGCCGTCATAAATCCGTAATCTTTCGGCACCGAACCTTCCCGATGTTCTGAATCTTGTCTATTGGATCAGCGGCTAAGAGACGGGAGGGTGAGCGATGACGGAACAGACCGACGTAAGCACGACCTCGAAAGATCGCCAGTTAGAAGCAGCCCAGAAAGAGCTGATGGAGTTTGAAAGGCGAGAAATGGAGTTCCGCAAAAAGGACCGCCGAGAGCGTGCAGCGGAGCTTCGCCTTCCTCTGGATAAAATCAAGGTCCATTGAAGTCGGCGGAGAGTTTTCACATAACTTTCATGGCACGTTTTTAGCTTCGTCATGCGACGGGGGCCCGGCGCGCGTCTCCCCGTCCATGCCTCGGCCTAGACCACCAGATGGACGGGGAGATTGCTCCGGGACATTTCAGCTGGCGGCCCTCTTTCATTCACAGCGGGTGTGTCCGCGTATGGCGCGTTACTGCCTTCTCAAAGTCGCCCCGGTGACCGCTTTCGAGACGTGAGCCGACCAATGCCGCGGGGTGATTCTGTCGTGAACGGAGACTGACGCGCGAACCGCGCCCGATTTGGCCACCGATCCCCTGAACTTCAGCAGATTGGGGTGCGATACGATTCCGTCCGAAACATCGACGGTGAAGCTGTAGCTGGGGTCGCAGGCGACCTTCTGCGTCACAAAGACGAGCCCCAGGATCCAGCATAGGCAGATCGCGCCTGCGCCGGCGATGTCAGGGCGATTAGGCAACCGGTTGCAATCATCCAGAGCGAAGGCGTCTTCATAACAGATCTCCCTTTTGTGAGCGGTTGCTCATTTAGGTCGGCCGTAAGCGGTTTGGCCGTCGATATGGGCGCAATGCATCCGGTCCGCAGTGACCGCGCAGCGCCAAATTTTGCGCATCGGGACGGACTGTCTTCATCATTTAGCCCCTGCTGGCGTCAGCGGGCCTGGCGGCGCCGCTCGCATCAGGCTGATCAGCAGCAGCCCGAAGATTGCAGCCCAGAACGCGACCTGGAAGCCGTCGATAATGGAGAGTACGTGGGCTTCACGCCGTACCAGCGACCCCAGCATCGTCGTTGCGCGCGCCAGCGTCGTCTCCGCGGCGGCGCTATGCTGAGCGACCCGGCCGGACATTCGACCGAGCGCCTGCATCACCTCGCTGTCGCCGGCAGCAACGTGCAGGCCAATCAGATGCGAATGGACTTGCTCGCGCACGCGCAGCCACGTGGTCATCGCTGTCGTCGCAACCTCGATCACGTCGAGGCGCAACACCTGGATGTAGGCGACGAAAGCAATGGCCCGAGCCGGGTTCAAGTTCGACACCACGAAGATCAGGAGTGCGGTGAAGGTGAGGCCTTGACCCATGGCCTGCACCAGCGCCATGGGAATGAAATCATCGGGCGCCCACTCATGCGTGATGCCGGTGCCCATCCAGGCTGCGGTCGCGAAACTCGTCAACCCGAACAGGGCCACGAGACGGGCGTCTACTCGGCGAAGCAGCCAGACGGCGGCGGGCACCGCAACGACTAGCGGCAACGCCGTGTAGAGAAGGAGCACGCCGCCGGCTTGCTCGGGCCGGAGCCCGGCGACGACGGTCAGGAAGTTGGGGATCAGCATGGTGTTGGACAGACTCGTGACCATGTAGGTCATCATCGTCAACAGCACCAAGGCGATATTTCGAGACATCAGGACCGTGGGGCTCGCCCATGGCTCTGGCACGATCGCTTCATTAACGAGAAAGGCGAACACGAGCGCGCCGCCACCGACGATCAGCCCCGTCACGGTGCCCGATTCGAACCAATCCAGCCTGTTGCCCTGATCGCAGCCGGCGTAGATCAGGGTCAGGCCGGTACCCAGCAACAGCATGCCGCCCCAATCGGCCTGAGCCAGGAGCTGGCGATTGACCCCTTCCCGGGGCGTGCCCAGCCAGGTCAGTAGCGCCATCAGCACGGCGATCACAGCGTCCTGCCAATAGAGCCATTGCCAGCCAACCTGATCTACGTAGAAGCCCACCAGCGACACGCCGGCGTTGCCGGTGAAGGACAGCCGGAAGGAGTACGCCGCCAGGCCGACGATCCACCAATGCTTCGGCAGATGGTGCAGCACGATCATGATCGTCGCGGGGACGAAGACGCCGAGCAGAAGCCCGCGAATGAAATGGAGCGCCAGCAATACCTGGTAGTCACGGACGAAGGGAATGGCCAGCGTTGTGGCGACATAAAGCAGGCTTGGCCAGACCATTACGCGGCGTAAGCCGAAGACCGTGGCAAGCCAGGCGATGGCGGGGGCGATGAGGATCTGCGACGATGTCGAAGCGGTTGCCAGCCATGCCCCCTCGTCGAAGCTAAGGCCGAACTGGCCTCTCAGGTCCGGTAGGCCCAGCGCGAACAGCCGCACATCGAAGCTCGCGATGAAGGCGCCAAGCAGCACGGCTGCGACCGCCATCCAAGGGTGATGGGAGGGACGGCCGACGGAGTCGCTGCTGATGGTCGCGGTCGTCACGACGCGCCCCCGGCGACCCGGATATGCGTGACGACCGACATCCCCGGGCGTAGCCGGTCGACCAGCACCTGGCCGGGATCGAACGAGATTCGCACCGGGATGCGCTGCACCACCTTGGTGAAGTTGCCCGTCGCGTTGTCCGGCGGCAGCAGGGCAAAGGTCGATCCGCTGGCCGGCGAGATTCGCTCCACACGACCGCGCAGCACCACGCCCGCGAACGTGTCGACGGTGACGTCGACCGGCTGGCCTGGCGCCACGTGCGTCAGTTGGGTTTCCTTGTAGTTCGCCACCACGTAGACGTCCGGCAGCGGCACGACGGCAATCAGATTGGTGCCGATATTGACGTAGTTGCCGTCCTGGACCATGCGCTCGCCGACGACCCCGTCGAATGGTGCCACGATCCGTGTATACCCCAGGCGCAGTTGCGACGTGGTGAGGTCCGCCTGGCTGGCACGGAGCCTTGCACGCAGCAGATGCTCCTCGCCGTTGAGAACCTCGAGCTGGCTGCGCTGCGCCTCGATTGTTGCTTCGGTCGCCGCAACAGCGGCGCCGGCCGTGTCGTGTGCGGCCGTAGCCTGCTCCAGCCGCTGCTTGGTGCCGGCGACGCCCCCGCGAAGAAGCTGGTCCTGTCGTTCCAGTTCTTGCCGCGTTTCCAGCTCGCGGGCGAGGGCGGACCGGCGCTGCGCCTCGGCCTGAATGATGACGGCTCTTTGATGGGCCTTCTGACTCTCCAGCTTGTCGAGATGGGCCTGGGCTGCGGCGACGCTCGCCTCGGCCTGCGCGACGACTGCGTCGTAATCCGCCGGCTCGATCTCCATCAGCAGTTCGCCGGCTCTGACACGCTGGAAATCCCTCACCAGAACCTGCCTGATATTGCCGCTTACCCGAGCGCTCAAGCGCGACATCTCGGCATGAACCGTCGCGTTGTCGGTCGTCTGGACCGCACTCGCCCCGACCCAGGCGTCCCAGCGGGCCGAGGTCACGAGAACGAGTGCGGCCGCTGCACCGACAGCCGCCAGCGGTATCATCAGGCGTCTTAGGCCGCCCGACGGGGTGGCCGGATCGGATCCTTTCGGGGCGGTCTGAACCCTGGCCTGCGCCGGCCCGGACTCAGCGGCGGGGACTTCGTTCTCGGCTGCCTTGGCTTCCGCCGGGGTCGCGGCACGGACGGCTTCGGAGATCTTTGTGACGGCATTCATGTCGCTTCCCTCCCTGTTGTGTCTGACGCCCGTGCCCGTTCACTGATGGTTATCGCGCGGTCCAACCGCCATCGACGGAGATTGCCGTGCCGGTGATCTGGTCTGCTGCGGCCGAGCACAGGAAGGCGACCGTGCCGCCGAGTTGCTCGGGAGATGCGAAATCAAGGGATGGTTGCTTCTCCGCGAGAAGCTCCTCGGTGGCTTTCTTTTGACTGATGCCTCGCTCCGCAGCGATGTCGCTGATCTGCTTCTCGACCAGGGGCGTTCGCACCCAGCCGGGGCAGACCGCGTTGCAGGTCACGCCGCTTCCGGCGGTCTCGAGGCCGACCACCTTGGTGAGGCCGACGAGGCCATGCTTGGCAGCCACGTAGGCCGCTTTGTGGGTCGAGGCGACGAGGCCGTGCGCAGAGGCGATGTTGACGATCCGCCCCCAACGCTGCTGCTTCATCTGAGGCACGGCCGCCGCGATTCCATGGAATGCCGCCGACAGATTGATGTCGAGGATGGCCTGCCACCTGGCGGCCGGGAATTCATCCACCGGTGCAGTGAACTGGATGCCGGCATTGTTGACGAGGATGTCAAGGCGGCCGAATTTTTCGACCGTCGCAAGGATCAATCCGCGCACGGCCTCGCCCTTCGACATGTCGGCGCCATCATAGACGCAGCGCACGCCATGATCGCGCTCTATGCCGCTGCGGATGGCTTCGATCTCATTCGTCTCGCCGAAACCGTTGAGCACGATGTTGGCACGGAGCCTGGCGAGCTCTCTGGCGATTCCAAGTCCGATGCCGCTGGTCGATCCGGTGACGACGGCTACTTTGCCCTTCAACATGGCAGATTCCTTTCAACGTCGATCTTGCAGTGGAAGCTTGCGGTCCGTCCGCATGGCCTGCGTCTCAATCGTCGGAGGAATTGTTCGCTTCTGACTCGCGTCCGACCCGATCAGCACGGGAGGTTCGTCGTACCCGTTGCGACTGCTGTAGAAGATGAGGGCCATGAGCCCGCATCCGACGACGAGCGAGAAGAGCACGCCGGCAGCCATGGCGACGTAGCCGGCTGCCGAAACCTCGACCCCGTCAGCAAGCGTCCAGCCGACGTAGGCGACGAAATCGGTTGCCACCAGGAGCAGGACGAGCACCAGGATGATCGTCCATGAGGCGGCGCCGGAACGTGCCGGAGCAGATCGCCGGGGCGGCGCACGAAGTTCCGTCGTGGCGTTCTGGTCGGGAGCATCGGAAAGGGTCGGCATGGTGTTCTCCTGATCTAAGGGCGACGCGAAAGCTCAATCGCGGCGATGGATGTCGTGGGTGACGATGCCGAGCTCGGGCGGCGGCGGATCGAGGCGCCGTCCGTCCGCGAGCGTGCGGCGGATGTCTTCCAGTCCGCTTTGCCAGTGCGCGCGCATCGCGCTCAGTCCGAACTCGTAGTCCCTCGAATGGCCTTCGTGGAGCTTGGTCTGGTAGATCAGGTGGATGATATTGTGGGAGCGATGGCGGGCCATATCCGCGATGGCGCGGATCTCCGGATCCTTCCTGGCGGCTTCTGGCAGTTTCTCGAGTATCCGCTGCAGCGCCTGACGCATTTTCTGCATGCGCAGCGCCTGGTCGGTTACAGCGCGCGTGCGACTCGAATATTGAATGTCCTTTTGCCGGCTCGACACCTCCATCATGTCGTAGGGAACGCGGCCCCTGGCCGACCAGAGGTCGATCTGGAATGTCAGCGTGTCGCGCGGCTCGCCAGACAGCACGCGGGAAAGAGGCGTGTTCGAGACTACGCCGCCATCCCAATAGTGTTCGCCTTCGATCTCGACGGCGGGGAATCCCGGCGGCAGGGCGCCCGAGGCCATGAAGTGCTTCGGGCAAAGCCGGCGTTCAGCCGTGTCGAAATAGGTCAGGTTACCGGTGCGGACGTTGACCGCGCCGACGCTGACGCGCACCTCGCCGGAGTTCAGCCGGTCGAAATCGACGAGCTTCTCCAGCGTCCGGTGCAGGGGTGCGGTGTCGTAGAAGCTGGTCGCGGCATCGCCTGAGAACGGCGAGAAGAGCGGCGCAGGGAAGCGTGGCCTGAAGAAACCGGGCTGACCCTGCACCAGCGCCCGCATCGCCGCCAGAGCGTTGCGGATCGAGTGGATGTCGAAAGCAAACGGCAGGGCGTCGGCCAAGCCCTCGCCGGCGGGCCACTCGATCGACTGAGCGCAGATGGTCTCCCAGAACTCGCGCAGCCGTTCGACGCGCTGTTCTTCCGGAGAGCCGGCGATGATGGCGGCGTTGAGCGCGCCGATCGAAATGCCGGCCAGCCAGTTCGGCCGGATGCCCGCTTCGTGCAGACCCTCGTAGACACCGGCTTGGTAGGCGCCAAGCGCGCCGCCGCCCTGCAGCACCAAGGCGACGACATCGTAGGGCAGCGGATTGATGCGGTGTGCAGAACTGATTTGCTCGCGCGTCACGTTCAACATGGCCGATACTCCCTTCATTGCCGTCGATCAGATCAACCGGCGTTGGCTTCGATCAGGGTTCCGGAGGTCGCTGCGCGTCGCCGCACGGCCGCGCCGGCCGACAGATAGTCGTGGACCACGGTGCCGAGCCCGAGGGTGAGATCGGCAACGACGTGCTTGGCCGACAGCACCTGCAGCACCGGCAGCTCCGCAACGGGCGCAAGCGCATGCGAGTAGAGGTCGAGCGCAGCCGGCCCCGTCCACGCGCCCTTCACGGCGATATCCTCGCAATGGTAGCGCACCAGCTCGCAGATGCGTGCCGTGCCGTCGACATGCGGGATGATCTTGAGCAGGAAATTCGGCGCAGCGAGTTTCTTCGATTCGGCGTCAATATCGAGGGCGCGATGCTTGTAGCCCATCGTGCCCGTTGCGATCCGCACCGAGCCGTAGTTCAGCGTGCCGACCAGCGTGTCGATCTCGACGGCGAGCTTGGGCTGAGCCAGCTTCTTGGGAAAACCCCACAGCTCGCGTCCGCCGGCGATCGGCGGATGGTCGTTGAGAAACATCTGGTGGACGAAGCTGCCGGCCTGGCCGCGAAACGAGACCGGGATGACCTGACCGCTTTCGGTGTAATCGCCGAAGCCGGTGGAGTCGGGCATCCGGATGAATTCGTAATTCACCACCGGCTCGGTCACTTCGAGCGGCTCGGGCAGGATCCGCCGCAGCGCATCGGCATCGGTGCGGTACTGGATTATGAAGTATTCGCGGTTGACGAAGCGGTAGGGACCGGCAGGAAAGGCCGGATTCGTCAGCGGCATGGCGAACGCGCTCGTGCGCACGGTCTCGTGTTTCATCGTCGTCGAGCTCCAGGTTGATTTGACGTGAGCGAGCCGCGCTCGATCTTTTTCAAACGCGGCCCGTGTCGCGGGCGATCAGTAGTCCCAGGTGACCGGCAGACAGCGAAACACGTCGCCGTCGACCTTCACGTGGCAAATGCACGGGAACGACAGGTGGGTGGCCAGCAGCAGTTCGCCGCTCTCCGCCATCTCCCGCAACAGACGGACCCGGACACGGGCCGCCTCCGTCGGATCGTGCTCGAAGCCGTTGTGCACGTCTGGGTGGTCGAACCCGACTTGGAATACGGCATCGCCGGCGAACGTCAGCCGATCGCCGCCGGAGTTGAGGCGGACCACACAGTGGCCGGGGGTGTGGCCACCGGTGCGCTGGGCGACTACGCCCGGCGCGATTTCAGCCCGGTCGTCGAACGTCCGCAGATAAGTGCGGTATTCGCGCAGGAACTTCTGCGCGGTCGATTCAAGCATCTCCGGGAAATCCTCCGGCATGGAGACGAGGGAGAAATCGGGCTTCGCCCAGAACTTGACCTCGGCTGCGGCCACGTGGATCCGCAGGTCCGGACGAAGCTGCTCCTTCACCCCGTCGACGAGCAGCCCGCCGACGTGGTCCATGTGCAAGTGGGTCAGCACCACGTCGGTCAGGTCCGCAAGATCGATGCCGGCGGCCTCCAGCCGATGGGTCAACTGTCCGGCCTTCGGCAGGTTCGAGTTCACTCCCGCCCCGGTGTCGACCAGGATGGTTCGGCCGCCGCTCCGCACCACGACCACGTTCAGCGGCCAATCGAGCATTTCCGGTGGCAGCATCAGCTCGTCGATCACGGCCTGCCGGGCAGCCGGGTCAGCGGTAGCGACCAACACATTGGTTGGCAGATGCAGCACTCCATCGCTGATCACGAGCACGTCGATGTCGCCGACCTTCAGCGCGTAACGCGACGGGACCAGCTCGTCATGCATCGGTCTGCCAAGGCGTGAGGCGTCGGATGTGTAGTCTAGGCTCATGCTTGTCTCCTCTTTGATGGTAAAGCCGCTGGCTGGTCTTGGTTGAGCAGGCCGCGCAGCCAGCAAGGAGCGCGGCCCGTTTCGCGTGAGGGTCTAGAGGAAGCCAGTCACGTCGGTCACACGCTCCGGATCGGCCGAGGCGAGCGCAGCGGCGCGCTGTGCCTTGGGCGGATAGATCCAGACGGTGTTGATCTCCTGCTTGGTCTTCTTGGCAACGTCGCCGACCATGGCCACCTTGCGCTCCCAGCCGGTGGTGAAGAGGGCACCGGCCTCGCCAAGGTCCAGGCAGGTCACGTAACCCTTCTGGTGGTAGCGTTTGGTCGGGACGCCCAGCAGCTCCGCGGCAGCGTTGTTGCCGGCGAACGCGCCCATCCGCGTGGCATGCTGGCAGGACATCAGCGCGTAGTTGCCGTCATTGTCGCAGGCGGCGCGTGCGGCATCGCCGGTGGCGAAGACGCCGTCTATCCCTGGCACGCGCAGATCGCGGTCGACCAGCAGCCGGCCGAAATTGTCGCGTTCAGCGGGGATTTGCTGGGTCAAGGGCGCGGCGCGAATGCCGGCCGCCCAGATCACGGTCTCGCTTTCGATATGCTCGCCGCTGGAGAGCGTGACGCCGGACTCGTCGAGAGAGGCGACGCCGGCGCCGAGCCGGGTCTCTACGCCGAGCTTGCGCAGGGCGTCCTCGATGACGGGGCGGGGCCCTTCGCCCATGTCGGGGGCGATCGCAGGATTGCGCTCGACGATGATGACGCGCGGCTTGGCGTCCTTGCCGAAGATCTCGCGCAGCCGCGCCGGCATTTCGGTCGCCGCCTCGATGCCGGTGAAACCGCCGCCCGCCACGACGACGGTGTCGCGGCCGTTGATTGCCGGCCGCTTGGCGAGGCCGTGCAGATGCTTGTCGAGAGCTACCGCATCATCGAGCGAATCGACGGCAAAGCCGTGCTCGGCGAGGCCCGGAATATTTGGCCGGAACAGTTTGCTTCCGGTCGCCACGACCAGGCGGTCGTAGGACAGCGTCTTCCGCAGCCCCTTGTCGGTTGCGATTTGCACCGTGCGGGACCTGGTATCGATCGTCTCGGCGCTGCCTTGCACGTAGTTGACGTCGACCGCGTTGAGGACGTCGAGCAGCGGCGCCGTCAAGGTCTCGGGCTTTGGCTCGTACAGCCGCGGACGGACGACGAGCGTCGGCTCCGGCGCAACCAGCGCGATCTCGAGTTCTTCCGGTGAAACGCCCTGGATGTCGCGCAGGCGGGCGGCGGAGAGGGCGGCATACATGCCGGCGAAGCCGGCCCCGATGATGACTAGTCTCATGTCTTTGCTCCTTGGTTTGGACTTCCAAAAGTCCGCGCGCTACCGCCGCCGCCCTTCGCTAAGGGTGGCGATCGACGACGAGGCGAAGGCGTGAAAACGAAGGCGTCAGCCCGTCATGGGGGGAGGCACTCCGGCGAGCGCGCTGACATCGGAGTCTTGGGCGACCAGCCTTGTCGGAGAACGACGGGCTGAGCTGAACCCAGACCCCAATCCTGATAGGTCAGCGGAGGGCGGTCCGTGGTCATGATGGAGATTCCGGGATAGGTCCTCTGCAGGGATTGCACCGGGATCTCCACCTCTTCGCCCGTTGCTGAGGTGAAGCGCACGGCCAGCGAAAGTCCGTACACGACCGCTGTAGCAAGGCCGCGCCGGCGCGATGTGATTGCAAGCTGGTTGACCAAGGGTTTCCGGATCATCGTCGATCTCCATCGGAGTTCGTTGGACGGTGATGGTCTAGTCCATCCCGCGTACCGCTGCCCCATAGGGATTGCCGTACCTGTCGAGCGATTGCTGCTAGTGAATACGTTTGCGCCGGTCGCTCGGGACAGGGTCAACCAGCCAAGGCTGATGCTTGGCGCGCCACTTCGGGCCGGGGCCGCGCATGTAGTGCAGTTCGGGCCGGTAGCTGTCGCGAATGTCCATGACCAGGTTGCGGACGACGCCGGCGAAGTCGGAGACGGTCTCAGCCGTCCTGCTGGCGAAATCGGAAATTGCGGACCAGTGCGAGAAATTCAATGCGATCGCGCGGGAATCGACGGTGCTCTTGCGGATCATCTTTCTTCTCCATCCGGTTGGATGTGGGCATTGCGATGATCTAGCGTATCTGAGCTGCGTCCGCCCCAGAGCGATTGCCGTACCTGTAGAGCGATTGCTGCCAACTCATGCGCCTGCGGCAATCGCTCGGGCTGGCCGGTCACCTCCTGAACTTGACGTCGAGGAACGGCCGAGTGTGGCTGCGATTGCGACGATCGTCTCGTCCGTATCACGCAGCATGTTCATGTGCCGCAGGGGCGTAGCTGGTTTCGACGGTCCAGGAGTCCTTGGGCTGGCTGTAGAGATGCCAGAACTGCTCGGCCACCGCCGAGGCCTCCTTCGACTCCGGAGACACAAGGGTGCAGACGGTCACCGTCGCGACGTGAATTCCCTTGTCTCGGAACGGTTCGAAAAGCGCGTGGGCCAAGGCGCGAATGCCCGCCTTGCCGATGCTGATCGAGAGAAAATCCGCGCTGGGAGCGAGTGCGAAGCCGCCTCCCGTCAACAGGATCGCACCCGATCCTTGCTCTACCATCTTCGGAGCGACAGCCTGTGCCGCCACGAGCGCTCCTCCGATGTTCACGGCGAGATCCTCGTTGAAGCTATCGCGAGGCTGTTCAGCCAGAGTCGCCTTGCGCGCGGAGGCGGCGTTGTAATGCAGGACATCGATCGAGCCGTGCTGCTTCTCGATTCCAGCGACCAGATCCGCCATGCCCTTCGGATCGCTCGAGTCCACCTGGCGTGCGTCCGCCTTGTACCCTTTTCTTGTCAATCTCTCGGCCAGCTCTTGCGTCCTGGCGACGTTGCGGGCGGCCAGAACCACCTGGAAACCCTCCTTGGCGAACCGTTCGGCGGTCGCGAAACCCATCCCCGGGCCCGCGCCGATGCTGAGAAATGTCTTCATCGCCTGTCTCCTTTCGACGCTGCACTTGAAACGGGTGAGACCACGGTTGCCGAAACCATCATCGTATGCGTCTCCGCCAATCGCTGGGAGTCTCGCCGGTCAGCTTCCTGAACGCCGCGGCGAAAGCGGTCTGGGAGGAATAGCCGAGCGCGGCGGCGACAGAGACGACCGAGACGTCGGTATCGCGCAGCATGTTCATGGCTTGCTCCAGCCGGTGCTGGCGCAGCCAAGCGTGCGGGGACAGCCCGGTGCTTTCCTTGAAGGCGCGGCAGAAGTGGAAGCGCGACAAGCCGGCATCCGCGGCGAGCGCGGCCAGCGATACGTCCGCATCACTGTCCGAACGCAGGCGCTCGATACCGCGACCCAGCACCTTGGGCGAAAGCCCACCCATGACCGGCCGAACCGTGGCGGGTAGGCCGGCGTGCGCCGCGAGGAGGCGCGTAGCCAGAAGATCCGTCAGTTGGTGCCTGAACAGCGTGTCCAGCGCCGCGCTGCCTTCCAGTGCGTCCGCCGCACTCAGCAGCAATCTGGCCGTAACGGGGTCGGGATGTGCAGTGCGCTCCACAAGGTCACTCGGACCGGATGTTCCGGCTTCCTGGGCTACGCGCTCAAGGGTTGTCTGCGGAAGGTAGAGCTGAAGCACACTCAAAGGCTGATAGATGTCCCATCGTGAGGACGAACCGGCCGGAATGACCGTCAGGGTCCCGGAACGCGTCATTCCGCTCACGAACGCTTTCCCGTCGCGCCGCTCGAACCGAACCGGCTCGGCGGGGAAAGCCATGATGACATGATCGACCATGGGCTTGACCACGTCGTGCAGGGGATCATGCCTCCAGAAGGTGATCACGCCGTTGGACGGATCCGAAGCCATGCGCAGCGGCGCCATCTTGAGCACGCGCGTCATTTCCTCATCGGCGTGAGGGCGCTGCTCGCCCATTGGCAAATCGCGCAGGTGTGCCGGAGTCGCGTCCCGCTGGCTCTGCGGAATTGCTCTCAGGCGTGAACTGCTCATGGACCGTCCTCGTCGTTGAGGCAAACCCTGATCGAGCTTTCGACGTCTGTTCTAGCCGCTGTCTGGTGCGGCGTCTTGCCTAAATCCGCCTTGGATTTTCCAATTCTGAAGCGTCGTCGTGCCCGCATGCGCCGAAAAGTCACCTTCCGGTCCCGCAGAGGCTGCATCGGTCGCTGTCGCACAAGGCGGTACATTAGAGGGTCGGCACCGCTGACCCTTCTTGTGGCCAGAGAACGCCGTGCCGCTCCGACGAAAGCTGGACGACCGCTTTCTGCCATACGATAATCCCAAGACACCACGCGGGGATGACGACAAACAGCCGCCCAGCACTGCCAACAGGACCGGCCCATGGCGCAGAGCGACTTCCACAGTCAGAAGTACAGGGACCTTCTGCACCTTCGTTATACACCGTCATCGCTGATCACGCGGTCCATGCGTGGTGTCGATGTCGCCGTCACCGAAACGCGGGATGACGATCCCACTCATGGCCTCTGCGGCGAATTTACACGCGAGGGTGCATATATCGTTAGCCTGAAGCTTCGCGATTACCCGGACTGCGAATATTGGGAGCGTGGCAAGTGCGTAGCCAAGCCCAACATCCGGGCCGGCACGACATATTTATACGACATGAAGTACAATCCGCGCTTCGTGATCGAAAAGCCGTTCCACTCCCTTCATTTCTATGTTCCGGCCTCGGCGCTGGACGGCGTCGCGGAACAGGCCGGCGCGCGCCGAGTCGGCCAGCTCGAATGTCAGTTCGCGACCGGCTTTCGCGACGAGATCGTGCGTCATATCGGCGGATCACTGATGCGGGCGTTGCGCCGGCCATCCGAGGCGAACCAGCTTTTCGTCGATCACATGATGCTTGCGCTCACTGCCCACGTTGCTCAGGCATATGGCGGACTGCACGTCAGCAAGCCGGCGCGAGGCGCCCTTGCCCCATGGCAGCTCCGGCGAGCTTGCGAAAAACTCGAAGCCAACCTCGCAGGAACGGTTTCGCTGCAACAGATCGCTGCCGAGTTCGACCTCTCGGTCAGCTATTTCTCCCGCGCGTTCCGTGCCTCCACTGGCCTGCCGCCACACCAGTGGCTGCTTCGGCAGCGCGTCAAGGCAGCCAAGCAGTTGATGGCCATTCGAGAGCTGCCGCTGTCGGAGATCGCGATATCCGCAGGCTTCGCGAACCAGAGTCATTTCACGCGGGTGTTTTCGTCCGCTGTCGGTGTGAGCCCCGGCACCTGGCGCCGCGAAAAACTCGGTTCGACGGACGCGGAAGCATGGGAAGCTTCGTGAGGTCAGCGCCCCCGGGTCCGTGAGGCGGCGTAGGCCGCGCAGCGGGCCGCAAATACCTCGTCCGGCGGTTGCCCGATTCCTTCGGCGAGATTTGCCGGATCGAAGGCCAACCCGTTCCACACCTCGTTCGTCTCCAAACCGGTGATGACGATCGTGCCCAGCCGCACCGCTTCGCGCTTGTCCTCGTCCGGCCAGCGGATGGCGACGTTCATGATCGGATCGCCCGGACGATCGAGCACCGCCAGCACGCTGAAGCGGACATCGCGTGCCGCGATCCGCACCTCGAGATCATCGTTCCGGACGTTGGCGGACTTTCTCCTGGCTTCATCCGAGGACAGCGTTATTTCCCCGCCGACCGGCTCGACCTTGAATTTGATGAACCGAGTGTCGCCTCTGGCATTCGTCGCAGGAAAGGCGTGCACGCCCCAGAAGGTGGTGCGGGCAAAGCTGCCTCGCTGGGCCCGAAATTGCGCCCGACGCGGCTTTTCGCGATTAGTGGAGGTTAACGCGTTGATCTTCGTGTCCGGATTGCCGTTCGATCTGGACACGCCGGCGTGCTCGAAAGGCAGCATACGTTCGAGCGTTCTGGCATCGTGAATCGGGGCGCTCTGGGTGAGAATGTCGGAGGGCCCGTCGGCGTCTGCGAGCCTGAAAGCGAAGCGTCGCAGCACTCCGTTCTCGGCATCCGCCGTGCCGGGATAGCCATCGTCCGCCGAGAATTGTCCCAGCACGCGCGATGGTCTCGTGAAGCTCAGCGATCTGGTGATCTCCGCCGCCCGATCCGAGGGGATATACGTCCCGCGGACGCATCGGCCCTTCGTTAGACCGGCCCGCCGTTTTGGTGAACGCGTGGTCACGGCAGTCTCGACCTAGACCTGGGATGGAGCCGCGCCCGCGCGCGTGTAGTCCAACTCGGGCCGGCAGCTATCGCGTTCGTGGCGAAGGGCGCAGGGTACGATGATGCTTCTCGGATCATCTTTCATCCGTACGTCGGAATGGGCACGGATATGATCTAGCGGACCGAAAGTGCCGCTGCGCCAGAGCGATTGCCCTTGGCTGTAGAGCGATTGCTGCCTTTCTTCTGGGGCCGCCCATCGGCTGCGTCGGTAGGTGGCCCCCGGCCTTGGTGCGGGGATTCGATCGCATCCGGTCGCTTCGCCAGCGGCCGCAAATGTCGAGGGCGTACATCTTAACAGCAATCGCTCTACAACCGCCTCAATCGCTCTGGGGCAGGCATATGCTCGATCCGCTAAACGATGATCCTACCCAACAGATGGAGACGACAATGGCTTGGATCGAATTCGGAGGCGCATCATGATACTGGGTATGAGCTTGGCGACGTTCACGATGGTCCATGTGATCATCAGCCTGATTGCAATCGTGGCGGGCCTCGTCGTGATGTTCGGAATGCTCGGCTCGAAGCGGATTCCGAGCCTCACTGCCATTTTCCTTGCATCCACCATCCTGACCAACGCTTCGGGGCTTCTGATTCCGCCGCTGCTGTTCGAGAAGCCATTGCCGTCCCATATGATAGCCATCCTCTCGCTGGTTCTGCTGGGAATGGCCTGTTTTGCGCTTTACGGCATGAGGCTCGCTGGTTCTTGGCGCTGGATCTACGTGCTCACCGCGCTCCTCTCGCTTTATCTCAACGTCTTCGTACTGGTGATCCAGTCATTCCTGAAGGTGCCGGCATTGCATGCGCTGGCGCCAAGCGTGCCGCCGGCCGAGCCGCCGTTCGCCATCGTCCAGGGCATCGTGCTGGTATCCTTCGTGGTCGTGATCATTGGCGCGATCCGGCGCTACCGCCCGGAATTGGCTGCCGCCGACATGCGCCCCCAAAGAGACCTAACCCCGGCGGCTTGGGGCACGCGCTCCCTCTCGACGCGCAAATGAGTCGTTCGGGCGGGTGCAGATCGATCAGCCTTGTTGACCGATTGCGGACCGCCGGCAAAGCTTCGCGTATGTTATCGTTGAATGCGGCCGGGTGAATTTCTCTCGCTTCTTGCCCGGCCCAGCAGCGCTCGAAAGTCCGCGGAGCGATATGCTCATGATCCCTTGGAGCTAGAACCTGAGCACGTCTAACGATAACGGAGGATCTCCATGAAGATCGTTGTGATCGGCGGTACCGGCCTGATCGGTTCGAAGACCGTCGCCATTCTGCGCCAGGGCGGGCACGAGGTCGTGGCCGCCTCGCCCCGAAGCGGTATCAACACCATCACCGGCGAGGGGCTCAAGGAGGCCATGGCGGGCACGCAGGTGGTGATCGACCTCGCCAATTCGCCCTCATTCGAAGACAAGGCGGTGCTGGAATTCTTCGAGACCTCCGGCCGCAACCTTCTCGCGGCGGAGGCCGCAGCGAACGTCCGGTATCATGTCGCGCTGTCGATCGTCGCGACCGACCGGACCGACAACGGCTATTTCCGCGCCAAGCTCGCCCAGGAGAAACTGATCGAGACCTCCGGCATCCCATACACCATCGTCCGCGCGACCCAGTTCATGGAATTCCTCGGCGGCATCGCCGACTCCAGCGCGGATGGCAACAAAGTCAGGCTCCCACCCATCCTGTTCCAGCCCATCGCATCGGACGACGTTGCCACCATCGTCGCCGATGTGGCACTCGCGCCGCCGCGAGGCGGCATCGTGGAGATCGCCGGACCGGAGCGAGGCTCGTTCGACGAAATCATCGCCCGCTATCTCAAGGCGGTTGGCGATCCGCGCGAGGTCGTGAGCGATCCCGAGGCGGGATACTGGGGCGGCCGGGTCAGCGAGCACTCGCTCGTGCCGCTCGGCGAAGCGCGCCTCGGCCGCATCGGTTTGGACGAATGGATCCGCCGCTCGAAGGCAGCGGCCTGATCTCCACGGGAGCTACGCCGGTCTCTCAAGAGCGGATTTCGGCCGACGAGCTAAGGAGGCGACCATGACGATCAAACGCGCTGTGTTGGCTCTTGTGTGCCTCACGGCTGGCACCGCGCTGGCTCAGGAGCCCAAGGTCACGCCACTGATGTCCAAAGATCTTGCGGAGAGCCCCGGCAGGGAAGCTCTGATGATCACGGTCGAGCACGCGCCCGGCGGCTCGAGCGCAATGCATCGGCACAATGCCCATGCGTTTGTTTACGTGCTGGAGGGCTCTGTCGTGATGCAGCTGAAGGGCGGACAAGAGGTGACGCTGACGCCGGGACAATCCTTCTATGAAGGCCCTTCTGACGTTCATGTCGTCGACCGGAACGCAAGCGCTACCCAGCCGGCGAAATTCCTGGTGCTCCTGATCAAGGACAAGGGCGCCCCGGCGCTGGTACCAGCACAATGATCGTAGCCAAATGCACTAAACTGGCTACGGCAAAGGCCCTGATTGACGCGGCATTCGCGAAGCGGAAGCGGCATCCGGCCATCGCCTACGATCGGCCATGCTACGTTCGCGAATGCGTACCGACATCAGCCTCGCGTGCAGCGCTTCGAAAATATGGGCCGCGAAAATACCGGTACTCAGCATTGCCAGAAACGCAACCAACATCTTGATAGAGCCTTTATCTGTTCAGCTTTCAGCCGCATGAGGGGGCGACCACGATCGCAGTTTGCACCATGTGGCAGGGCTGTGCTGTCCTGCGTTCAGTTTTGACTGCGGTCGCATAATTGCGTGATCCGGGGCCGAGGACTTCGACGGTCGCAGTAGCTCCCGCAACGAGTTCATTTCGCTCGGTGCCTTCTAGCGCGATCCGGACCGGGACACGTTGCGCCAGCCGCACCCAGTTGAAGGTCGGATCTACGTTGGCAAGCAGGGTCGAACCGTTGCTGCGGTCGCGATCTTCGATACCGGCTGCAACGCTCTCCACTTTTCCAGGCAAAGCACGGCTGCTTCCCATCAGGCGCACGTTGACGGGATCGCCGACGTGGATGCGCTGCAGCTTGGTTTCCTCGAAGTAGCCCTGGACATGCAGCGTGCCGGTGTCGAGCAGCGCCATCACGCCCTTTCCGGGGGTGAGGTAGGCGCCCGGCCGCAGCTCATTGTTGGTGACAATGCCGCTGACCGAGGCTCGCACCTCGCTGCGTTCGATGTTGAGCTTCGCAAGTGCAACGTCCGCGACGGCCTGGTCATAGGCCGCCTGGGCCGAGCCTTGGATGGCGACGACCTGGTCCATCCGCTGCGTGGAAACCACGACGCCGGGCGTCAGCGCACTGTACCGCTTCAGATCGGCATTGGCATTGTCGAGCGTGGCGCGCTTGCCTTCCTGTACCGCCTCTGCCTGCTTGAGCGCGATATCATAGCGCGCCCGGTCGATCCGGAAGAGCACGTCGCCCTTTTGGACTTGCTGATTGTCCCGAACCAGAACCTCGCTCACAAAGCCGGAAACATCGGGAGCCACGGGCACCACGTCGGCCCGTACGTGTCCGTCACGGGTCCAGGGCGCATCAAAGTAGTAATCCCACAGCTTGTAACCGGACCAAAGCGCGACCAGCACGATGAGACCGGTCAACGCGAAAGGACGCAGCGAATTCACGACGGCTTTCATGACACCAACTCCTTGGAGGCGAGGTGAGGAACGGGCGTGACGCCATCGGGGGCTTCTCGATCCCGGCGGCGTCTGGCGGCCTCGAAGCCGTGCATGCCGGTCTGCCATTGCAGGCCAACAATTGTCCCTTTCACGGGCTGCAGCAGAAAGAGCGCCGAAAATCCGGTGGCAGGGAGCCAGATCAGCAATTGAAGCCAGGCCGGAGGTGAATAGGCCATCTCGACGGCAAGAAGGGCAGGGACGACGAGGTGGCCGACGATCGCGATCACAAGATAGGCCGGAAGGTCGTCGGCGCGTTGCGGCGTGTAATCTTCGCCGCAAACCTCGCAGTTGCCGACCACCTTGAGAAAGCGGCCGAACAGACGGCCTTGACCGCAGTTCGGGCACTTCATCGTGAACCCGCGCCATAAGGCTTTCTGGAACGAAACGGGGGCTGTCATGAGAATAACTCCGTGGAGCCTAAGACGAGGCCGGTGACCAGGCAGATGAAAAGCGCGAAATCGAAGAGTGCGGGATGCCAGATCCATCGATAGAGGCCGATACGAGCAATCAGCTTGCTGACGAGGCGCGCAAGCACGTAGGCCACCACGCTCCACAGCAGGAGCGTCGGAACGAGCACGCCGAGAAGGTCAAGTTGGTAATTCATGCGGCGATCGTCCCAGGTTCGATTTGCTGTGGTTGATAAGCCGGCGACTCCGGAAAGAGCCCGGAACGAACGCCGGTAAGACCGATCAGCACGTGATCGCGGGCTTCGCCCGACGGTTCCTGCAACGTCAATGCGATGCTGCTATCGAGCTGTCCGACCAGGCCATCTGGAAGCGGCCCCGCCGTATGGGTCCTGCAAATCGGGGCAAGACGAGCGAAAAAGGCTTCGATTGCCGCTCTTGTGCAGCGTGAGAGGCCCGGGCTTGCGCGCCTCACGCCGACAATGTTGAGCGCCGTCCGCAGCTGGCGGAGATTGGCGGCGCCGCTCCTGGCGTCGGCAGGAACGACGGTGATACGCGCAGCAAGCAGGGCGAGGCGATGCTGCATGAGACCGGCAAGCGCAAAGGGATCCTGATCCGACGTACGCTCGGCGACCGATGCAAGCGTGGTCCAGTTGCTTCGGAGCAATCGGTTAGCGATCCAGTCAGCCCCGACCAGGCGAACGATACCGCAGGTCAAGCCGGTCATCGCCACGCCCAGCATCAGCGCGATGCTGGAGTTGGCATAGGAGGTAAAGTCGGCCGAATAGGTCTCGGTCAGCGCCAGTTGCACCGAGAGATAGATCGCAAGTATGGCGCCGAGTCGTGCGGTCGCGGGCCGTGCAGCCATCCAGCCGAATAAAAGGAAAGTCGGCATCAATGCGACGATGAGCACCTCGAGAGTCGTAATCCGCGGCAACACGCCAAACAGGTAGATGCCATGCACGGCGATAACGACGAGGAACACGCCGTAGAAATTGCGGAACGCCGGAAGCGGATCGTCGACGCCGGCCAGAAAGCTGCCGACGACCGCGGCGAAGAGTGGAGCGGCAACCCCGTCCGACCAGCCGGTCGCAATGGAGAAGCAACTGCAGCAGAGCACCGCGAGGGCTACGGACCCGGCCGCCAGGAGCGCAGACCAGTGGTCGCGATGCGGGACGGCAACAGCCGCGGCGCCATGAGAGAAGACGAGAGGAAGAGATTCGGGATTGCGCCCCTCTGAGATGGCGTCGCGCAGGAGCTGGCAATCCTGCGTGACATCGACAAGGTTGCGAAGCCGGACAACGAGACCAGAGATCGCAATGTCGGCCCAGTCGGCATCTACGTCCAGCACCGGTCGTATTTCATCGAGCGCTGCGCGCAGCGCGCTGGCTTCCTGTCCATCGCGCCCGCCCGCGTCGAGCCATGCCGCTGTCCTCGTGCACAAGCAGGCAACGCGTGCGGCCGCCTCCTCATGCCAGTCGAGAGGCAGCTTGCGGTCTTCGATCGATCCGAGCAGCGGAAGCAGCGATAGCATGTGCTGCCGGAGGCGCTGCAGCGCTCGCCCGGTATTTGCAGAAGCGGTCGCCTCATAGCCGAGATGCCGCCCAAGCTGGTCGATTTCGGAGGCCGCAGCGGCAAGGCGCATGCGCTCGCCGTCACGCTCCTGATCGCTGCGACGGCCCGTCAGGACGTCCGCAGCGAGCCGGCGCGCGCCGGCAAGCCATGCATCGGTTTGTGCGGTGACTGCGGAGGCGACGCTGCGCGGCATCACGAGCATCGCGACGACGCTCGCGCAGACGATCCCGAGCGTGATCTCCTGCACGCGGGAAACCACGATGTCGAAGGCCGACTGGGGCGTCGAGACGATGGGAAATCCGAGCAGCGCCACGGTGTAGCCGGCCAGCATGAAGACGTAGCTGCGCGGCGTGCCGTCGATCAGCGAAAGATACAGGCAGATGCCAACCCACAGCGCGATGCAGAGGCTGAGCAATTCCGGCGCATTGACGAGGTTCGGGACCAGCGCGATCGTTCCTGCCCCGCCAATCAGTGTGCCCAGAATGCGGTAGACGGCCTTGGAGTTGGTCGCGCCCGTGAACAGGTTCGAGGTGATGTAGACCGACGCCATGGCCCAATAGGGACGCGGCATGTCCAGCAGCAGCGCGATCGAGAACGCCAGTATCGCCGCCGCAAAGGTCCGCAGCGCGAAGATGAGGGCGGCGTGTCGATCCCGGAATGAGGCGGTCTGGGTCATGGCGATCGTGGCGTCGGCGGACGGTTGCTTCAGCAGTGAGCGACGTTTCTGTGTGCGATACATGACTTCGCGTCGGCCAGCGAAGCTGTTGCAAATGCGTTCGAAACGCATTGCTGCAGTCCTGAACGTTCCATCCTGCAGTCGACGGGAGTCGGCGACGTCTGGGCGACGCCGATGACGTCCGGTTTCAGAACCGTTACGAACACCATGAGGCACAGGATTTTGCCAGCGAGCACGGCGAGGCACAGAACGTCTTTCATGTCGGTCCCCGATCAATGGGTTTTGACTGCGCTCGTCATACGGGTTCTGGACTGCCGCGGCTTTGCTGGGATTGCCGATGCATTTTCATTTCTTGCTGTCGGAGCGGCGGCCGGAGCCTCTTCCACCGCCGCGAACGCATCGAGTGGGCTGCGCCGCGCGGTCAGAGGTTCGTCTTCGCGAACGACGTTCGGCGCGGGCCCGGACGCAGCAGCGTGCGTCACTGGCGCGCGCGCAGTGTCGAACACCACCCGTTCCGGCCATTTGTGATCCGAGCGGATGCGCAAATTGGCCCGTTCGCTCGGAGCGATTGCGGAATGCGAATGAGCACGGGGCGCTGGAAGCAACCAATCGGCTGCAAACAGCGACAGGAGCAGGACGCTTCCCACCCACACAAAGTACTGACGTATCGGCATGGCAGGCGGTCTCTCAGTGACCTACCATGGCGAAGATAGTCGTATGACGGCTCGCGGGCTTTGCATCGCGTGCTCTCGTCTTGTCATTTGTTGCTGCCCGCAGGCTCACAAACGACATGCAGATTCAGGCAAAAACCGAAAGCGACCGCCTGACATCCGTCGGAGAGGATTTGGATAGTCGTGATCCAGCCGTCTGACGATATTGACCTGGCGCCTGACCCGTCGCCTGCTTGAAGGCCCGCGTAAAGTTGGCTTGGCCTGAGAAGCCCAGCGAGAGCGCGATGTCGACCAGCGGGAGATCACCGCGTGTCAAAAGCGTTTTTGCCCGCTCAAGACGCCTCCCACTGACGTAGCGATGCGGCGCTTGACCAACGGCTTGCCTGAAGGCTCGTGCGAAATGAAATCGACTGAGGCACGCAATCGATGCCATGCGATCAATGCTGAGATCTCCCTCGAGGTTTGCTTCAATGTAGTCCAGCACACGGGAGAGCCTGCGCCGATCGAGCCCGTGGTTTGTAAAAGGATCGCGCGGATGATGCGCTGGCGTATCTCTGAACCAGCCTCGCGGCCAGGCTGGCCGCGAGGGCATCGACAAGCAGATTGCCGGTGCAGGTTTCCGTCTTTAGCTCCGATGCGACCGCAAAGCCGATCTCGGCTAGTAGCGGATCTTCGAAAGCGCTCTCGTAGCTTAGCGCGCCGACTACGGATTGATGGATATCCGTATTCAGATGGGCCGACGAGAAATAGCTCAGTGGAAGATGGAGATGCAGGAATTCCGGCGTATCTTGAGCAAAATCAACCGAACCATCCTGCAAACCAGGAGGAGAGAACCAAACCGCACCACGCCTCGCGACTATCCGGCTTTCGATGCCAGGCGCCCGGCGCGTTACAGTCGATTCACCGCTGCTACGGAGAGCGACGCAAATCCTGACATCGGATCGTGGGGTCCTCCATGGGACCAAGCCTCTTCTAGCTGTGCACAATTCGGCCGACAAGCCAGACCAGCCCCGACCGGCTGAAGATAGTAGCAGCTTCCCGGGACAATCGGTTGCACCAGCGCCGCAGTGTGGCCATGGCTCATAGTGGCCTGCGGCGATCGGCAGTTCTGATTGCATCTCCATGCTTGCTCCGGGGGCGCATCCATCATTGTTGCGAAACTAACTTGGTATAGGCGGCGCAATTTGCTCGGTATCGGTTGTTAGAGGCCGTTAGTGTTTGCGAGTCTCACACATCGCCAACAATCGGCTCACACGAGGTAGCCGGAGACCCCGTCCCACAGTAGTTTCAGCGCCGTCACGACCAGCAATCCGTAGCAGACCCGATAGATCTGACGTTGGTCCAGGCTTCCGTGAAGCCGCCAACCGGCCCACACGCCGGCGGGAACGGCGAGCAGGCAGATCGCCATCAATGTCCAGACGTTTCCGGTCGGCTTGACCAGCAGGAGCCATGGCACGGCCTTGGTCGCGTTGCCGACGGTGAAGAACAGGCTGGTCGTGCCTGCGTAGATCTCCTTGCTGAGGCCGAGGGGCAACAGATACATCGCAAGCGGCGGTCCGCCCGAATGCGCTACCATGGTCGTTACCCCCGAGGCGAGGCCAGCCGTGATTGCCTTCTGCGTCGAACGCGGACGAGTTATCACCTCCGCGCCTGCGGCAAGCCACAGTGCCACGAAGATCAACGTGGTCGCGGCCATCGCGATCGCGATGGCGCGGTGATCAAGGAAGCGGAACAGCAGATATCCAAATCCAATGCCAGCCACGAGACCCGGTAACAGCACCAGAAGATCTGGCTTCGACCAGGTCGACGGCTTCCAGTAGCGAAGGGCGAACAAGTCCATCGCGATGAACAATGGCGCGAGAAGGCCGCCGGCGGTGACCGGATCCATCACGAGCGACAATAGCGGAATGCCCACGATTGAGAATCCGCCGCCAAACGCGCCCTTCATGAAGCAGATCAGGAAGACGCCGGCAAAGGCGACCAGGATCGTGGCGACGGTCAGCTCCACGGCGCCGACTCCAAGGTTGGCGCGCGCCGGCGCTCGCGTGAGATCGTGACGGCGGGGGTCATCATCTCTTGATCCGGTTGACCAGAGAATGTGATGAGACCGTCAATTGCCGCCTCGATCTGAAAACGGCGGCTGCCGATGTCCCGCAGTGCGCGGTCGTCGAGATCGTGAAGGCAGGCAATGGCGGTCTGCCGGCCGAGATAGCCCGCGAGTCTCTCGCAAGCGCCGGCAAGCAGCCGAGATGCGATCCCGGACCCCTTGATGGCAGCAGGAAGGATGATCGTCGAGACTATCGCAGGCATTTTGGGTCTCCAATGCTCCGAGTTTGGATTTCAATGCTCCGAGGGGCGAACATCCATGGTCGCCGCCGAAATGGTAGTGCCGCTGGTTCTCGATACAGATCCTCGGGCAGAATGATCCGATGCCTATCTCGGTGCAATTAAAAAATTGCACCGAGTACAATATGTCGAAGCTTCGTTCAGGTCGGATTGTCGAAGCCGGCCGATACGGAAGACCCGGTCGGCTATGCAATGGCCAGCCAGCACTCAGCAATCCGCGGATGCCGGAATCATCCACGTCGAAACCGTCTGCCAGACGCCGTCGCTCGACTTGCGCTGATACGCGACGAAGTCGGCGTCGTCGCTGTACTGGATTTCGTACCGATAAGATTCGAGATGCCTTGTCATTGAACTCTCCTGTGTTGAGAACGGCGCTTCTCGCGTCATCATCCAAAACATCGATTGGAAAGCCCGCCTCAGAAAGGGCCATAGATGGAAAGGGTCCTTCCAGGCAGCGGAAGGCTCGCTCGAATGGCTAACCGGATCATACCAGGCGATGCCGTCTTCCGCAGTCCGGGGCGATATGGCAAAATCGGGAGGTATCCTCCCAGATTGTGGAAGGGATCCGATGGATCGCCTGGAAGCGATGTCGACCTTTCTGACCGTGGTCGAGCAGGGCAGCTTGTCCGCGGCCGCGCGGCGATTGAAAACGCCGCTCACAACAGTCAGTCGCAACGTATCCGAGCTCGAGGCACACCTGCGGACGAAGCTCTTCAACCGATCGAGCCGGCAGTTGGTGCTAACGGATGCGGGCACTTCCTACGTTGCGGCTTGCAAGCGCATCCTCACCGATGTGATCGAAGCGGAGCGTACCGCCTCCGGTGAGTATACCACGCCGACGGGCGAGCTGGCCGTGACCACTCCGCTGGGCCTTGGGCGCATCATTCTGATGCCGATCATCGCGGACTTCCTCAAGACCTATCCGGACATCAAGGTGAGGATGATCCCCACCGATCAGAAGCTGAGCCTGGCCCAGGAGCAAATCGATGTCGCGGTGCGCATCGGCGAGTTGCCGGATTCGAGCCTGGTCGCGCTGCGGCTCGGCAGGACGCGCCGGGTGGTGTGCGCCAGTCCCGCCTATCTGGCGGCTCGCGGAACGCCGCGCACGCCTGAAGATTTGGCCGGACATGATTGCATCAGCTATCCCGGCTTCTCGCCCCCCGACGTCTGGACATTCGTCAAAGGCAAGGCGACCATCGCAGCGCCGGTGCATACGCGGCTCATTGTGGGCAGCGCGGAAGCAGCTTGTACGGCAGCCCGCGCTGGCGTGGGAATTTGCATCGCCTTCGCTTACCAACTCGAAGCTGCTCCCGAAGCAGGAGCATTGAGAACCGTGCTGGATGAATTCCAGCCACCGTCAATGCCGGTCAATCTCGTCTACACGGCCAACCGGTTTCTGCCGATCAAGGTGAGAGTGTTCCTGGACTTTGCAGCACCGCGGCTGAAGCGAATTTTCGCCGAGTAGATCCCGACAGTGTGAACTCCGCTGTCGAGCTTCCAAAATCCGGAAGGATGACTCCCGGTTTCCCCGCCTGTTGACCCGGGCCTTTCGCCCCACCTCCCAGTCACGACCTGCCGGAAACGGCGTCACGAACTGGAGGCGAAACATGGGTGAAGTCATCCAATTTATCCCGAAGGCCGAGCGCGAACGGCTCCGCCTGATACGAGAAGCCCGCGCGATCTACGACAGCGTCTTCCCGCCGGCCGATCCGGTCAACGGACAGCCCGACAGCACACCGATCGCCATCAACGGAACCTGGATTCATCGGGGCGGCGAACCGCTGTCGTGATCAACGACTTCGCCGTGCTCGATCGTCAATCATTAGGAGCAATCGTCATGTCAATCCGCAACACGCTGTTCGCCGCCGCATTCGGTATCGCTTCTCTGACGGCGGCCCACGCAGAAAGGCTGCGCCCCATTGAGGCCAAGAGCATTAACCTCGGCCGGATATCGGGGGTCGCCTACTACACCGTCGAGCGGGATGGATTTCGCGTGGTCGCCACTCTGGCGCAAGGCGAGACAGGAACACCGTTCCGCGTCGTATCTCTTCTCACACCTGGTCAGCGCCTGCTGCTCTCGACACCGCAGCCAGCGGGTGTGATCGAGATCAGCCGGGAAGGGGACAGCGTGCTAGTTCGCAAACCGAACACAGCCTCGAACTGAACCCAACTTTAACGGCTGCGCTCACCAAAGAGCACGGCCAAGGAAACTGCATATGTCGACCATCCACCTTCATCGAACCACCACGGCGACGCCCGAGCAGTACGTGGCCGGCCTGACCGATTTCGGGCCCGGCCGCTCGAAGCTGTTTGACAACAGCAGCGATGCGTATCTCAAGGTGCATCGTAGAAGCGGCTCGCACGCCGATGTCACGGAAGGCTCGGGCGGGATCTGGGAGCGCCTGCACTACGACTGGTCTGATCCCGCCCGCGTCGTCCTCACGACGATCGACTCCAACGTGTGGGGTGGTGCGTCGGGTCACATCTACACCTTCACGCGTCAGTCCGACGGCACGACAGACATCGATGTGGTCGTCACGCGGGACGGCAAGAATCTGACGGGGCGGCTGCTCGGCTTCGTGCTCGGGACGATCGGCGGGCGGGTTCTGGACAAGGCGTTTGAAAACTCCGTCAGGGCCATCGAAGCCCGGAACAGCAACGCTGGACGCCCAGACCCAGGCATTTCCGACCTCGCCGCCTAAGCAGTTGGATAGCACCCCGATGCCCTCGTCGCCGGCGCATGCTAGGATGTTGCCCAGAGTTCTGGTTGAGAGATCACCCGAACGGATTGCTCCGGAACGGGCAATGGCGAAACGGCTGAAAAAAACTGCGCCACCGCAGGAAAATCAGCGCGCGCGCGCCCCGCGCTCGGGAGAACTTTCACTGCTTGGGCGAGAAACTGAAATTGCTCTCATCGATCAGCTTCTCGACAGGATCCATGACGGCGGGGCAACTCTCTTTATCAGCGGGGCACCGGGGATTGGAAAATCAGCGCTGCTCGAGAAGGCCAAAGACAGGGCCCGTGAACGGGACATCGTCGTATTGGGCATGACCGGCGTGCTCGCTGAAGTTAATCTGGCGTTTGCCGGACTTCAGCAGGCGTTGCGTCCACTCATGAAGCTGGCAAAGGCTTTGCCGCCCCGCCAGCAGTCTGCCTTGCTGAATGCGTTCGGGCTGGGCGAGGAAGCTGCTGAACCACCCGATGTCTGGCTGGTCGCGCTTGCAACGCTGACGCTGCTCACTGAAAGCGCAACTCACAAACCGATCCTCCTGGTCGTCGACGATGCGCAATGGCTGGATGAAGCGACGCGTGACGTGCTGTCGTTTGTCTCCCGGCGTCTGAGTTCGGATTCGATCGTCCTGCTGCTCGCTCTACGAGAGGGTTTTTCCCTTCCATTTGGTGACGCCGACACGTTGCGGCATGTCGTTTCTGCGCTCGGCGACGTCGATGCGGCCCGCCTGCTCGACATCCGGGCCCCCGGCCTCTCCGGGAAGCTGCGCGACCGCTTTCTCAAGGAAGCCGCCGGCAATCCATTGGCGCTGGTAGAGTTGCCGCACAGCTTGCGAACTGAGGACGATGGGGAGGCTCGATGGCTTCCCTTGACGGAGCGACTTGAACGCACCTTCTCCAGCCGCTTGTCCGGCCTTCCGGGCGCCACTCAGATGCTGTTGAACGTTGCCGCTGAAAACGACGGAACGTCTCTCCACGAAATCCTGCGCGCCGGCGAAGTGCTGCTGACCCAGAATGTCGGGGTCGACGCCCTTGCGCCCGCCGCCTCCGCCCAGCTGATCGATCTCGATGCAATGCAGGTTCGGTTTCGACACCCGCTCGTGCGATCCGCGATCCATCAAACCGCCGACGTAGCAACGCGCCAAAGGGTTCATTCCGCGCTTGCGGCGGTCATCGAGGATCAAGACCGCCGGCTTTGGCATCGTGCTGCGGCGACGTTGGGGCCCGACGACGACCTGGCCGCCGAACTCGATCTCATGGCGAATCGTGCGCAGAGCCGGGGCGCCAACATCATGGCCATGGAGGTTCTGCAGATCGCGGCAAAGCTGAGCAGCAAGGCGAAGGCCAGGAGAGAACGATTTTTGCAGGCCGCCGAAATTGCAACCGACCTTGGTCGACCGGGGTTGCTGGCGCATTTGTTGCGGGAAGCCGACGTGGAGCCGTCGGATAGGCTGGGCGTCGCCCGGGTCGGCTGGTGCCGCGAGATGAGTCAACCGCTCATGGTCAATGATCTCGGCAAGATTTCCGCCCTCGTAAATCTTGCTGACCAGGCGCGCGCGGCTGGCGCGAAGGACTTGGCGAGCAATCTTCTCTGGCGAGCGGCGCAACGCTGCTGGTGGAGCAACGCGGGTAGCGAGCTTCGCGCGAGCGTCCTTACCGCGGCAAGATCACTCGAGTTGTCGGAGCTCGACCCGCGCGGCATCGCCATATCCGCCTATTCCGAGCCGCTTCGACGAAGCAGCGAGGTATACGCGGGGCTGATGTTGCTTTCGCAAAAGGGCAGCAACGATCCGCATGTTGCGCGAATCCTGGGAAGCACTGCAAACGTCATTGGCGCGTTTGATCTTGGTGTAAGTTTCCTGGCTGAGTCCACCGCGGGGCTGCGAAAACAGGGGCGAATCGGCAATTTGGCGCGTGCGTTGTTCGCTCAGGCGTGGGCTGAAATGGAAGTCGGCGATTGGATCGGGGCGAGGCGAGAAGCCGAGGAAGCCGCCCGTTTTGCCGAGGAGACGGGATCTGCGGTATGGACGGCAGCGGCCACGATCGTGAAAGCGCAGCTTGCGGGCATGCAGGGGAGGCTTGAGCAGGCTGAGACATGCGCGACGGAAGCGGAGCGCCTGGTGCTGTCGACTGGCGCCAGCTTTCTGCTAGCGATGCTGCAATTGGGGCGCGGCATAACGGCCATCGGTGCCGGTCGGCATTCGGAGGCCTTCGAGCACCTGCAGCGGCTGTTTGCGCCGGCCGATCCAGCTTTCAACTCCGGCCTGCAATTCTTTGCGCTGGCCGACTTTGTCGAAGCGGCCGTCTATTCCGATCATTCGCAGGATGCGCGCAAGCTGATCGATGAGGTGGAGCGCGTATCCGCTCCGGATCCGGTGCCGTGGGTCGCAACGATGTTGTGCTACGGCAAGGCGCTGATCGCGACAAATGAGGATGCAGAGCAATACTTCCTGAAGGGGCTTGGGCCGGCTGCAAAGAATTGGCCCTTCCTGCGAGGGCGCCTGCTGCTCGGTTACGGCGCGTGGCTTCGCCGACAGCGCCGCTCTTCCGATGCGCGGGCGCCGCTGCGTCAGGCCCGCGATATCTTCGACGCGCTCGGCGCTTCACCCTGGAGCGATCGCGCGCGGGAGGAGTTGCGCGCAGCCGGCGAGGCAAGCCTTCGCCGGACAGCACAGGTTTGGGAAAGCCTGACCCCACAGGAACTGCACATCGCACAGCTCGCGGCCCAAGGGCATTCGAACAAGATTATCGGAGCCAGACTCTATCTGTCTCATCGGACCGTCGGCTACCATCTGCAGCGGGTCTTTACGAAGATCGGGATCACTTCGCGGTCCGGCCTGTCCTCCGTTCTGGCGACAGCCGGTAGTACGGCCCAGTGAGCGGGTCTGTCATCGGACTGGTCATTTGACGGATGCCGCCCGCGCCCTCCGGCATCTACCTTCCATGCGTGCAAACCTGCGACGAATGGTAGGAGGCCGCCTTGGACGTCAGATTGGAACAGCCGCCCGCGGTGAACCGAAATGAACCGCAGCCTTGTTGTCACTCCTGGACGGCTGGTGGCCAGACCAAACCGGTATTGTCTTCGAAAAATCGTGGCTGGTCGTGCTTGTCGGCGGAAATGCGGTACGTTGGAAAGGGCGTGATTCCCTGGCGCGGTGCGTCGTCCGACATCGAAGTTTGCATCGATGTGTGCGGAAATGGGTCGCTGGTCACACGGTGCGCCTCCGCGATCCAGGACTCGACTGTCGCCCTCCGGAATACTGTTTGGCTCACTCCTCCGAGCTGGAATGAGGGTTCCATCGCGATCGCCGGCGATCTGCCCGAGATCATGCATATTCATCTTCCCCCAAGCCAATTCACCCCGGGCAGGCTGGGCCTCCACGTCGACAAATCCGTGATCGGAGCGCTGAGATATGACAACGCATTCCGGGATCCGCTGCTGGGCGAGATCGCCCGCGCCCTTGCGTCGGAAATGCAGGATGAGACCTCGGCCGGCAGGCTGCTGGTTGACTCCTTGGCCAACAGCATGGCGGCCAGGCTCGTTCAAACGCACTCCGGTGCACCGACAAGCCAGCCCACCGTCTCTGCTTCAAAGGAAGGCCTAGATCGTCGCAGGCTGGCCCGTGTGCTGGATTACGTCGAGGCAAACCTGGAAGGCGATCTTACCCTTGATGGCATGGCTTCGATCGCCTGTCTGAGCCGATACCATTTTGCCCGCGCCTTCAAGCAGGCCGTCGGACATTCTCCTCATCGCTATGTCAGCATCAGGCGCCTTGATCGCGCGAAAGCCTTGTTGATGCAAGGTGATCGATCGTTGGTGGATATTGCGCTGGCGCTCAGCTTTTCCGACCAAGCCAGTTTCACACGCGCATTCAGCCAGGCAACAGGTCGGGCGCCCGGCCAATATCGCCGCGAGTTTGGATCGCGACAACACGATTCTTCGCCGGCTGATATCAGACAGGCTCTTCCGGTGCTGGCGTGAATCCGGAGGCCGCGTCATCACCACTCTCAAATTCGCGCGGCCATCATCCAGCATCTGCATCTGTCTTCCTTGGCCAGCAACAAATGACAAAACGAAAGCACGTGACGCAAAGATTCGCTCGGTCCCTTAACTATGTTCGATCGCGACGAAGCAAGGCACACGAAACGTCCAGAGATTACCTAGCGCCGACATCGAACGGCAACACGAACTGAGGAGTTCTGTGATGAGCATCATAGATGCAAGCGCATTGTCAGGTTTTGTTCGCAAGACGGCTGAGTCGGCATCCGACTTCACCAGGGTCGTTCAAAATTTGATCATGGACGTGCGCGACAGCTACCGGCCCGAACTGCACTACATGCGCGGTCCCGGCCCAAAATGGCGGGCCAAGCATCAACCCTGGCAAAGCTCCGGTTCTGAAGCGGCACCGTCGGCCGGACACCATCAGCTGTCGCCAGTGTATGTGCACCGCCTCGGGACGGCCAACCCCACCCGATAGCCGGTCGAGGTCATGCAATCATGTTCGTGATAGCCGTGTACCTGCTTGCGGTTTCGCTCCTCCTCAACCTGGCGACAATTTCGAGAGTCGAATCCTCGGAGCGCATCCGCATCTCCGGTGGAGCCAATAATCGCACTCGCTGGACGGAAATTCGGGGTTGGATGCTGCTCGTTGGCGCCTTCCTTTGCATAGCATTGATGGCTGTGCTGAGCGGTTCGGTCTATGCCGGCGTCGCCCTCGAAGAACGCAAACTGCCGATGAAGTTCAGTTGGGTCGACTGCCAGCCGAATTGCCGGGGCTGGGTCAGCGCGACCGGTATCGTGACCGACGACAGCCCGGGCGATTTTGATGAATTTGCTCGTGGACGACAGCTCGGCGGCGCTACCATCGTGCTGGATTCCAGCGGCGGTTCGGTCAACGCCGCGATCGCCCTTGGAAGGCGTTTCCGCGAGCTTGAGGCACTGACCACCGTCGGCGTCAGCGTTCAGACCAATACCGCCCAGAGTGCTCCTGCAGGTATGGCACCCGTAGCCTATTGCGAATCGATGTGCGTGTTCCTTCTGCTGGCGGGCAAGACGCGCTACGTTCCCGAGACTGCCCATGTTCGGGTGCATCAGATCTGGCTCGGCGACCGCGCCGATGACGCCAAGGCCGCAACCTACAGCGCAGATGATCTGATGATCGTGGAACGCGATATCGGGCGTCTCGCAAAGTACACCTTCGATATGGGCGGCGCGGGCGACCTGTTGTCGCTTTCGCTTAACGTGCCGCCGTGGGAAGATCTGCATGAACTGTCTCGGGATGAATTGCGACTCACCAATCTCGTCACCACCGATAAGGTAGCTCGAGCGGGCAGTCCCGATGCAGCGATGGCCGAACTGATGCCCAAACAGGTGCAGGGTCGCATCGTAAGCAGCGCGGATGCGACTTCCCCGGAGCCGGCAAAACCTGTCAAGTCGGCCGAAGCTATGAGCCGCAAGGAGATGACTCCGCGTCGGCAAGAGTAGCAGGTAGCACCCCATCTGAGGAACTGCCAAAGGCTTCCTGTTCCGCGCCATACGCGCGTCGTTGGTCGCGTTGTTCGGGAGACCTTATAATCCCACTTGCTAGCGGTTCGACCTGCGCTGGGCGCTGAAGCGTGCTTGCCTCCGTCAGCCTCGTCATCTGGTGCAAGAGCTTCGTCACCCGACGGGGGCTTGAACACTTGCGCTTCTTGCTCTGGGCAGCACGCGCGACTTTGGCATTTGTAACCCCCATACGTCAGACAGTCTTGAGTAGTGCGCGGCCATTATCCCGCATTGCATCTGCCGTCTCGCTCGCCAGCAACAAATGACAAAATGACAGCACGCGATGCAAAGCCGTCAGCCAGTTGCTTCACTAGGTTCGATGCGTTGGACGAGACGCCTGCTGCAGTCGCAGGCCCCACATCGAAATGGAGATCTAAATGGCCGCCGCTGCTGCACTGAAGCCTTCGGGACCGAAACAGCTTCCTCCGCCGAACGCCGACTTCTTTCAATTTGCTGACACGCTGGGCGAGGAGGAGAGGGCGATCGTCAAGAAGGTGCGCGCCTACATGGAGACGAAGGTCCAACCCATCATCAACAAGCACTGGGTCGATGATTCATTCCCGTTCGAGCTGCTCCCATCTTACAAGGAGCTGAACATCGCTGGCATCGGCATCAACGGCTACGGCTGCCCGGGCGGAAGCCCGCTGCTGGTCGCCCTGGTCGCCCTGGAGATCGCGCGCACCGACGTTTCGTTCTGCACCTTCCATGGTGTCCACACCGGGCTCGCCATGGAATCCATTTACCTCGCGGGCACCGAGGAGCAGAAGCAGAAATGGCTGCCGCCGATGGCGCGCATGGAAAAGGTCGGCTGCTTCGCGCTGACCGAGCCGCTGGTGGGCTCAGGCGCCGGTGCCGGTCTCCTGACCACGGCGAAGCGTGACGGCGACACCTGGATCCTCAACGGCCAGAAGCGCTGGATCGGCAATGCGCCTTGGTGCGATATCTCGATCGTCTGGGCGCGCGACGTGGCCGACAACCAGGTCAAGGGGTTCATCGTCGAGAACAAGACGACGCCCGGGTTCAGCGTCGAGAAGATCGAGAACAAGATTGCGCTGAAGGTCGTGCAGAACGGCCAGATCACGCTCACCGACTGCCGGGTGCCCGATGCGAACCGTCTGCAGGGCGGCAAGGGGACGTTCCGCGATCCCGCGCTGGTGCTGCGCGGCACCCGGCATGGCGTCGGCTGGGAGATCACCGGGGCGCAGATGGGCGCCTACGAGAACGCCCTCAAATACGCCCAGGAACGCCTGCAGTTCGGCAAGCCGATCGCCTCGTTCCAGCTCATCCAGGAACTGCTGGCTAAGATGCTGGGCAACATCGTGGCCTGTCAATCCATGCTGGCCCGCGCGGTGCAGTTGGAAAGCCAGGGCAAGCTTACGGACGCGCAGGCAGCGATCGTCAAGGCGTTCTGCACGAGCAAGGCGCGGGAAACCGTCGCCTGGGCCCGCGAGGTGCTGGGCGGCAACGGGATCGTGGTCGACTACAACGTCGCGCGCTTCTTCGCCGACACCGAAGCGATCTACTCCTACGAAGGCACCTACCAGATGCAGAACCTGATCGTCGGCAAGGCGATCACCGGGTTCAGTGCTTTCGTCTGATGTCACGAACGGGCCGGCACTCGGCTGCCGGCCCATCCCTCAGTCAGGATCGATCAACATGTCAACATCAGCAGTTGCCGCGCCGCCGCTCGCGAATGTCCTTTACGAGACACGAGGTGCGATCGCCTATGTAACGGTCAATCGGCCCAAGGTGCTCAACGCTCTTAACGTAGCAACCTGGCAGGACCTGTCGACCGCATTCGAGAATGCCAAAAGCGACCCGACCGTGCGCGGCGTCATCCTGACGGGAGCGGGCGACAAGGCCTTCATCGCCGGCGCTGATATCGGCGGTTTGGCACAAGCGAGCGCGATCGAGGCCGAGCGGTCCAGCCGCTTCGGACAGCAGGTTCTCGATCTGATCGAGAATCTCGGCAAACCAGTAGTCGCGGCGATTAACGGCTTTGCACTCGGCGGCGGCTGCGAGACCGCGATGGCTTGCACCATCCGCATCGCGGTGGAGCACGCGAAGTTTGGCCAGCCGGAGGTGAAGCTCGGATTGCTTCCGGGTGGTGGCGGCACGCAGCGGCTGCCGCGTCTCGTTGGCAAGGGCCGGGCTCTCCAGCTCATTCTGACAGGCGGACTGATCAGTGCGCAGGAGGCGCACCGCATCGGGCTCGTCAACGAGATCGTCCCCGCATCTGAGCTGATCCCGCGCGCCGAAGCGCTCCTGAGCGAGATCGCCGCCAATGCCCCGCTCGCCGTCAAGTTCGCGCTCGATGCGACCAACAAGGGAATGGAGACGAGCCAGAGCGAAGGCCTGGTCCTCGAAGCCTCCTATTTCGGGCTATGCGCGGGCACGGAAGACAAGAAGGAAGGCACGTCGGCTTTCCTCGAGAAACGCGCGCCGCAATTTCACGGCCGCTGAGATTGCAAACCAACAAACCAAATCGAACTCAGGAGCCTCCCATGGCAAACGACAACATCTTTTCCGGCTTGAAGGTCGTTGACTTCTCGAGCTTCGTCGCCGCACCGGGCGCTGCCGTAATCCTCTCCGACTTCGGCGCCGATGTCATCAAGGTCGAGCCGCCGCACGGCGATCCCTGGCGCAATGGGCACAAGGTGCCATTCCAGCCGAACGCCCACGATCCTTATCAGTGGCATCTCGCCAACCGCAACAAGCGCAGCATCGCGCTGGATCTCAAGTCACAGGGCGCGCAGCAGATCATCTTCGAGCTCGCCAACTGGGCCGACGTCTTCATCGTCAACACGCCGCACCATGCAAGGAAGAAGTTGAAGCTCGAATATGATGACGTTGCGGGATGGAATCCGCGTCTGATCTATGCTGACCTCACCGGCTTCGGCGAGCACGGGCCGGACGCCGAACCGCCCGGTTTCGACATCACCTCCTACTGGGCGCGCAGCGGTCTGTTGTCGATGACGCGCGATGCCGGCGCGCCGCCGACCTGGCCGGTGGGTGGCAGCGGCGACAACGCCACGGCCGTCGGTCTCTACGCAGCGATCGTCACCGCCCTGTACCGGCGCGAGCGTACCGGCAACGGCTCCTACGTCACGACGTCGCTGCTGGCCCAGGGCGTGTGGTCTGCGAGCGTTTCCATTCAGGCAGCTCTCGCCGGCGCCAAGTTTCCGCCGATGCACGACCGCACGCATCCGGCCAACGCCGCGGCGAACGTCTATCGTTCCTCCGACGGCACGTGGTTTGTCCTCATCGTCACGCCGGACAAAGTCGTTCCCGTCGTCAATGCAATGGGCCGCCACGACCTGCTGACCGACTCGCGCTTTTCCGATCCTGCGCAGCTGGTCGCGAACATGCCGCAACTGACCGCAATCTTCGACGAGGTCTTCGGCGCCAAACCGATGGCGCACTGGCATGCGGTGTTTTCCGGCGTCAACGTCACCTTTGGCGAAGTGCGCGGCCCGCAGGAGGTCGTCAACGACCCGCAGCTCGTGGCCAACGATATCGTCGTGCCGCTCAGCGGCGCCGGCGGCAAGCTGACCTCGACGATCTCGAGCCCGATCACGGTGCATGGCGTCACCAAGGTTCCGGCCCAGCGCGCGCCGGACCTTGGCGAGCACACTGAGCAGATCCTCCGCGAACTCGGCTTCGACGCCAACAGTATCATCAACCTGCGCGAAAACGGCGCCATCGCGAAGGCGGCGCCACCGCGCAAGCAGGAACGCGCGGTCTGATCGCCGACGGACCATCGGAAAGGAAGCACGCAATGAGCGACATCAACACGGAAATCTCTGGCGGCATTCTTCGGGTCGAGCTCAATCGCCCGGCGCAGAAGAATGCGATGACGGCCGGCATGTACACGAACCTCGCTGGAATCATCAGCGAAGCCGACAAGGATGAGCACATCCGTGTCGTGCTCTGGCATGGCGCCGGCGACGCGTTCTGCGCCGGCAACAACATCGGGGACTTCCTGAAGAATCCACCCGGGCCAGGTGAATCCCCGCAGTCCGCCCTGATCAACGCGTTCGTCGCGTTCGAAAAGCCGATCGTCGCGGCCGTACAGGGCGCCGCGGTCGGCGGCGGAACCACCATGCTGACGCACTGCGATTTCGTCTACGCAGGCGAGAGTGCGAAGTTCAAGCTGCCGTTCATTGATCTTGCGCTGGTGCCGGAGTTCGGTTCGAGCTTTTCGATACCGGCGCGCGTCGGCCATCTCCGGGCGGCGGAATTGTTCCTGCTCGGCGAACCGTTCTCGGCCGCGCGGGCGGTAGAGCTTGGGCTCGCGACCCGCGTGGTGCCTGATCGCGATCTGCTCGCGACCGCCACCGCGACGGCGCAGAAGCTCGCGGCAAAACCGGCCGGCGCGCTGCGCGCCTCCAAGCGCTTCATCAAGCAGGCCTGGATCGGGCAGCTCAGAGAGGCTGCGAAATCCGAAAGCCGGGAGTTCAGCGAGCGTATCCATTCCCCGGAAGCCACGGAAGCCTTCACAGCGTTTCGGGAAAAGCGCCCGCCCAATTTCGCCAACCTGCCGAAGCCGCACCCGGCCGAATAGTCGGCGCCAGCGAAGCGACACAAAAGGACAGACCATGACCGTACTCCATGTCACGCAGACCAAGGTCGTATCGGGCGCGACCCGGTCCGGCCGCTTGTTTCTCCTCGACCTGAGCGGCGGGCGCGTCCTGTCGATGGGGCCGGACGGCTCGCATCCTCGCGTCATCGCTGCCGACTGCTCCCATCCGGACGGCATCGTCGTTGATGCGGAAGCAGGGCACGTCTATTGGACCAATATGGGCGTTCCCAGCCGGAACGACGGGTCCATCGAACGCGCCGAGCTCGATGGCGGCAATCGCAGGTTCATCGTTGCCCCAGGCGGCACATTCACGCCGAAGCAGCTCCATCTCGATAAGGCGAACGGCAAACTCTACTGGTCCGATCGCGAGGGGATGCGAGTCATGCGCGCCAATCTCGACGGATCGCAGATCGAGACGCTCGTCCAGACCGGCCAGGGCGAGAATGACCGGCGCGATCAGAACAGATGGTGCGTCGGAATCGCCGTCGATCCCGAACGCGGACGGATCTACTGGACGCAGAAGGGCGGCGACAACGCCGAAGTCGGACGCATCCTGCGCGCCGGGATCGAGATCCCCAAGGGCGAGACGGCGGCTGACCGCAGCGACATCGAGGTCTTCTTCAACGGGCTTCCCGAGCCGATCGATCTCGAAATCGATCTCGAGCATCGCGTGCTTTACTGGACCGACCGCGGCAATCCCCCCCGCGGCAACACGGTGAACCGTGCGCCGATCGACGCGAAGCCCGCGCAGAACGTGCCGCAGATCGTGGTCTCGGACCTGATGGAAGGTATTGGCATCGCGCTGGATGTTCCGGGCAACCGGATGTTCGTGACCGATCTCGCCGGTTCGCTCTATGCGGCGAAGCTCGACGGGACCGGGAAGCGGATGCTTCTCGCCGCCCAGGGAAATCTCACCGGCGTCGCCTACGTCGAAGTCTGACAACAGATCGGAGCACCCCATGACCAATACCAAACCCATTCGTCGCGTCGCAATCATCGGCACTGGCGTGATCGGCGCCAGCTGGGCCGCGCAGTACCTCGCCAAGGGACTCGAAGTCGTGGCGACGGACATCGCACCCGACGCGGAATCCGCGCTGCGCAAGTTCGTGAAGTCGGCCTGGCCGGCGCTCGAAAGGCTGGGCCTGTCGTCTGGCGCGTCGCAGGCGAAGCTGAGGTTCACGGCCGACCTGGCCGAAGCGGTCGCCGGTGTCGACTTGGTCCAGGAGAACGGACCCGAGCGGCTGGAGTTCAAGCAGAAACTATACAAGCAGCTCGACGAGCTGCTGCCGCCGGATGTGATCATCGCGTCGAGCTCGTCCGGGATCAAGATGAGCGACATTCAGTCGGGCGCAGCATTGCATCCTGAGCGCTGCGTCATCGGTCACCCCTTCAATCCGCCGCACCTGATTCCGCTGGTTGAGGTCGTCGGCGGGACCAGGACCTCGGAACAGACGATCCAGCGCGCGATCGCGTTCTACAAGTCGATCGGCAAGAAAGCCGTCCGGCTCAACAAGGAAATGCCGGGCCATGTCGCCAACCGCCTGCAGGGCGCACTGGCGCGAGAAGTCTACTACCTCGTTGCTGAGGACGTGCTGAGCGCTGCGGACGTCGACGATGCCTTGTCCTGGGGTCCGGGTCTGCGCTGGGGCATCATGGGCAACATGATGCTCAACCATCTCGGCGGCGGCCCGGGCGGCATCGAGCATTTCTTGCACCAGTTTGCCGGCCCGTTTACCGCAACGTGGAAGACCCTCGGTACGCCCGAGCTGACTCCCGAGGTGCAGAAGAAGCTCATCGACGGCGTTCATGCCGAGGTCGGATCGCGCAGCATCGAAGAGCTCGAAGCAGAGAGAGATGAAACTCTTCTCGGCCTGCTGGAACTGCGCGCCAGGCGTCCGGAGAAGCGTGCTCCGTAACGTCGCGACGAACAGCTGCGTCAACGAGCCGGTCGCAGTTTTCCTGAGGGATCAACCATGATCAGCATCGCGATTTCGGTATCGCGCCTTCGGCTGACCTCGCGGTCCGGCTGGGTGGAGCGACCACGCCAATTCATCAATCTGGCCAAGCCGCGCGTGATGACGCTAGCGCTGTTCACCGCGTTCGTCGGATTGATGATCGCGCCGATACGCCTGGAGCCGTTTGTCGGCTTCATCGCAATTCTGGCCATTGCGGCCGGCGCCGGCTCCGCCGGCGCATTGAACATGTGGTACGACGCCGATATCGACGCGGTCATGGCGCGCACGGCGATGCGGCCAATTCCTCGCGGCAAGGTCTCGAAGACAGAGGCGCTCATTTTCGGAGTTGTGCTCGGCATCACCGCCGTCATGGCTCTCGCCCTGGTGACGAATCTCGCGGCGGCGGCGCTATTGGCCTGCACCATTCTCTTCTACGTCGCCGTGTACACGGCGTGGCTGAAACGGACAACAAAGCAGAACATCGTCATTGGCGGTGCAGCCGGCGCGCTTCCGCCGGTGATTGGGTGGGCCGCGGCGACGGGCCAGATCGGGCTCGAGCCGCTGGCGCTTTTCCTGATCATCTTCCTCTGGACGCCGCCGCATTTCTGGGCGCTCGCGCTCAACCGCTCCGATGACTATGCACGTGCCGGCGTTCCCATGCTGCCGGTCGTTGCAGGACGTGAGGCAACAACGCGGCAGATCCTCATCTACAGCGGGCTTCTCGTTCTCGCGTCGGAGCTGCCCGTCGGCCTTGGCTTTGCAGGCATGTTCTACGGTGTGGTCGTCGCCTTAGGTGGTGCGCTCTTTCTCTTGCTCGCATTGAACCTGAATAGCAGCGCTGCAACGGATCGCCGCGCCGCTCACGGACTGTTTGTCTTCTCCATCGCCTATCTGTTCCTGCTGTTCGCAAGCCTTCTGGCCGACCACAACAATGCGCCGGCGCCGACACGTTCGGGGCTGAACGGCCGATCGAACGTATCGTCGTTGACCGCGAAACAGCCGGGCATCATGCACAGTGCGCGCACCTTCAGCGTTCGGGAGGCGTGAGATGCGGTCCGGTTCGTTCACCCTGCTCCTGCTGGCGGCCGCGATGCTCGGCGGCTGCGATGGGGGCGTGCTGGATCCCAAGGGCCCCATTGCGCTTGCCGAGCGGCAAATTCTGTTCAACGCGACCGGCATCATGCTCGCGATCGTGATCCCGGTCGCGCTCGCGACTCTTGGCGTTGCTTTCTGGTTCCGTGCATCCAATGAGCGGGCACGCTACCGGCCGGATTTCGTCTATTCCGGCCGCATCGAGATGCTGGTCTGGTCGATCCCGCTGATGACCGTGCTCCTTGTCGGCACCGTCGCCTGGATCGGCGCCTACGACCTCGATCCGCCCAAGCCGATTGCCTCCTCCACCAGGCCGTTGAAGATCCAAGTCGTCTCGCTCGATTGGAAATGGCTGTTCATCTATCCGGAGCAGGGTGTCGCGAGCGTCAATCATCTGACCATCCCGGTAGGCACGCCGGTCAGCTTCGAGCTGACGTCCTCGGGCGTCATGAACAGCTTCTTCGTGCCGCAGCTCGCCGGCCAGATCTACACCATGGCCGGAATGGTGACGCGCCTGAATCTGCGGGCTGACCATCCCGGCACATATCGTGGGATGTCGGCGAACTACAGCGGCGCGGGCTTCTCCGACATGGTCTTCAAGGTCGACGCGGTGGCGCCCGACAGCTTTGCGCAATGGGTGGCTGCAACGCGCAACGCCGGCCCGGTCCTTGACACACTATCCTATGCCGCGCTGGTCAGGCCGAGCAGGGCGGTTTTGCCCTTTACCTATCGGTCGGTCGTGGGCGGCCTGTTCACCGACATCAGGAGTGCTGCGACGCAGCCGGATGCTGGTCTCTGCGTCGCTTATCCCAAATCCAAGAGGGCAGAACGATGAACCTGTTGGGCAAGCTCGACTGGACCGCCATTCCGTTTCACGAGCCGATCATCATGGGAACGGTGGCGAGCGTCGGCGCCGTCGTCCTGGCGGCTCTCGCATGGGTCACCGTTATGGGATACTGGCCATATCTCTGGCGCGAGTGGATCACATCCGTCGATCACAAGCGCATCGGCGTGATGTATATCGTCCTCGCGCTGCTCATGCTCGTGCGCGGCTTCGCGGACGGAATCATGATGCGCACGCAGCAGGCGGTCGCCGCCGGCGGTGCACAGGGATATCTGCCGCCCGAGCATTTTGACCAGATCTTCTCGGCGCACGGCACGATCATGATCTTCTTCGTGGCCATGCCGCTCGTGATCGGGCTGATGAATTTTGCCGTGCCGCTGCAGCTCGGCGTCCGTGACGTGGCGTTCCCGACGATGAATTCCGCGAGCCTCTGGCTGACTTCGACGGGAATCTTGCTGATCAACCTCTCTCTCTTCGTCGGTGAGTTCGCCAAGACCGGCTGGGTTGCCTATCCCCCGCTCAGCGAGCTGCAGTTTTCGCCAGGCGTCGGCGTCGACTATTACCTTTGGTCCCTGCAGATCTCGGGCATCGGGACCCTGTTGAGCGGCGTCAATTTCGTCACCACGATCCTGAAGATGCGGGCCCCGGGCATGAGCTACATGCGCATGCCGGTGTTCTGCTGGACTGCGCTCGCCTCGAATCTCCTGATCGTGGCCGCCTTTCCGGTTCTCACCGCGCTGTTCGCGATGCTGCTGCTCGACCGTTACCTCGGCTTTCACTTCTTCACGCTGGATGGCGGCGGCAACGCAATGATGTACGTGAACCTGTTCTGGGTCTGGGGTCACCCCGAAGTCTACATCCTGGTCCTTCCGGCATTCGGCATCTATTCGGAGGTGAGCGCGACATTTTCCGAAAAGACGCTGTTCGGTTACCGATCGATGGTCGGTGCGACCCTGGCGATCTGCGTGCTCTCCTACACCGTGTGGCTGCATCATTTCTTCACGATGGGCGCAAGTGCGGGCGTGAACGCCTTCTTCGGTATCACGAGCATGATCATCGGGGTGCCGACGGGCGTCAAAGTGTTCAACTGGCTGTTCACGATGTACGGCGGTCGCGTCCGGTTCACGGTGCCGGTGCTCTGGACGATCGGCTTCATGGTGACGTTCGTGTTCGGCGGCCTGACCGGGGTCCTGCTGGCATTGCCGGCGGTCGATTGGCAGGTGCACAACAGTGTCTTCCTGGTCGCCCATTTCCATCACGTCATCGTCCCGGGCGTCCTGTTCGGGGCCATCGCCGGCTACAATTACTGGTTTCCCAAGGCATTTGGCTTCAAGCTGGATGAGCGCTGGGGCGTTGCCGCGTTCTGGTGCTGGTTCATCGGTTTCCATCTTGCGTTCATGCCGCTCTACGTGACCGGGCTGATGGGGATGACCCGCCGCCTGCAGCACTATGATGTCCTCGCCTGGCAGCCCTGGCTGCTGGTTGCCGAGGCGGGCGCGGTCATCGTGATGGCCGGGATCGTCTGCCAAGTCGTTCAGCTCGTGGTGTCCATTCGCCGTCGTGAACAGCTGCGCGACACGACGGGCGATCCGTGGAACGGCCGCACCCTGGAATGGGCCACCGGATCGCCGCCGCCGGCCTGGAATTTCGCGGTCCTGCCGCGCGTAGATGACATCGATGCATTCTGGGCCGGGAAACAGCGCGTGCTCGCGAAACAGGACGTGGTCGGGCGGCAGCGCAGGTATGAGCCGATCGAAATGCCCAGGAACAGCCCGGCAGGCTTTGCGACCGCGTTCTTCGCAACGATCACCGGCTTCGCCCTCATCTGGCACATCTGGTGGCTCGCAGGCGTCGGACTTCTCGGCGCAACCGTGATGTGGCTTGCCTTCATGTTCCGCGCAACGGACGAAGTCGAGATTCCGGCAGAACAGCTCGGCCAGTTCGATCGGTACGTCAGGTAGAGGTCTCGCTATGAACGTTCTGGTCGACGCAAATGCTGTCCGCACAACCGAACTGGTTGATGTCAGCGAGGCGGGGCCCGCGCCCAAACGAATCATCGCAGGCTTTGGGTTCTGGATCTTCCTGCTGAGCGATATCGTGATGTTCTCGGCGCTATTTGCGAGCTATGCCGTGCTCGCGAAGGCGAGTGCGGGGGGCCCGACCGGCGCCCAGTTGTTCGATCAGCGCAACGCTGCGATGGAGACGGCTCTTCTGCTGCTCTCCAGCTACAGCTGCGGACTGATGTCGCTGGCCATCATTTCGCGCCATCAGCTCGGCACCTTCCTTGGTGCCGTGGTGACCATCCTCCTGGGTGCGGCATTTCTCAATCTCGAATTCCGGGAATTTCAGGACATGATTGCGGTGGGGGCATCGCCGCAACGCAGCGCATTTCTTTCCGCCTTCTTCACGCTCGTGGGATGTCACGGGCTGCACGTAGCGATCGGACTGGTCTGGCTGGTCCTCATGATGGTTCAGCTGTCGCTGAGGGGATTTCAAGCGGTCGTGGTGCGCCGCCTGCACTGCTTCTCCTTGTTCTGGCACGCGCTCGACATCGTCTGGGTCCTGATATTCACGATTGTCTACCTGATGGGAGTCCTTCCATGACTGAAACGCGTTGGGATGTTGCACCGGGAGACAGGCCGGCGATCCCGGCCGCGGAGCGAAGCGCGTCTGCCGGCGTTCTCGTGTACACGATCGGTTTGCTGCTGGCGGCGATCCTGACGGCGACGTCCTTCTGGGTAGCAAACACCTCGGCGATCTGGGCTCCCGGCGTGCCGGCCGGGCTCGCTGTCCTGGCCATCGCGCAGATGGGAGTGCACCTGGTCTTCTTTCTTCATATCACCACGGGACCGGACAGCACTCACAATGTCCTGGCGCTGGCATTTGGCGTGCTCATCGTATTTCTGGTTCTCGCGGGATCGCTCGTGATCATGGCGAACTTGAATGAGAACATGATGGCGCATGGCGAGATGATGAATTTGCAAATGCGGCACTGAACCAGATGGACGCTTCCATCATCTCTGCACTCGCGGCCCTCTCCGGCGCAACTATTGGCGGCCTGACGAGCGGGGTGGCCAATTGGCTGAACCACCGTAGCCAGGTCCGCGCGCAATGGTTGCTTCACGAGAAGAACCGGCGACAGATCCTCTACAGGGATTTCATCGAGGAAGCCGCGAGATGTCACATCGATGCGCTTCAGCATCATGAGGTCGGCGACGGTGCCCCGGGACTGGTTGCGCTGTACGCAAAGCTCAACAGGATGCGAGTGCTGTCCTCCAAGCCGGTCGTGCGGAGCGCCGAGCACATCGCTAAGACGATCATGGATACCTATCTGGAACCGGACAAGAGCTTCGGCGAACTGCGTGACATGGCAAAATGCGGATCCATCGATCTGCTGCGCGAATTCAGCGAGGCCTGTCGTGAGGAATTCGACGAGATGCGCGACCGGCGGCTTTGACCGGGGATACCGCTGCTCACTCTAGCGGGGGCGCTTGGCACGGCTTCCCGGCGCCAAAGGTCTCGGCAAATCGCCAATACGGGCTTTGAGGCGCGGCAGCGCAAAGTCCAGGAAGGCACGCAGCTTAGCCGGCATGAAGCGGTTCGGCGGATAGACGAAGCTTACCGGTATCGATGGTGAATCGAAATCCTGCAGCAGCAGAGCCAGCTCTCCGGACCTTACTGACTCGGTCACTTGATAGGACGCAATCGCAGCGATCCCCATACCAGCTCGTGCGGCCTCAAAGGCCGACTCAATACTGTTCAAGACGAGGCGCGATCGCACCGGTACGACATACTCGGCGTTGGCTTTCTGCAGCGTCCATGTGTTGGTCGACTGTAGCGGTGGCACGGAACTGATGCAGTCGTGCCTGGACAGGTCGTCAGGGGATTTTGGCGTGCCGCGGGTCTTGAGGTACGCCGGGCTTGCGCACAGGACGCGACGGATTTCCCCGATCCCCACCGCGATCAGGCTGCTGTCCGCAAGGGTGCCGATGCGAAGCGCGACATCAATATGCTCCTCCAGAAGGTTCGTTGACTGGTCCCGCAGATCGAGGTGAATGTCGACATCGGGAAACGCGGCCACGAATTTTGCCAGCACCGGCACCAAGTGCAGCCGGCCAAACGCCGGGGGCGCCGATACGCTCAGCTCGCCGCGCGGCGCCGCATATTCGCCGGAGGCCGCCCGTTCGGTTTCGGCCACGTCGCCAAGAATTCGCTTTGCGGCGGCGATGTAGGAGCGCCCGACGTCGGTCGGCACAAGCACGCGGCTCGAGCGATTGAACAGCTTGGTCTGCAGGTGAGCTTCGAGTTCGGACACCTTCCGGCTCACCGTTGCCAGCGGGGTTTTTGTCCGGCGCGCTGCCGCGGACAGGCTGCCGGTCTCGGCGACGGCCAACACGATCGACATGGCCTGAAAACGATCCATCAATCTTCCATTTTTGGAAAGATACTTCTCTATCTTGCCAGATGTTTATCATTTCCGGAAGGGTCTATCTGGGGGTGGCAGACCACGAGATCTTCCACACAGGAGACGGCCATGACGACCATCCAAGCCAAGGGCACCGCCCTCATCACCGGCGCATCGACTGGGATCGGTGCGATCTACGCCGATCGCCTGGCCAAGCGGGGCCACGACCTCATCCTCGTTGCACGCAACAAGCAACGGCTCACCTCGCTGGCGCGACGGCTCTCTAATGAGACGGGCCGCAACGTGGAGACGATCGAAGCCGATCTCACGTCGCCTGCTGACCTGCAACGCATCGAAAACATCCTGAAGTCCAATGCCGGCATCTCAGTGCTGGTCAACAATGCCGGCGTCGGAGCTTCGGCGCCGTTGCTTGGCGCTGACGTCGAGAAGATGGAAGACATGATCCGCCTCAACGTCACCGCGTTGACGCGGCTGACCTATGCGGCGGTCCCGGGATTTGTCGCCCGCGGCGATGGCACGATCATCAACATCGCCTCGATCGTCGCGATCGCGCCGGAAGTGTTGAATGGTGTCTATGGTGGCTCGAAAGCCTTCGTGCTCGCGTTCAGCCAGTCGTTGCATCACGAACTCGCCGACAAGGGCATCCGGGTGCAGGCGGTGCTGCCGGGTGCCACTGCAACCGAATTCTGGGACATTGCCGGCACGCCACTGCATCAGCTTCCGGCGCAAATCGTGATGTCAGCCGACGACCTGGTCGATGCTGCGCTCGTCGGTCTCGACCTGGGTGAGACCGTAACCATCCCGTCGTTGCCAGACGAGTCCGAGTGGGATCGCCATGAGGCTGCGCGCCTTGCGATGGCGGGCAAGCTCTCGAGCGCAATCCCGGCGTCTCGCTACAATTTGCAAAAGCACCAGGTCTCAGGTGCCTAGCTGGCAACGACCCGGCCATCGCTTGGCTCAAGAATGCATGACCGGGTCAAGCCCGGCCATGACGATCCATGAAAATGAACGCAAATTCTAAGGAAGCCATTATGGCCAAGGTCCTTGTTCTCTACTACTCCGCGTATGGTCACATCGAAGCGATGGCGAGTGCGGTCGCCGAGGGCGCGCGTGAAGCTGGTGCCACCGTTGACATCAAGCGCGTGCCGGAACTGGTGCCGGCCGAGGTGGCAAGGGCTTCGCATTACAAGCTCGATCAGGCAGCTCCGATTGCCAAAGTGGAAGAACTCGCCCATTACGATGCGATCATCGTCGGCACCGGCACCCGCTTCGGCCGCCTTGCCTCGCAGATGGCAAGCTTCCTCGACCAGGCGGGCGGCCTCTGGGCCAAGGGCGCATTGCACGGCAAGGTCGGTGGCGCCTTCACGTCGACGGCGACCCAGCATGGCGGGCAGGAAATCACGCTGTTCACGATCATCACCAATCTCCTGCATTTCGGCATGACGATCGTTGGCCTCAATTATGGCTTTGCCGGCCAGATGAAGCTCGATGAAATTACCGGCGGCTCGCCCTATGGTGCGACAACCATCACTGGCGGCGACGGCAGCCGTCAGCCCAGCGCGAACGAACTCGCAGGCGCGCGCTATCAAGGACGGGTTATCGCAGAGACCGCGAAGAAACTGCATGGATGATGCGATGGGGGTGCACGGTGCCTCGCCCCGTTCAATTGCGCACAATTAAATGTGACCTGTTGCTATTGTATTCCCGTCAACATCGCGCAACCCCAGGGGTGAAGGAACTCACCAGCAAGGAGCCGACCGAGAACTCGCGCGGCCTGCGCCTCGGCAACATGGTGCAGAACACGCACTTGAGCGCAGCAAACCGGAAATTGTGAAAGGTGTCTGTTGTTGGCGCCGCCGGCCACTGTTGGTGTGCCGCCGATATTACAGCGTGGGTGAGCACTTCGATGCCAACACGAGCAGCGAACCAGCGCAGAAGGAAAGCGAGAGATGGCAATTCGACAGGAGCAACGGGCGGTCGCCGGCCGAAATAAGCCGCAGTCCTACTGCGACTCCTGGGCAGGCCATGGTCCTGCGTCGTTGCTGTCATCCTCGGCAAATCGCGGCTGGTCCGGCCTGTCAGCTGAGCTGCGGAACCATGGCAAAGGCACGATCCCTTGGATGACCTCGCGATCCGATATCGAGATCTGCGTCGATGTGTGCGGCAATGAATCGCTCGTCACGCGGCGGGCCGCAGGCATCGAAGATCGGAGCTTCGCCAGGCGCGGGACAATTTGGCTGTCTCCTCCCGGGCTGCATAGGTTCGTCGACCACGCCGAAGACATGGTGGGGATTTTGCATATGTGTCTCCCGCTGAGCCAACTCTCACCGAGCAACCTCGGGAGCAACATCGATGGTTCTGCGATCGGCGCGCTTAGGTACGAAAGAGCATTCGAAGATTCGCTGTTGGCCGAGATCGCGTATGCAATCGCAGCGGAACTACACACTGAAACTTCTGCCGGCAATCTGCTCGTTGAAACTCTGGCTTCCAGTCTGACGGCAAGGCTGGTTCAAAAAACTGCCAACGCATCATCCAATCAGCCTTTTCCGCTTCTCACAGCAAAAGGACTCGATCGACGCAGACTCTTCCGCGTGCTGGACTACATCGAAGCAAACCTTGAAGGCGATCTCACCATCGATCACATGGCATCAATAGCCTGCCTGAGCAAATTCCATTTCGCGCGGGCTTTCGGGCAAGCCGTCGGACAATCGCCGCATCGCTACGTCAGCGCCAGGCGCCTTCAGCGCGCAAAGGCCTTGCTGTTACAAGGTGATCGGTCGTTAGCAGACATTGCGCTGGCACTCAGCTTTTCCAGCCAAGCCAATTTTACCCGGGCATTCAGGCAGGCTACAGGACAGTCACCCGGTCAATATCGTCGGGAGCTGAGTTCGTGTCATCGTGGCAAATCCTTGACTGTTTGCGGCAGACCCTTTCGAATCTAGCATCACGAACTCGGGGCAAGGGCATCCGCGCGCAGGCAGTGCTGCCGTGCGCCACAACGGTGGCGCCGCCGCGGACGGTCGCGTTTGTCCGGCGGAGGCGCTTCTCGCTTCGAAAGTGGCGAAAGCGTCGGCCGCACGGACCGCCATCGACAGCAACCCATGACAAAATCCCGGCAACCAGTGCAAAGCCACGCCCAGGAAAATTCTGCATAACACCAGCCAGGCCGACGCGATCTCGTTAATTGCGGACCGACGGAGAGTTCCATGACGTTGCAGATCTCACGACGAGGCAGGGAATATCTGAGAACGGCGCAGACCTTGCTCTATTCCGCCAGCACCATGACCGATCGAGCAGTTGCGGCTCAGCTGAAGGCCCTCGCCGATACCTACGAGCGGCGAGCCGAGCAAGCTTCGCATGTCGACGCGGCCCAAGGCATGGCCCCGGGGGGTCGCTGACGCCGAAGGCGAGGCACTGTTCGAAGGAGGCCGGACATGACCCACGTGTATTTCCACTGCTCCACCACGAAGAAGGTTTTCCTCGATCAGAAGGGGGCCCTGGTGAACGATCTCGCCGAGACGCGCGATCATGCAACCCGGCTCGTGCGATGCTACACCAGCGAGCGCAGCCTCGAGGATTGGCGTGATTGGTCGCTGCATGTCAGCGACGACCAAGGCGATGAGCTGTTCATCGTCCCTTTCGCCTTGGTTCTTGGCAAGCCGCATTGAAGTCAGCGTAAGTGCAATACGATCGCCGACAGCGTGGCTTCGCCGAATTGTGAGCTTTTAGTTCCCGGCGCGTCTCCCTCCCTGTCCCGTCGGGCTCTCCGCGGCCGGTCCTTTCTCCTCCCGGGGACCGGCCGCCTCTTTCGGGCTCGATAGGCGATGGCGGGTCGGATCGGCTCAGCGTATCCCGATGAGTGCAATCGGGAGCGAAACCAGGCGGAGTTGCACGATGACCTTTAATCATTTCTTTTCCGCATCGCTTGCTCGGCTGCACGCCGAACATCGCTACCGCGTGTTTGTCGATATCGAGCGCATCGCCGGACGTTTTCCGCACGCACTATGGCATTCTCCGCAGGGGCCGCGCCCAGTCATGATTTGGTGCTCGAATGATTATCTCGGCATGGGCCAGCATCCGAAGGTCATTGGCGCCATGGTCGAAACCGCGACCCGCAAGGGTGCTGGCGCGGGCGGCACCCGCAACATTTCCGGCACCCATCATCCACTGGTCGAATTGGAGCGCGAGATCGCGGACCTGCACGGCAAGGAAGCCGCGTGGTCTTCACTTCGGGCCACGTGTCCAACCAGGCTGGCATCGCGACGATCGCCAAGTTGCTGCCGAACAACCCAGCGTGCCCGGCGGCATGCGCCGTATTGATATCTGCAAACCGAGGCGATTGGCCAAAACACACATGGAGCAGACAATGAAAAACCTTCTCACTCATACGATCGCCGCAAGTTGCCTGGTCGGTTCCGTATCGGTCGCACAGGCCCGCACAGTTTACGACGGCTCTTGGGATCTTCTCTTCGTGACGCAAAGGGGCGCGTGCGATCCGACCTACACGTTCTCCGTCAATATCACTGACGGGGTCGTCACACATCCCAACCTCGTGAGGTTCAGGGGCCGTGTGGCGCGCTCGGGCGCCGTCCGCGCTTCGGTGACCGTTTCGGACAAATATGCGTCCGGCTCAGGTCGGCTCTCGAGCCATACCGGTCGGGGAACGTGGAGCGGCTATTCGGGAGGCGCGCGTTGTTCGGGGTATTGGTCTGCCCAGCGGAACTGACAAATCTCTTTCCGACTACTGGTTCGTCCGAGGCAATGCTGGTGTTCGGCGGGCGACGGCTGAGCCGCGTCAGTGGTGAATGTTACTCGCGAATTATCGTGCGGCCGCGCCGGTGCGTGTGGGTTTCCGCGCGCCGGGGCCCGGATGGACGTGAACCGCCTTCGCCGTCAGCGGCTCGCCGCACTCCGAGCAGACCATGACGGGATCAAACATCTTGTGGCAGTTCTTGTGTTCGTGCAGCAACGGTCGTCCGCGCGAGTCGACCATGTGAACGTTGCCCCAATGCACGATCGACATGATGATCGGATAGAGGTCGAGACCCTTTTGCGTCAGGATGTATTCATAGCGCTTGGGCGCTTCCTGATAGGGAATCTTGCGCAGCACACCGAAGCGTACGAGCTTCTTCAGCCGGTCGGCCAGCAGGTGCCGGGTCACGCCAAGCGAGGACTGGAATTCGTCGAACCTGCGGATACGCAGAAAACATTCGCGCAGGATGAGCAGGCTCCAGCGGTCACCGATCACAGCCACGGTGCGGGCCAGCGAGCACGGTTCTTCCTCGAGGGCATCCCATTTCATCAGCGTCTCCGACGATTCTCTTGTATCCCAAAAATAAATTCTAAATTAGAACTCACTACATTTCAATAGGATGCCGCGATTTCCATCAGTCTTTCCTCGTTAGGATGATGATCATCATATTGACAGTTCTGAAATAGAACCTTAACACTCGCGCCAGGATCAATCGGGCGGCGAACAATCGCTGCCGTCGAAGGGAAGGGCGTTCCATGGCAGCCTCGCTCAAGGTCGAGTTTCACTTCGATTTCGGCAGTCCCAACGCCTACCTCGCCGAGCTCGCGCTGCCCGGCATCGAGCAGCGCACCGGCGTCAAATTCAACTACGTGCCGGTGCTGCTCGGTGGCGTCTACAAGGCGACCGGCAACATGTCGCCCGCCGAGTCGCTGCGCGGGATCAAGAACAAGCCGGAATATAATGCGCTCGAGACCCAGCGTTTCCTGCGCCGGCACGACATCACGAAGTTCACGATGAACCCCTTCTTTCCGGTGAATACGCTTGCGCTAATGCGCGGCGCTGTGGCCGCGGAGATCGAGGGGCAGTTTGAATCCTACTTCCATGCCGCCTATCACCACATGTGGGTCGAGCCCAAGAAGATGGACGATCAGCAGGTATTCCGCGCCGCCTTCCTGTCCTCTGGGCTGGACATCGATCGCATCATCGCGCGCGCTCAGCAGGACGACGTCAAAAAGAAGCTGATCGAGAACACCAGCAACGCCGTGGCGCGCGGCTCGTTCGGCTCCCCGACCTTCTTTGTCGGTAACGAGATCTATTTCGGCAAGGACAGCCTGCGCGACGTGGAGGACGAAATCCTCGCGCAACTGAGCTCAGAGCGGCGCAAGACCGCCTGAGGACGCATCAGCTTTCCAGATAAATCGAGCCCGGAGAGGGCCCAGCAACGGGAGGTGTCATTGGTGAGTTGGCAGCAAGCTGCAGACGAGATTCTAAATGTACTGCCGCGCCGCATCCATGAGGTGATGGACCCCTATGTTGCCGCCACGCCCGATCGGACAGCGCTGATCGATGACAACGCCAAATTGACCTATCGCGAACTCGACCGGGCGGTCGGTGCCACCACGGACGCGCTGCGCGCGCTCGATATCCGCGCCGGCGATCGCATCATGCTCGTCAGCGAGAACTCGATCCCGCTGGCCTGTCTCCTGCTCGCCGCAAGCCGGCTCGATGCCTGGGCGATCGTTGCCAACCCGCGGCTGTCGCCGCGCGAGCTGGACCAGATCAGGGATCACAGCGGCGCGCGACGCATGCTCTTCACGGCAAAGGTCTCGGAAGAGGCGGCCGCACACGCGACGCGTTGTGAGGCTCTGCTGCAGGATGTCGGGCCGCTCAACGGCATCGGCGTGTCCGCGCTGAACCGGGAAACCAAGGCCGAGCCGGTCGAGACCGACGGCGCACGCCAGGTGGCGGTGCTCATCTACACGTCCGGAACCACCGGAACGCCGAAGGGCGTCATGCTCTCGCACCGGAACCTGCTGTTCTCGGCCCGGACCACCGCGACCTTGCGCAGCATGACCGCTGACGACGTGCAGTATTGCGTGCTGCCGATCTCGCACATTGTCGGAATCTCGCTTCTGACGATGACGCTCATGGTCGGTGCGGTCACCCGGCTGGTCACCAAATACAATCCCGCCGCGCTTGCCAAGGCACTCGCAGAGGATGGCATTACGCTCCTGAACGGCGTCCCCGCGACCTACCAGCGGCTGCTCGAATACAAGCAGACGGCGGGCCTGCCGAAACTGGAGCGCGGCGCACTGCGGTTGATGAGCGTCGCTGGTGCGCCGCTCGACCTTGAGCTCAAAGCGCGGGTTGAGAAGGAGCTTGGTCTTCCTCTCGGCAACGCCTTCGGCATCACGGAATGCTCGCCCGGCATTTCCGGCGTTCGGGCGGAGGCACCGCGCAGCGACAATTCGGTCGGCACTCTCGTGCCGGGCGTCGAGGCTCGAATCGTCGCGCGTGACGGCGCCATCGTGACCAACGGCGACATCGGTGAACTGCATGTGCGCGGACCGAACGTGATGCTCGGCTACTACCGCGCGCCGGACCTCACGGCGAAGGCGATCGACCCGGATGGGTGGTTCAATACGGGCGACCTGGCGCGCTTCGAGGGCGAGGCGATGTTCATCGTTGGACGCACCAAGGAGATGATCATTCGCTCCGGCTTCAACGTCTATCCGGCCGAGATCGAAGCGGTGTTGAGCACTCATCCCGACGTGGTGCAATGCGCCGTGGTCGGTCGGACGGTTCCGGGCAATGAAGAGATCGTTGCCTTCGTTCAGCTGCTCAAAGGCTCCTCGGCAACCGCGCAGGACGTGATGGCGCATGTCGCGCCTGAGCTTACCTCCTACAAGCGACCGTCCGAGATCATCCTCATGGACGCGCTGCCGGCCACGTCGACGGGCAAGCTGCTGAAACACAAGCTGGCGGAATCGCTGCGCAACTGACGCGCGCGAGATCGCTTCAATAAGTCACAAGGCTGGAGAAGTCCCATGCAGAAGAGAAACAGGACGGTTGCGGTGATCGGCGCCGGTGATTTCATTGGCGGCGAGATTGCCAAGAAGTTCGCGTCCGAGGGCTTCACGGTCTTCGCGGGCCGGCGCAACGGCGACAAGCTTGCGCCCTTGGTCAAGGATATCGAGGCTGCCGGCGGCGAGATCCACGCCCGCTCGCTCGATGCGCGCAAGGAGGAGGAGATCATCTCCTTCCTGAACGACGCCGACAAGCACGCGCCGCTCGAGGTCTGCATCTTCAATATCGGCGCCAACGTCAATTTCCCGATCCTGGAGACCACCGAGCGGGTGTTCCGAAAAGTCTGGGAAATGGCCTGCTATTCCGGCTTCCTAGCGGGACGGGAGGCGGCACGGCTGATGCTGCCGCGTGGTGAGGGCAACATCTTCTTCACCGGCGCGACTGCGAGCTTGCGCGGCGGTTCCGGCTACGCCGCCTTCGCCAGCGCCAAGTTCGGGCTGCGCGCCGTCGCGCAGGCGATGGCCCGTGAACTCGGGCCGAAGAACATCCATGTCGCGCATCTCATCATCGACTCTGGCGTCGATACCGAATGGGTCCGGCAGCGCCGGCTCGAAGCGCTCGGGCCCGATGCGCTCGACAATCCGGACCTGCTGATGCCGCCTGCGTCGGTGGCCGCGTCCTATTGGCAGCTCTACCAGCAGCCGAAGAGCGCCTGGACGTTCGAGCTCGAGATCCGTCCTTTCGGCGAGAAGTGGTAGGGAGCGCCCCGATGGAGCTCGCGCTATCCCAAGACGATGCGGCGTTTCGCGACGAAGTCCGCGCATTCATCAAGAACAATTATCCGGCTGAAATGCGCGTTCCAAATCCGGAGACCGACCTTTCCAAGGAGCAGATGCTGCTGTGGCATCGCATCCTGCACAAGAAGGGCTGGATCGCGCCGCTCTGGCCCAAGAAATATGGCGGACCCGGCTGGTCCATCACCCGCCGCTTCATCTTCGAGCAGGAGACCACGCGCGCCGGCACGATGCCGCCTTTGGCGTTCAGCGTCACCATGGTCGGTCCCGTCATCTATACGTTCGGCAACGAGGCGCAGAAGAAGAAATTTCTGCCGCGCATTCTCTCGGGCGAGGACTGGTGGTGCCAGGGCTATTCGGAGCCCGGCTCGGGATCAGACCTCGCCACCGTCCGCACCAAGGCGGTGCGCGACGGCGACCACTACATCGTCAACGGGCACAAGACCTGGACCACGTTGGCGCAGCACGCCGACTGGATCTTCTGCCTGGTGCGGACCGATCCGGCCGCAAAGCCGCAATCCGGCATTTCGTTCCTGCTGATCGACATGAAGTCGCCGGGTGTCACTGTGCGGCCGATCATTACCATCGACGGCTCGCATGAGGTCAATGACGTCTTCCTCGAGAACGTCCGCGTGCCCGTCGAAAACCTGATCGGCGAGGAGAACAAGGGCTGGACCTACGCCAAATTCCTGCTCGGCAATGAGCGCACCAGCATGGCCGGCATCGGCCGCTCGACGCGCTACATCGCGAAACTGAAGAAGATCGTGAAGGCGGAGATCCCTGAGGATGATCCGGCGCATCCCGAGTTCGTCAAGGACATCGCCCGCGTCGAGCTCGATGTGCTGGCGTTGGAGGCAACCGAGCTGCGCGTTGTTGGCCAAATGGCACGCGGCATCGATCCGGGGCCGGCGGCCTCGCTGTTCAAGATCCGCGGCACCGAGATATTCCAGGACATCACCGAGCTCACCCATCGCGCGATCGGCAATTACGGGCTGGCGATCCGCGAGCATCCCGTCAGCGCCAACCATTTCATGCCGGGGCCGGATTACGGTCACACCGCGTCGGAGAAATATTTGAATTCGCGCAAGCTCTCGATCTACGGCGGATCGAACGAGATCCAGCGCAACATCATCGCCAAGGCCGTGCTCGGTCTCTAGCGAACGGCGGCACGGGAGAAAATCGGATGGATATCCAGTTCACGGAAGAGCAAGAGCTGCTTCGATCCAGCGTCCAGCGCTTGCTGCGCGACCGGTATGATTTCGACGCGCGCCGCAAGATCGTCGCGAGCGAGGAGGGGCACAGCCGCGAGCGTTGGCAAGCCTTCGCGGAACTCGGGCTGCTGGGCGCGCCATTCTCCGAGGAGGTCGGCGGCCTCGGTGGCGGTCCGCTGTCGACTATGATCATCATGCAGGAGTTCGGCCGTCACCTCGTGGTCGAGCCATTTGTCGAGACGGTCGTGGTGGCCGGCGGCTTGATCGAACAAATCGGCTCCGACGCACAGAAGCAGGCCTTCATTCCCGAGATCGTTGCCGGCGCGAAGTTGTGGGCGCTGGCCTGGACCGAGAAGGGTTCGCGCTTCGATCTCGCGAACGTCACCACCACGGCGAAGCGGGACGGCGACGACTTCGTCCTCACCGGCGAGAAGACCGCGGTGCTGGCCGCACCGTGGTCAGATCATTTGATCGTCTCCGCCCGGACATCCGGTCATCGCCACGATCGCGGCGGCCTCAGCCTGTTCGTGGTCGATCGCCGTGCCGCAAATCTCGATCTGCAGAGTTTTCGGACGATCGACGGCCGCCGCGCCGCCGAGATCGGCCTGCGCGGGGTCCGCGGTCAGCTCCTGGGCCGGGAAGGCGAGGGCGTTGTAGCGCTCGAAGCGTGTCGCGACCGCGCGATCGGTGCGCTCTGTGCCGAAGCGGTAGGCGCGATCGGCGAGCTGAACGCGGCGACGCTGGAGTACTCCAAGACGCGAAAACAGTTCGGCGCCACGATCGGCAGCTTCCAGGTGTTGCAGCACAGGATGGTCGACATGTTCATCGCTCATCAGGAAGCGCTGTCCCTGATGCAGCACCTCGCGGTGAGCCTCGGCGGCGGTGAAGCCAGCGTCTCGCGGCTGGCGTCCGGCGCCAAGTCGAAAATCGGCTATGCCGGCAAGTTCGTCGCCGACCAGGCCGTGCAGCTGCATGGCGGCATGGGCATGACCGACGAGTTGAACGTCGGACATTATTTCAAGCGGATTTCCTCCATCAACATCCAGTTCGGCGATCCCGCCTTTCACCTGTTGCGCTACGCGCAGCTCGATGCGGCCGCCTAGCAGAGAGGCAGACATGACGACTGAAGCAGTGATCGTTTCCACCGCGCGTACCGGGGTCGGCAAGGCCTATCGCGGCGCGCTCAACAATACCGATGGTCCGACGCTGGCCGGTCACGTGATGGCCGAGGCGGTGAAGCGCGCTGGCATCGCGCCGGGCGAAGTCGAAGATGTGGTGATGGGCTGCGCCATGCAGCAGGGCACCATGGTGATGAACGTCGCGCGCAAGGGTGCGATCCGCGCCGGTCTACCGGTCACGGTTGCCGGCACGACGATCGACCGGCAATGCGCCTCCGGCCTCCAGGCGATCGCGGTCGCGGCGCGCTCGATCATGCTCGACGGCGTCGAGATCGCAATCGGCGGCGGCATCGAGTCGATCAGTCTGGTGCAGAACGATCACATGAACAAGTTCCATGCCATCGACCAGGATCTCATGGCGATGAAGCCGGAGATGTACATGTCCATGCTGGAGACGGCCGAAGTGGTCGCCGACCGCTACAAGATCGGCCGCGATCAGCAGGACGAATACTCGCTCGAATGCCAGCGACGGGTCGGCGCGGCCTTGCAGGGCGGCCGTTTCAACGACGAGATCGTTCCGATCGCGACCCGGATGGCTGTCGTCAACAAGGACACCAAGGAAGTGACGTATCAGCAGGTGACCTTGTCAACGGATGAGGGCCCGCGTCCGGATACGACCGCGGAAGGCCTTGCCAAGATCAAGCCGGTGTTCGAGGGCAAGACCATCAGCGCTGGCAATGCCAGCCAGCTTTCCGATGGTGCCTCGGCCTGCGTGATCATGAGCGACAGAATCGCCGCGCAAAAGGGTCTGAAGCCGCTCGGCATCTTCCGCGGCTTCGTCGCCGCCGGCGTCGAACCAGATGAGATGGGCGTTGGCCCGGTCGCGGCGATCCCGCGGCTGCTCAAGCGCCACAACCTCAAGATCGACGACATTGATCTCTGGGAGCTCAACGAGGCCTACGCGGTGCAGGTGATCTATTGCCGCGACAAGCTCGGCATCGATCCGAACAAGCTCAACGTCAATGGTGGCTCGATCGCGATCGGTCATCCCTATGGCATGACAGGTTCGCGGCTGACCGGCCATCTTCTGCTCGAGGGCCGACGGCGCAAGGCGAAATACGGCGTGGTGACCATGTGCATCGGCGGCGGCATGGGCGCGGCCGGCCTGTTCGAAATCGTCCACTGATCGGAAAACGGAGCTTTCGCGTGAAGACAGCAATCACTGAATTGTTCGGCATCCAGCATCCGATCATCCAGGGCGGCATGCATTATGTCGGCTTCGCCGAGATGGCGGCGGCGGTGTCCAACGCCGGCGGCCTCGGCATCATCACCGGCCTAACCCAGAAAACGCCCGAGCTTCTCGCCAGGGAGATCGCGCGCTGCCACGACATGACGGACAAGCCGTTCGGCGTGAACCTGACCTTCCTGCCGACACTGTCGGATCCGCCTTATCCGGAATATATCGCCGCGATCCGCGAAGGCGGCATCAAGGCGGTCGAGACTGCGGGCCGCAGCCCGGAAGCCTACATGCCGGCGCTGAAGGCGGCCGGCATCAAGGTGATCCACAAATGCACTTCGGTACGGCATTCGCTCAAGGCCGAGAAGATCGGCTGCGACGCTGTCAGTGTCGACGGTTTCGAATGCGGCGGTCATCCCGGCGAGGACGACATCCCGAATATGATCCTGCTGCCGCGGGCGGCGGATGAGCTGAAGATCCCGTTCGTCGCCTCCGGCGGCATGGCGGATGGACGCAGCCTCGTCGGTGCGCTCGCGATGGGCGCTTCCGGCATGAACATGGGCACGCGCTTTGTCGCCACCAAGGAAGCCCCAGTTCATGAAAACGTGAAGCAGGCGCTGGTCAAGGCGACCGAGCTCGACACGGTCCTGGTGATGCGCGCGCTCCGCAACACCGAGCGCGTGCTGAAGAACAAGGGCGTCAGCGAATTGCTCGAGATCGAGCGCGAGAAGGGCGAAAGCCTGAAGATCGACGACATCCTCGACCAGGTGGCCGGCGTCTATCCGAAGGTGATGGTCCATGGGGAGATGGATGCCGGGGCCTGGAGCTGCGGCATGGTGGTCGGGCTGATCCACGACATCCCGACAGTCAAGGAATTGATCGATCGCATCATGGCGGAGGCGGAAGCGATCATCCGCCAGCGGTTGACCGGCTTCCTTGACGGCAAGGTCGAGACGCACCGGGCGCGTGCGGTCGCCTGACGAAGGACGAGATACGAGCACAAGACCGGGGTGGCTGACGGCGTCGCGATGCTGACGCCGCAGCGACGCGGAGAAAAGAACACCAGGGAGGAAGAGCATGCCTGTCGTAGGTAGCCATCAATACCCCACTATGGAATCCGTGATCTACGGCAAGCCCGCGGCAGAGGCGCTGCGGGAGGAGGCCGAGCGCCTGGGTGCCAAGCGCGTCTATCTGATCGCGAGCCGCACCATCAACACCACGACCGACGAGATCGAGAAGATCCGGACGGCGCTCGGTGCACGCCATGCCGCGACCTTTGACGGGGTGCCGCAGCACACGACCCGGGACGTGGTCACGCAGATCGCCCGGCAGGCCAAGGACGCTAAGGCCGACCTGGTCGTTGCAATCGGCGGCGGCTCGGTGGTCGATGCGGCAAAGATCGTGCTGATGTGCATGGAGCACGAGATCTTTGAGCCGATGGGGCTCGATGGGTTCGAGACCACGCCGGACCGCCGCTTCGGGCCATTCCGGACCCCGAAAGTGCGCATGATCGCCATCCCGAGCACGCTCTCCGGCGGCGAATACAATTCGGCTGCGCTGATTACCGACACCAGCCGCAAGCTGAAGCAGATTTTCAATCATCCGATGATGATGCCGCGGAGCATCATCCTCGATCCGGCGATCACGAAATACACTCCCGAGAAACTGTGGCTGGGATCCGGCACTCGGGCGATGGATCACGGTATTGAGGCGATCTGCTCCAGCCGTCCCAATGTGCTCGTCGACGCCGTGTGCCAGCAGGGCTTGCGCTATCTGCACGACGGACTCCGGCGCACCAGGGACAATCCGAAAGACGAGGCGGCGCGGCTGAACTGCCAGTTGGGGTCCTGGATGTCGGCCTTCGGGTTGCAGTCGCGCGTTCCGATGGGGGCCAGCCATGCCATCGGCCATGTCCTCGGTGGGACCTGCGACGTGCCGCATTATTTCTGCACGGCAGTGATGATGCCGAGCGTGCTGCGCTATAATCTGCCGGCCACGCAAGTGGCTCAGAAATCGATCGCCGCCGCACTCGGCGCACCGGAGCGTGATGCCGGTGAAGCTTTTGCAGCCTTTATCGCGGAGCTCGGTCTGCCGCGGCGGCTCGCTGACGTCGGCGTGGCCCAGGACCGTTTCGAGTTGATCGGCAAGAACGCCATGCTCTCGATCTTCACGCGGGCCAATCCGCAGCCGATCCGCGAGCCCGGCGACATCGTCAAGATACTCAAGCTGGCCGCCTGAAGAAGCGCCAGTTTTCCGTCATGGCCGACCGCACGGAAGGCCGCGCGCGAAAGCAACATTGGAGGAATACGCGATGTTTAGAGGCATGCGACTGGCCTGTGCACTCCTGATTGCGACAACCGCGCCCTGCTGGGCAGCCGATCCGGTCGGTGTCACCGCGACAAGCATCAAGATTGGCGGCATCTTTCCACTCAGCGGGCCTGCTTCCTCGATCGGCCAGGTCGGGCATGGCGTGCTGGCGTATATGCGATCGGTCAACGATCGCGGCGGCATCAGTGGACGCAAGATCGACTATCTGATGCTGGATGACGCCTACAGCCCGCCGAAATCGGTGGAGCATGCACGGAAACTCGTCGAAGGCGACGAAGTCGCGTTCATGTTCAGCCAGCTCGGTACCGCAGGCAACACTGCCGTGGCAAAATATCTTGCTGCCAAGCGCGTGCCGACGATCGCAATCGTCACAGGCGCGAGCAAGTTCACCAGTGTCAAGGACTATCCGCTGACCACCACCGGCCTCGTCAGCTATGACACCGAAGGAAAGATCTACGCCAAATATCTGACGCGCGCGTTGCCTTCGGCGAAATACGCCATTCTCTACCAGAATGACGATCTCGGCCGCGACTACGTCAACGCGTTCAAGGCCGTTCTCGGCCCTGATTTCGACAAGCGCGTAGTCACCGCCAGCTACGAAGTCACCGAGCCGACGATCGACTCGCAAGTCGTAGCGCTGAAGAGCTCGGGTGCGCAGGCGCTGTTCATCGCCGGCACGCCCAAGTTCGCCGCGCAGGCGATCCGCCGCGCCGCCGAGACGGCGTGGAAGCCAACGATCCTGATCAATTTCCCGTCGTCGTCGATCGCCGGAACGATCAAACCGGCGGGGCTGGAGAATTCCGTCGGCGTCATCGTCGGCACCTTCAACAAGGATCCAAACGACGAGAGCTGGAAGGACGACGAGGCCATCAAGGCCTATCGTGCCTTCTTCGATCGGTATCTGGCAGGCTCCGATATCACCAATACGAGCTATCTGACCGGCTATCAGCAGGGCATGCTGCTGGAACAGATCCTCAAGCAATGCGGCGACGACCTTTCGCGCGAGAACGTCATTAGGCAAGCGAAGTCGCTGAAGAACTTCACACTGTCGACCGCATTGCCCGGCATCCGGATCAACACCAGCGAGGCCAACAACATGGTTTGGACGCAACTGCAGCTTCAGCGCTGGACCGGAAGCCGGTGGGAGCCGTTCGGCGGGATTCTTGACGCAAGCTCGGAGTAGCCCATCCGCCGCGTGGCTTCTCGGCCTCGAGGCGAGGACCGACGAGGGCGGACGATCAGGAGGAAGCCATCATGGCTGACTTGCGGATATTCTCCTACTTGCCAAACCCCCGGGTCTGGAAGGCGACCATCGCAGCGCGGTTCTGCGGTGTGGAGGTCGAGGTCAGGGGAGCTCCGCCCAAGGAGCTGCGGGACTGGTTGTGGGACTACGACGCCCATCCTTTGGCGGAGCATGAACGCGCCTCGCTATCTTCGCTGGCGCGAACCGGTCGAGTCGGGCTGACCGGTTCGCAACTCTTCAAGACCGATGCGTTCATGGCAGCGCAGCCGTTCGGCAACGTGCCCGCCGCTTTCGGGCCTGATGGGACAATCGGGATCTTCGAATCGAACAGCATCATGCGGGCGGTGGCACGGCTCGGCGCGGCGAAGTTCGCGCTCTACGGGCGTGATGCCTATGAAGCGTCCAGGATCGACAGCTTTCTCGATGTCAGCCTGGTCTTCGCCAGGGATTCGCAGATTTACCTCCTGGCGCTGTCGAGCGACACGGTCGATGCCGCCGTCCACGCGCGAGCAAGGGAGGCGTTTGCGGTCTATGCGTCGGGAATCGAACAGGCGCTGTCGCCGCAGCGCGCGGCGCTGGTGGGCGGAGGACTATCGCTTGCCGACATCTGCTTTGCCGCAGAGCTTGCGCTGTTCATGAATGAGCATGCGCGGGCCGACCAATTGCACAAGCTCGGGCTCGACAGGATCCTGCATCCTGCGGTGCAGGATGAGTATCCGCGGGCCTTTGCCCACTTCGCCCGTCTCGTCGAGCACGAGCATTTTCGGCCCGATCTCAACCCGTATGTCGAAAAGCTGTTGGCGAAGGCTGGCAACTGAGCTGCCGGCCGAACGTGGAGGACTAATCGCATGACCGCGCCTGTCTGCCTGATATCCGGTGTCGGCCCCGGCACAGGTTCCGCTCTCGCAAGGCGGTTTGCCGAGAGCGGCTATCGCGTCGCTCTGCTCGCCAGGAACGAGGAACGTCTCGCCGCCCTGGAGAAGGAACTGCCGGGCGCTAAAGGATTCCGCTGCGATGTTTCCGATCCCGACCAAGTCGAAGCGGTCGGAGCCGCCGTGGAGCGTGATCTCGGCCATCCCACGGTCGTCATCCACAACGCCGTCGGCGGTGCGTTCGGCACCTTTCGGGAGATCGATCCGGCGATCCTCAACCGCAACTTCCAGGTCAACACCATGGGGCTGCTGTATCTGGCGAGGCGATTTGCCCCAGCGATGGTGACGGCTGGCCAGGGCGCCATCGTGGCCACCGGCAACACGTCGGCATTGCGGGGCAAAGCCGGCTTTGCAGGTTTCGCGCCGACCAAGGCGGCGCAGCGAATTCTGGCCGAAGCGATGGCACGTGATCTCGGACCGCAGGGCGTTCACGTCGCCTATGTCGTCGTCGATGCCGTGATTGATCTCGAGTGGACGCGGAAGCGCTGGCCGGACCGACCAGACGATTTCTTCATCAAGCCGCGCGCCATCGCGGATGAGATCTGGCACGTCGTCCACCAGGACCGCAGCGCGTGGTCGTTCAATGTTGAATTGCGACCGTTCGGAGAGAGCTGGTAGTCGAGAAGCGCTTCGTTGTCGGCAGGGTGTGGCAGATTAGTGCTTCAGAAGCGGCGAAAATTTCGTTTGTGAATCTGGCGAGAATGATCGCAGCTCCCTGATGGCAAACTCCCTCGACCAGGCCGGAATAGCGTCATGAAGATGCGAAGAGCAGCTGTTACCCACACACGCTAGCTCAGATGGCGGCGCCAATCTCTTCTCTTCGATCAACCTCAGCGCCGTCTCAACGTTCCCGCTCGCGGCCGCCTTTCGCCGAAGCCAATCTCATGCGCCGTGCAGGATTAAAGCTGATTGTGCCCACAGAGCCAGCCAAGCGGGGAGGGACCTCCGGGACAAGAGGATCCCTAAGAAGGACCGCGGTCCAATCGCCTCGGCGCTCGCGCAGGCGAAGCACAAGAAGAAAAAGAAGTAGCCGGCTGGAGGTGAGCAGATGGCTCTTTCTGAAGGTGAGATCGCAACAGTCAAAGGTATGTTGGTGCGAGGCGATCGTCAGCACGACATCGCAGCCTACTTCAGCGTGAATGGCGGTCGCATCGCCGAGATTAGCACCGGCCAAGTCGGAGGTGGGATCGTTGCGGCCTGCCTCCTGCTGGACCTTACATGGCAGGTCGCTCGGCCCTTCGCGCGCGCGGTACTCTGACCGCGCTGCGCGAATTGATCGATGACGCATTCGAGACATCGATCTGTACGAGCGCCAATAGCGAAACTAAGAGGTCCCCAATCGGCAGATCGGGGACTTCCCGACCAGGCAAACTCTTTGGGGGTATTGCTCGAACGTCTGTCGGACATTCCTCAACCCCTTCAGACCCTTCGTAACAAAAACCGATTCAGCCCGGGGAGCCAAATCTTTCAGACATTTCAATGATTTGTGTCCGTCTCCTCACGCGGCGCACGATCTGCTTTCCCTGATTTTCGAACGTTGCACCCGTGGTCCGGCGCGGAATAGCGGTCAAACAGATGTGTTTGCGTCGGCGTCGTCTCGCCATTGGGACGACTCAATTCACGTCGAGCGTGGATTTGCCGGACATTTGCGGAGCTGATTCCCATGCCAGAGATCCAGGTCGACCGTTCGGATATCGCCCCCTCGATTCTGCCGGCCGGCATTCCCGAGCTCAGCGACGATCAATGCCTCGCTTGTCTCGCGCGCGCAGTCGAGGCGCCGGATTCGGCTAGGCTGGACGAGGTCGCTGCCCTCATCGGCCGCCTGGCGGTCGCCATCGAATAGGGCTGGTCGGGCCCCCATCAGGAGGGTTGCGGAGCGCGGTGCGCCACCGCCAACGGCCATGTTGCGTTTTGACCGAGCATGCTCCAAAGATGCCGCGATTTTTCTCCGCGGCATCGTCCGCATTGCAGGGTCCGCAAATGTCCGGTTTTTCGACCGCGCGCCAAAAAATGGTCGATGGCCAGGTGCGCACCAATGACGTCACCGACCGTCGTGTTCTCGATGCCATGCTCACGGTGCCGCGCGAAGCCTTTGTGCCGGCCGGCAGGCAGGCGCTGGCTTACCTCGATCTCGATCTCGACGTGAGCGAAGGCACCGCCAAGCGGTTTTTGATCAAGCCGGCGCTGACCGGCAAGCTGCTCCAGGCCGCCGAAATCGGCGAGGGTGACAACGTGCTGGTCGTCGGCTGCGCCACCGGCTATCTCGCCGCACTGGCCGCCAAGCTGGCGCGGCAGGTCACGGCGACGGAGTGCGATTCGGCTTTGGCCGCCAAGGCCGGGGACGCCTTCATCGCCCAGGCGCTGCCCAATGTCGCCTGCAAGGCGGCGGCCTGTACCGACGGGGATCCCGCTGCCGCGCCCTATGATGTGATTGTCCTCAACGGGGCGGCCGAAGTGCTGCCGGAAGCTCTGCTCGGACAGCTGAAGGAGGGGGGGCGCCTGGTGGGGGTGTCGGCCGAATCGAGGCCGCCGCGTGCCGTAATTGTGACCCGTACTCACGGCGAATTCGGCCATCGGGCGCTGTTCGACGCCGCCGCCCCGGTCCTTCCCGGGCTGGAGCGCGTGGCCGCCTTTGTCTTCTGACGGCCCCAAAGCCGCCCCAAATCCCGTTCTGAATCAGAAGTGTGGCCGGGATGCTGCACGTGAAGAGTTTCCACTGAGAACTACCCTCGGGTAGTTCCGTCGCGGCTGGCCGCGTCCTATGTTGCGGCGGGGCAACGACTCCACTGATACGGTAACCCAGCTCGCGGGCACGAGTCGGGCGTTAGAATGAACGGAATTTCACGGATGCATGGGGTGAAGCTCTTCACCGGAGCTGCGGTTTCGGTCCTGCTGCTGGCGCTTGCCGGGCCGACGCCTGCCTTGGCGGATACGATCGATGGCGCGCTGGTGCGCGCCTATCAGAACAATCCGCAGCTCAACGCGCAGCGTGCCCAGGTGCGCTCGACCGACGAAAACGTGCCGCAGGCCTTGTCTGGCTATCGTCCTCGGGTGTCGATGACCGCGAGCGGTGGCTATCAATATCAGGATCTGCAGAGCGGCGTCGGCACCAACTCAATCCACGGAACCACCTTACCTCGCAGCGCTGGAATTACCGCTTCGCAGACACTCTACAATGGCAATCAGACCGCCAACCGAACGCGGGCGGCGGAGAGCCAGGTGTCCGGTGCTCGCGAAGCGCTGCGCAGCCTCGATCAAAGTGTGCTGCTCCAGGCTGCGACGACCTACATGGACTATCTGCGCGATGCGGCCACGCTTGAAGTCCAGCGCAGCAACGTGCGCGTGCTCGAGCAGACGTTGAAGCAAACCCGCGATCGCTTCAACGTCGGCGAAGTGACCCGCACAGACGTTGCGCAATCGGAAGCACAGCTGGCCGCCGGCAGGACGCAGGCCCTTACCGCGGAAGCAAATCTCACCACCACGCGCGCAAACTTCCGCCGCATCATCGGTAACGAGCCGGCAAATCTTGCACCCGGATCACCTGTCGATCGTTTCCTCCCCTCAACGCTTGCCGCAGCGATCGAGCTTGGCCTGATCGAGCATCCCAACGTCACGGCTGCGATGTTCGGCATCGACGTCAATTACCTGCAGGTCAAGGTCGCCGAAGGTGCGTTGCTGCCCACGATGACGATCCAGGCATCGGCCACACAGGCCAACGAACAGTCCTTGATTTCGTTGCGCTCGTTCAACGCATCCGCGATCGCGCAGCTCTCGGTGCCGATCTATCAGGGCGGCAGTGAATACGCGCTGATCCGCCAGTCCAAGGAAAACCTGGCGCAGCAGCGACTCAACCTCGAAACGACCCGCGACCAGACCCGTGCGACGGTTGTGCAATGGTGGGGCTCGCTGCAGGCCACCAAGGCCCAGGTCCAGTCGGCCCAGGCGCAGGTGGCGGCATCCGAGATCGCCCTGAACGGCGTACGTGAGGAGGCCAAGGCCGGCCAGCGCACCACGCTGGACGTGCTCAACGCGCAGCAGGCGCTGGTGAATGCGCGCGTTGCGTTGGTGACCGCGCAGCACGATCGCGTCGTTGCATCCTATAACGTCCTCGCTGCGGTCGGGCGTCTCTCGCCGCAAGTCCTCGGCCTTGCGACCACGGTCTACGACCCCAGCGTTCACTACCATCAGGTCCGCGACAGCTGGGCCGGCGTGCGCACGCCTGACGGGCGCTGATTCCCGTAATCATCCGGTCGATCTCGCCAACAGCCGAGGTCGACCGGTGCTTTGCTTGCAATCATCAAAATCCCTGACATAGCCTTGCCAGGATGATGCGGGTCGATTCGCCCCGCGTTGATCTCGTGTGCGTAATGCTTCGGTGCCGGGGGCAGGGCACGCCGCTGCACGTTGAGCCGTGATCTGGGGACAAGTCGGGCTGCGGCGACGAAAATGACGGGCCTGTCGTTGCGGAACCGGCCAATCCTGCCGTGCTTGGTGTAAAACAACGCATGCGAGGGCGTTGATGATGTGGAGTCGGAGATGACGCAGCCTGCAAAGGTCACAGAACCCTCCATGGAGGAGATTCTGGCCTCGATCCGGCGCATCATTGCCGACGATGAGGCAAAGCCCCCGCCAGCGGAGGCCGCCAAGCCCGAGAAGGCTGCCGCTCCCGCCGCGTCGGCGAAGCCGCAGGCGATGAACGACATTCCGCCATCCAAGGTCGCTCCACCCAAACCCGCTGCCGAGAAGCCTGCGGCACCGCCGCCGGCCGCAAAGCCGGCGCCGCCACCGGCGCCCGCGGCGGACGCATCCAACAGCCAGGACGATATCGACGCGTTGCTGGCGGGTCTCGATGCGGCCACACCTGCGCCCGAGGTCCGCGCGCCCGAGCCGGAGCCCGAGCCCGAGCCGGACGTGCTCGAGCTGACCGACGACATGGCGATGGACCCGACGCCGCCTCCGCCGCCGCCAAGCTTCCGCAAGGTCGAACCGCGCGACGATCTCGAATTCGCCGAACCGCCGCGGCCCGCTCCGCCGCCGTCCTACGCGCCGGTGGACTTCGACGCGCCGCCGCTGCCCCCGCAGCAGCCGATCCTCGCGCAATCGACGGTCTCCGCGGTCGAATCCGCCTTCAACTCCCTGGCCCATACGGTGCTCAGCAGCAACGCGCGGACGCTGGAGGACCTGGTCAAGGAGATGCTGCGGCCGATGCTGAAGTCCTGGCTCGACGACAACCTGCCGGGCCTCGTTGAACGCATCGTGAAGGCCGAAATCGAGCGGGTCTCGCGCGGCGGCCGCTGAGGGCGGCCGACGGGCCCTCATAAAGCCCGGCTTGGATGTCATATCCGGGCCCGGACCGGGGCGGGAAGCGCCGTTGCCGCCTCGCTTTTCCCTGACCTTTTCGTTGACTTGGCCCCCTCCCGCGGCTTTCTAGCAGCCCCATGATCGAGAAAAATTACCAGCCCGCCGATATCGAAACCCGCATGTCCGTGGTGTGGGAGGACAGCCTTGCGTTCAAGGCTGGCCGGCCCGACCGCCGTGATGCCGTGCCCTTCACCATCGTGATCCCGCCGCCGAACGTGACGGGCTCGCTGCACATGGGCCACGCCCTCAACAACACGCTGCAGGACATCCTGTGCCGGTTCGAGCGCATGCGCGGCCGCGACGTGCTGTGGCAGCCCGGCACCGACCATGCCGGCATCGCCACCCAGATGGTGGTCGAGCGGCAGCTGATGGAGCGTCAGCAGCCCGGCCGCCGCGAGATGGGCCGCGAGAAGTTTCTGGAGCGGGTCTGGCAGTGGAAGGCCGAGAGCGGCGACACCATCATCAACCAGCTCAAGCGGCTCGGTGCGTCCTGCGACTGGTCGCGCGAGCGCTTCACCATGGACGAGGGGCTGTCGAAGGCCGTCATCAAGGTGTTCGTCGAACTGCACCGCGAGGGCCTGATCTACAAGGACAAGCGGCTGGTGAATTGGGACACCAAGCTGCTCACTGCGATTTCGGATCTCGAGGTGCAGCAGACCGAGGTCAAGGGCAGCCTCTGGTATCTGCGCTACCCGATCGAGGGCAAGACCTTCAGCCCCGAAGATCCTTCGAGCTTCATCGTCGTCGCCACCACGCGCCCCGAGACCATGCTCGGCGATACCGGCGTGGCCGTGCATCCGGAGGATGAGCGCTATCAGAAGCTGATCGGCAAGAACGTCGTCCTGCCGCTGGTCGGCCGCAAGATCCAGATCGTCGCCGACGAGTATTCCGATCCTGAGAAGGGCTCTGGCGCCGTGAAGGTGACGCCGGCGCACGACTTCAACGATTTCGAGGTGGGCAATCGCCACGGCCTGCGTCGCATCAGCGTGCTCGACAGGGAAGGCTGCCTCGATCTCCTCGACAACGAGGACTATCTGCGCGACCTGCCCGAAGGCGCCGCGCAATTCGCCGAGGAGTTCCACAAGGTCGACCGCTTCGCCGCGCGCAAGCGCATCGTCGAGCGGCTGGAATCGTTCGGCTTCGTCGAGCGGATCGAGCCCCACACCCACATGGTGCCGCACGGCGATCGCTCTGGCAGCGTGATCGAGCCCTACCTGACCGACCAGTGGTACGTCGACGCCAAGACGCTGGCGAGACCTGCGATCGCCGCGGTGCGTTCGGGCGAAACGACGTTCGTGCCGAAGAATTGGGAAAAGACCTATTTCGACTGGATGGAGAACATCCAGCCCTGGTGCATCTCGCGCCAGCTCTGGTGGGGCCACCAGATCCCGGCTTGGTACGGGCCGGACGGCAAGGTGTTCGTCGCCGAGACCGAGGAGGAGGCCGCCAGCCACGCGCTCGGCTATTACGTCGAGCAGGAGGTCATCACGGCCGAGCAGGGCCGCGAGATGGCGCTCGACCGCAACAAGCGCGAAGGCTTCATCACCCGCGACGAGGACGTGCTCGACACCTGGTTCTCCTCGGCGCTGTGGCCGTTCTCGACGCTCGGCTGGCCCGACGACACGCCCGAGGTGCAGCGCTACTACCCGACCAATGCGCTGGTGACCGGCTTCGACATCATCTTCTTCTGGGTCGCCCGCATGATGATGATGGGCCTGCACTTCATGAAGGAGGTGCCGTTCTCGACCGTCTACATCCACGCCCTCGTCCGCGACGAGAAGGGCGCCAAGATGTCGAAGTCGAAGGGCAACGTCATCGATCCCCTCCACCTGATCGACGAATACGGCGCGGACGCGCTGCGCTTCACGCTGGCGGCGATGGCAGCGCAGGGCCGCGACATCAAGCTCGCCACCAGCCGCGTCGAAGGCTACCGCAATTTCGCGACCAAGCTCTGGAACGCGTGCCGCTTCGCGGAGATGAACCACTGCGCCGTGCCGGAAGGCTTCGAGCCGGCGAAGGCAAAGGAGACGCTGAACCGCTGGATCGCGCATGAAACCGCCCACACCACGCGCGAGGTGACCGAGGCGATCGAGGCCTATCGCTTCAACGATGCCGCCGGCAGCATCTACCGCTTCGTCTGGAACGTCTATTGCGACTGGTATGTCGAACTCGCCAAGCCCGTGCTGCTCGGTCCGGACAGCCCTGCCAAGGACGAGACCCGCGCCATGGTCGCCTGGGCGCGCGACGAGATTCTGAAGCTGCTGCATCCCTTCATGCCCTTCATCACCGAAGAGCTGTGGGAGGTCACGGCCAAGCGCGACGGCCTGCTCGCGCTGGCACCGTGGCCGCTGAGGCCGGTCGAGCCGACGCCGGAGCAGCTCGCGATGCTCGCGGTGACCACGGGACCGACCGATGCGCTCGTCTCGCCGGCCTGGGTGCTGCCGATCTTCGATCATGCCGATTTCACCGATCCGGCTGCCGAGGCGGAGATCGGCTGGGTCATCGACCTCGTCACGCAGATCCGCTCGGTGCGCGCCGAGATGAACATCGCGCCGGCAACGCTGACGGCGCTGGTGCTCGCCGGTGCCTCCGCCGAGACGAAGGAGCGCGCGCCGCGCTGGACCGATGTCATCAAGCGCATGGCGCGGCTGTCGGACATCTCGTTCGCCGACCGCGCGCCTGACGGGGCGGTCCAGCTGCTGGTGCGCGGTGAAGTCGCCGCGCTGCCGCTCAAGGGCGTGATCGACGTCGCCGCCGAGCGCGCGCGTCTCGACAAGGAGATCGCCAAGGCCGAGGCCGACATCAAGCGTGCCGAGTCCAAGCTGGCCAACGAAAAGTTCGTCGCCAACGCGGCCGAGGAGGTCGTCGAGGAGGAGCGCGAAAAGCGCGAGTCGGCGCTGGCTCGCAAGGCCAAGCTGCTGGAGGCGCTGGAGCGGCTGAAGCAGGCGTCTTAGGGCTACTTCGGAAACGGCTTGCTCAGAAACTTCGAGCCCCTGACGCCGTAGCGCCAGGGCAGCTCGACCGCCTTGGTGATGCCGATGCGGATGCCGGTTGCGACCTCCATCTCCTCCGTCCGCGCATGCAGCGAGATCGGCGGCCGATCCAGCGGCAGGGCGTTGTGCGCGATGGTGATGCCGAGTGCCTCGGTCAGCTTGCCCGGGCCCGAGCACAGCGCATGCACGTCCTGCAGGTGCCGGCGTCGGCGCATCGCAGCCAGGCCATGGGTCGGCTCCAGCGCACGGATCAGCACGGCGCTGGCCGAGCCTTCCTCCTCGCAGACGAAGTTCACGCACCAATGGATGCCGTAGGAGCGGTAGACATAGGCAAAGCCGGGCGGGCCAAACATGACCCGGTTCCGCGGCGTCGCCCCGCGGTAGGAGTGCGCGGCCGGGTCGGTATGATGATAGGCCTCGACCTCGACGATGATGCCGCCGACACCGTCGACCAGCATGGTGGCACCGATCAGGTCGGGTGCGACCTCGTGCACGCTGCGTCCGAAGAAGGCGCGCTTCAGGGGCTTGCCGAGCCGCGGTGGAGAAGTCTTCGAGATTGGAGCCATTCGAGGTGAGAATCGCCTGAGAACAGAGCAGGATATTGCCCATATCTGCCATGTTCCCTGAAGCGGGGCGAGCCGGGTTGCGATGCCGGGCCAGACCGACTAGGTAGGACCTGAACAGACCGGACACCCCATGGTCGTTATTGTCGATACCATCGCGAACCCGCTGCGCCCACGCCACCCCGAAAAGGTGAATCGCCCGGATTCCGCTTCGCCGCCGAAGCCGGACTGGATCCGCGTGCGCGCGCCCAACACCCGCGGCTACGCCGACACCCGCAACATCGTGCGCTCGAACGGCCTGCATACGGTGTGCGAGGAGGCGGGCTGCCCGAATATCGGCGAGTGCTGGGACAAAAAGCACGCGACCTTCATGATCATGGGTGACACCTGCACCCGGGCCTGCGCTTTCTGCAACGTCAAGACCGGCCTGCCGAACGCACTGGATGCGGCCGAGCCGCAGAACGTCGCCGAGGCCGTGGCCAAGCTCGGCCTCGCCCACGTCGTCATCACGTCGGTCGACCGTGACGACCTCGCTGATGGCGGCGCCGAGCATTTCGCAGAGACCATCCGCGCCATCAGGGCCGCGTGTCCCTCGACGACGATCGAGATCCTGACGCCCGACTTCCTGCGCAAGGAGGGGGCACTCGAAATCGTTGTTGCGGCGAAGCCTGACGTGTTCAACCACAATCTCGAGACCGTGCCGTCGCGCTATCTCACGGTGCGGCCCGGCGCGCGCTATTTCCACTCGATCCGGCTGCTGCAGCGGGTCAAGGAGCTCGATCCCACCATCTTCACCAAGTCCGGCATCATGGTCGGCCTCGGCGAGGAGCGCCACGAGGTGCAGCAGGTGATGGACGATCTGCGTTCGGCCGACGTCGATTTCCTGACCATCGGGCAATATTTGCAACCGACCCGCAAGCATCACGCGGTGATGCGCTACGTGCCGCCGGACGAGTTCTCGTCCTACGAAAAGATCGCCTACACCAAGGGCTTCCTGATGGTGTCGGCGAGCCCGCTCACCCGCTCGTCGCATCATGCCGGCGAGGATTTCGCGAGACTGAAGGCTGCGCGGGCAGCTCACGCCAGCTGACGTACCATGCATCGAGTTTCGAGCAAGCACCGTGTCCACCACAGCGCGTCCGAGATGTTCGATCTGGTCGCCGATGTCGAGCGCTACCCGGAATTCGTGCCGCTGTGCAGCGCGCTGAAGGTGCGCCAGCGCATGGCGAAGCCCGACGGCACCGAGGTGCTGGTCGCCGACATGACGGTGTCGTTCAAGCTGGTCAAGGAATCCTTCACCAGCCGCGTGACGCTCGACCGCGCCAATCTGAAAATCCTCGTCGAATACCTGCAAGGTCCGTTCAGGAATCTGGAAAATCGTTGGACGTTCGAGCCCAAGGGAGAGGGCGTCTGCGACGTCGGCTTCTTCCTCGCCTACGAATTCAAGAGCCGCATGCTGGCGATGCTGATGGGCTCGATGTTCGATGCCGCCTTTGCGCGGTTCTCGACGGCGTTCGAGAAACGGGCGGACGCGATCTACGGTCGGCCGAAGGTGGCATCGACGTAGGTAACTCTCATGTCCCGGACGCGCTGCAACGCCCTTAGCGTTGCTGCGCAGAGCCGGGACCCATAGCGACAGACTCCTCACTCGATAGATGGGCCCCGGCTCTGCAGCGCACCGCTGAAGGGGCGCTGCGCTGCGTCCGGGGCACGAGGCCTTCCTCAATCCACCGCCTTCACCACATCCGGCGGCTGCGAGGCGTAATACGCCGCCGCCTGCTCGATATCCTGCGGCGTCATCGCGCGCGCGATGTTGCGCATCTGCTGGCTGATGTCGTTGCGGCGCTCGCCTGACGCGAAGGCCTGAAGCTGCGCCTTCATGTACGTCTCCGATTGTCCTTCGAGCCACGGGCTACCGGTCTTGTTGTCGAGGCTGCCATGGCAGGAGCCGCAGGGCGCGATCCCGCGCATCGGCGCGCCATAGATGACGATGTTGGGCTTCGGCAGTTGCGGCGTCGGATGATAGGCCGGCAGCCGCGGCAGATAGGCATAATAGTGAGAGAGATCGGCGATCTCCTGGTCGGTCAGATTGACCGCAAACGGCGACATCACGGCATTGGTGCGCGCGCCCGAGCGGAAGTCGTGCAGCTGCTTGTAGATGACCGCGGCATACTGGCCCGCAAGGTTGGGGGAGTCCGCGCGACTGATGCCGGTAGGGCCGTGGCAGATGGCGCAACGCTGTGCCAGCGTCGCGCCGCGGCCAATCGCCTCCTGGCTCGGCCGTGAGAGCGTATTGGAGGTGAGCACGACCGCGGACAGACGCTTGGTCTGCTCGGGCGCCGTGACGGTTGCCGCGCGCTGTGGCAGGCCGGCGGCACTACAGATCGCATCCCAGACATTGGCGAACTGGACCCAGGGCTGCGCGAACGGCAGCACGATGAAGCCGCCGATCGCGGTCACGATGAGGATCGCGGCGGTGACGCCGACAGCCGTCGTAAAATGCGGGTTACGGAGGCTAAAGAGGTCGCGCGCGCTCATCACTGCGCTCCCACATAGACGGCCGGCACCGAGGTGCCTTCGTTCAGCGCCAGCGTCAGGATCGGGTAGCCGTAATTGGTGAGGGTGAGCGCGATCATCAGCCCGACCCACAGGGCGTAGGTGTTGAGCGCGACCGGCACGGTCGCCGGCTGGTGCACGGCCAGCGCAAACCGATAGGGCCCGGCGTCAGCCTGCGGCGTGCGCATGCCGCGCGCGAGAATGACCAGGAACACAACCCCCGAGGTCAACAGGATGAAGCCGCCGATCGCCGAAAGGGTGACGGAGAGCGCCTGCGGCGCGATCGCTGGATCGGCGAAGTCGAAATAGGCCATGCGGCGCGGCATGCCCAGAATGCCGACCCAGTGCCACGGGAAGGTGGTGACCATCATGCCGACGAACCACAGCCAGAGCTGGGTCCGGATCAGGCGGAGGTCGATCAGCTCGCGGCCGGTCAGATGCGGCCACAGATCATAGGCGATCGCGAAATACATGATCACGATGGCGCCGCCGAAGATCAGGTGGAAATGGCCGGTGATCCACTGCGTATTGTGGATGGACGCATCGAGCTGATAGCTCATGTTGATCAGGCCGCCGGCGCCGCCGAAGCCGAGCATGACGAACGAGAAGGCCAGCGCCAGCATCATCGGATTGTCCCAGGGCAGGGCCCTGATCCAGCCGAACAGGCCGCGCCCGCCGCCGCGCAGCCGCGCAGCGATCTCGACCGAGGCGCAGATCGTGAACACGGTCAGCAGCGTCGGCAGCGCGACCAACGCGGTGAAGGCCGAATGGATGAACTTGAAGCCGGCGCCGACCTGCGGATCGGCAAAGGTATGGTGCATGCCGATCGGCATCGCGACCACCAGGAACAGGATGAAGGAGATCCGCGCCATGGTGTCGGAATAGACCCGCCCGCCGATCGCGCGCGGCACGATGGTGTAATAGGCGATGTAGGTCGGCATCAGCCAGAAATAGACGATGGCATGCAGCGTCCAGGAGAAGAACACACGGGCGAGGCCGGCGTCGATCGTGCTCTTCAGCCCCGCCGCGACCGGAATGATCTGGAGCAGCAGCTCGAGCGCGGCGCCGACAGCGGTCCAGGCCCACAAATACGAGCCGGCGACATTGGCGAACATGGCGAGCGGCACCGGTGCGCCGGGATTCGCCTTGCGCCAGACGCGCAGATTGACCGACATCAGCGCAACCCAGATCCACGAGCCGACCACGACCAGCACGACGCCGAGATAGTAGAACACGTTGCCGATCAGCGGCGGATAGAAGGTATAGAGTACCGAGGCGCGGCCGAGCGCGATCGGGATCACCGCCATGACGCTGCCGGCGACGATCAGCCAGAATCCGGTCCAGGCCCAGCGCACGCCGACCAGGCGCTGCTCCAGCGCGGACTCGCTGATCGCGTAGCCAAAACCCATCGCGACGAGCGTCGGGAAAACGTAGCCCATCACCGTGCCATGCGCGGTCAGCGAGCGGTAGTACAGTTCGGGATTGGACAGCCAGGTGCCGATCGGGCTGCGGATGAACATCTGCCAGGCGCCGAGCGCGAGGGCGATGCCGAACACCGCAAAAGCGAGCCAGAAATGGGCGAGGATGAGCTTCCTATTGGCCAACACAGCTCAGCCTCCCGCCACCCTTCGCACGACCGGCGAATTCGGCCTTGTCGATCACCTTGACCTTGCCCCACATGCCTTCGTGGCCAAAGCTGCAAAACTCCTGGCAGGGCATCAGATAATCGCCGGTCTTCGTGAAACGCATGAGCTGTTCGGAGATGTAGCCCGGCACCAGCATGGCGTTGACGTTGGTGCCCTGGATCAGGATGCCGTGCACGACGTCGGCGCTGGTGGCGCGCAGCGTGATCGGCGTGTCCGCAGGCACCAGGATGCAGGCCGGTGTGAAGGAATATTGCTGGCCGATCGCGCGCACGGTCACATTGCCGTTCGCCTCGAGCACACTGCCGAGATTGCTCTCGACGAATTCGCCTGAGAGATGCAGCCGGGATGGATCGGTCGTTTCGACGCGCGGCTGCGGCATGGTCGCGCGATGGATGCCGGCGAATGCCGCGAGCAGCGCCATCATCACGATGATGATCACGGCAATGGTCGCCCAGCGCCGCTCGACGCGGGCCGCGACCTCGGCGCTGGCGCTGGCGTGAGTGTCCTGGGCGCTCATTGCAGCGGTCCGCGCGGCAGGAAGACGAACAGGTAGAAGGCAAACCACATTGCGACGACGCAGGCCGTGGCGATGCCGGCAAGCACGATCGCCCCGGACGGGCCTTGGGCGACGACGTCGTCGACCGCCTGGTCGGCGGCGGCTGGGCTGGTCGGCGGGTCGGAATTGATCATGACGGATCTCTGGGTCTCAGTTCAGCGGTGCGGAGCGCAGCTCGTTGGCCTCGCGCGCCGAGACCGGCGTGCCGCGATTGCCCCAGGCGGTGCGGATGTAGGAGACGACGGCAGCGATCTCGTTATCGGACAGGAGCCCCGCAAACGGCGGCATGCCGTAGGGCATCGGGTTGCCCTTGGTGCCCGGCGGATAGCCGCCATTGAGTACCATGCGGATCGGATTGACCGCCGACTGCATCTCGATCGACTGGTTGTTGGCGAGCGGCGGCCAGTGCGGCGGCTTGCCTTCGCCCTGAACGCCGTGACAGCTCGCGCAGTGCTTGTCGTAAACGGTCTTGCCGAGGCTGATCAAGAGGCTGCTCTCGCTGGTCGGCAGCGTCGAGCTTGCCGGCGGCGACGGCGAGGGCTCCGCAATGCTCTTGAGGTACACCGCCATGGCGCGCGTGTCCTCGTCGCTGAGATATTGCAGGCTGTTGTGCACGACCTCGGCCATCGGGCCGTAAACGACGCCGCGCATGGAGACGCCGGTCTGGAGCAGGTCGGTAATGTCCTTGATGCTCCAGTCGCCGAGCCCCGCTTCGCGGTTTGAGGTGAGGGACGGCGCGTACCAATTCTGCATCGGGATCAGGCCGCCCTTGAAGGCGTCCGATTGCGAGGTGCCGCCGAGCGCGTTGATCGGCGAATGGCACATGCCGCAATGGCCGAGGCCCTCGACGAGGTAGGCGCCGCGATTCCATTCCGCCGATTTCTTCGGATCCGGCTTGAACTCGCCCTCGGTGAAGAACAACGTGCGCCAGCCGAGGATGAGCTGGCGATTGTCGTAGGGGAAGCGCAGCTCGTGCGGCTTGTTCTTCTGGTTCACAGGCTGAATCGAGCGCAGATAGGCGTAGATCGCGTCGCTGTCGGCGCGCGTGACCTTGGTGTAGGAGGCGAACGGCATCGCTGGATAGATCAGCCCGCCGTCCGGGAAGCGGCCGCTGTGCATGGTCTTGTAGAAATCGTCGGCGCTCCATTTGCCGATCCCCGTGTCGGGATCCGGCGTGATGTTGGAGGTGTAAAGCGTGCCGAACGGGGTCGGCATAGGCCGGCCGCCGGCGAACAGGCGTCCCTCGGGTGCAGTGTGGCACGCCGTGCAATCGCCGGCGCGGGCGAGATATTCGCCGCGCGCGACGACATCGCTGCTCTTGTCCTGCGCGTGCGCAATTGTCGTGAGCGCGACGATGGCAAAGAGCGTGATCGACAGTTTCGAGACCATCATCCGCCTCGTCAGTTGGGCTGGCTGCCGCAGCCGAAGGGCAGGGCGTAGGTGCCTCTCGGGAGGGGGGCCGGGTTGGCGGGCGCAGGCCGCGTCGCGAGCCAGGCGGCCACGGCCGTCACGTCGGCCTCGGTGAGATGACCGGCGACGAGCTGCATGCAGTCCGGCGACTTGGCCGTACGGGTGCCGTAACGCCAGGCGCCGAGCTGTGCGCTGATATAGGCGGCGCGCAAGCCCAACAGGCCGGGGATGCCTGGCTGCATGCCGGTCAGGTCGGGGCCGTGGCAGCTCACGCATGCCGGAATGTTGCGATTGGCATCGCCGCTGGTGGCGAGCTGTTCGCCCTGTGCGAGGACGTCCTTGCTGACCTCGCTCGGCGCCGGCTGCGGCAGTGGCGGATGCTCGTTGGCAAAATACTCCGCCATTGCCTGCAGATACGGATCGGGCAGAAACTCCAGGAGATAGTTCATCGGTGGATATTTGCGCCGGCCGCTGCGGAAGGCGAGAAGCTGGTTGTAGAGATAGCCGGCCGGCTTGCCCGCGAGGCGCGGGAAATAGACGTCGCTGGTGCCTTCGCCCTTGTTGCCGTGACAGGGCGTGCACGCCTCCACCCGCGCTGCCATCGTGTCCGGCGGCTGGTTGGCCATTTGCGCGGACGCACCATCAATGGCGGCCAAAGTGATGATCACGGCGGCCGAGGCCGCGACGCGAGCGAACAATTGCGTCGCCCTCCACGATGCTGGTCCGGTTGATTCCGGAGCACAACCTAAGTCGGCATTATTGCGCCAATATTTTTCCGTGCAAGATCGGACACCAGCGATCAGGTTTAGTCGCGCCGTTCGCATGGGCATTCCGATCGGAATCGACGAATTTGCATGCTTTCTGAAAACGGAACATAACGCTGCAGCCTCGCGACAGTTCCTGCCCGAGCTTTGCGTTGTCATGACGCCCTCAAATGTCAGAAGGCGCAGGGAAGACCGGGTGCCGGCCGGGCACCCACGGTCCACTGTGCGAAGGTTGCGCTACAAGAGGCTGCACAGCGGCATACAGGTGAAGCCCAACAACCGGCCTTCCCTGCGCAGTGGTTTGACGGCTTATGCCGAGTTCTCCCCGGGGAGCGATGCACTATTGCCCCCGTCGCCTTGCAGATAACTGACGCGCGCGTCCGGTTGGACCGCCACATCACCGCAAGACTTGGCGCACAGACCCCGGGCGCCAGGACGACACGGTTTTGCCGTACGCAAATCACACCGGTCGTGTGCGCGACGGTTTTCGCTCACGGTTGCCCGCCCTGCGAACCCTTCGCGCCGATGTGACATGCGTCCACCGCAGCTCACCCCGCGTTCGTGACGATCGCGATACGCCCCTCTGACAAGGGATGAGGTGCGACGAGAATGCGACAAAGCCGAAATTCTGTAAAGGCGAATATTTTCGCGAGGGTGGATTGACCGCTCGCTTGAGTGTTTTGCCCGTCGGGCAACACAAGATCTCGTAGGGTGGATGTGCCGAAGGCGCAATCCACCATGTCTGCCGCCGCGGGGACAGACGAGGTGGATTGCGCCGACCAGATGCGCGTGGCGCATCTGGTCGGCTAATCCACCCTACCAAGAGTTTCCTCCCGTGTTCCGCCTCAGCCGTCGCGGGGATCATTTCGCATCGCGGCGCGTTCTCAACCGACTGTCCGGGTTGGAGCCGCCATGACCATCAATTTCGACACGCTGAAAGCGTCGCTTGTCCTGTATGGCCTGAACGCGATCTACGCGATCCTGCTGCTCGCGGTCGGCTGGTATCTGTCCGGTGCGATGCAGCGCTTCGTCACGCGCGTGCTCAGCGTCACGCACCGCGTCGACCCGCTGGTGACGCTGTTCGTGGGCAGCCTTGCGCGCTATGGCATGCTCGCGGTCGTCGGCATCGCCGTGCTGCAGCTCTTCGGAATCCAGACGGCGAGCCTGGTCGCCGTGCTGGGCGCGACCTCGCTCGCCATTGGTCTCGCCTTGCAGGGCACGTTGTCCAATCTCGCCGCCGGCGTGATGCTGCTCTTGTTCCGGCCGTTTCACATCGGCGACGATGTCGAGGTCGCCGGCAAGGCGGGCAAGGTGAGGTCGCTGTCGCTGTTCATGACCGAGCTCGTCGCGCCCGACAACACGCAGATCCTGTTGCCGAATGGACAGGTCTGGGGCGCGGCCATCATCAACCACAGCGCCTATCCTGGCACGGGCGAGGTCAAGGTCGCGTTTCCGGTCCCCGCGGGCGCGGCCAATACGCTTGCGGATCGCATCTTGAGGGAGTTGCGCAACGACTCCCGCATTGACGATCAGGCGCAACCTGCCGTCTCCGTCACCAAGGTCCTCGATGTCGCAAATCCCGCGGCGCCGATCCTTGAATTGACCGTCAGCGCGAAGGCGAAGCCGTCTGAAGCCGACGCGGTCAAGCAGTGCGTCCTCGATCATGCGGGCGCGTTGCTTGCGGCGGCGGCCTGAGGCGTTTTATCCCCGCGGCGAACGTGGCGGCCGGCGCTTCACCACATGCCGGCGCGGCGAGCGGGTCACGCGGGGGCGCAGGCGGCTTGCCGCGGCACGTTGCGGCTTGGCCGCGACTTGCGGGCCGCGGGCCAGATCCATCAGCATGCGCAGCGCCTCGACAACCGAGCGGGCGCGCACCGCGCTGCGGCCGATGGCGCCGAAGCGGTGCTCGCGGTGGATGATGCGGCCGTCGCGCGCGGCTGCGGCGAAGTGCACGAGACCGACCGGCTTGCCGGGCGTGGCGCCGCCCGGGCCGGCGATACCGGTGATGGCGACGGCGAGATCGACATCGGCGCGCTCCAGCGCACCGATCGCCATCGCGGTCGCGGTCTCCTTGCTCACCGCACCGAAATTCGTAAGCGTGCTCGCCTCGACGCCAAGCATCGCGCGCTTGGCCTCGTTGGAATAGGTGACGAAGCCGCGGTCGATGACATCGGACGAGCCGGGAATGTCGGTCAGCGCGCCCGCAACGAGACCGCCGGTGCAGGATTCGGCGGTCGCGATCGTCAGCTTGCGCATCCGACACAGATCGAGCAGCGAGCGGGAGAGGGCGCGTGCGTCGCTGCCGCCCATGGCCTCACACGCCCCAGGGCAGGCGGATGGTGGCGCTCGCGGTGGCCGCGATGCCTTCCTCACGGCCGGTGAAGCCAAGCCGCTCGCTGGTGGTCGCCTTTACCGCGACGCGCGAGATGTCGACGCCGGAGATCTCGGCGATGCGCGCGCGCATGGTGTCGCGCAACGGACCGATCTTCGGCCGCTCGCAGATCAGCGTCACTTCGAGATTGGCGACGCGGCCGCCGCGCGCTGCGACGCGCTCGATGGCATATTTCAGGAACTGGTCGGAGGAGGCGCCCTTCCACTTCGCATCGCTCGGCGGAAAGTGCGAGCCGATGTCGCCGTCGGCGAGCGCGCCGAGAATGGCGTCGACCAGCGCATGCAGGCCGACGTCGCCGTCGGAATGAGCCAAAAAACCCTTGGTGTGCGGCACGCGCACGCCGCAGATCATGACATGATCGCCTTCGCCGAAGGCGTGCACGTCGTAGCCGGTGCCGGTCCTGATGTCGCCAAGCTGGGCGGCCAGGCGCGCTTCCTCGCGCACGAAATCCTCGGGAGTGGTGAGCTTCATGTTGGCAACATCGCCTTCAAAGGTTGCAACCGTCAATCCCGCCCATTCGGCAATCGCGGCATCGTCGGTGAAATCCGAGCGTCCATCCCTTGCCGCGCGACGATGCGCCTCGAGGATGACGTCGAAACGAAAGGATTGCGGCGTCTGTGCGATTCGCAAGGAAGCGCGGTCCGGCGTGGCCTCGACGTTGCCGCTTTCGCCGGTGACCTTGATGGTGTCGGTGACGGGAACGGTGGGGATCGCAGCACCAGTGCGGCCCGCCGCCTCGATCGCGCGCGAGATCACGCCTTCCGAGACGAACGGCCGCGCGGCGTCGTGGATCAGCACGATGTCCGGCATGTGCTTGGCCAGCGCTTCGAGACCTGCGAGCACCGAAGCCTGCCGGGTGGCACCGCCATTGGCCGGCGGCTCGTGGCTGAGCCCTGCGACCGCTGCCGTGAACATGGCGGTGTCGTCGGGGTTCACCACCGGCTGCACTGCTGATACCTCGGGATGGCGGCTGAAGGCTCCCATGGCGCGACGGATCACAGGCATGCCACCGATCTCGCGATATTGCTTCGGGCCGCCGGCGCCGGCGCGCAGGCCGCGTCCGGCCGCCACGAGGACGACAGCGGTGCGTTGTGATTTCGCCATAGGACTCAAATACTCAGTTGCCAATGAAAGAGCAGGGGGTGATTTGCCGGCATGCCTCTAGCACGGCAGGCCCGCAAAAAAAGGGGGTTTCCCCGGATTGTGGGAAACAGCATTTTGCTGCACTGCACTTGAAAGATCTACAGAACTGTCTAAACTGTAGGCATGACGCTTGACTGCACAAGAATTGTGCGCAAGATAGATCATGGCAGGCGCGATGAGGCCCTGCCCAGTCAACGAGACCCCCGTGACCGGCTCGGCAGTATCAGGCTCTAAGCCGTTGAAAATAGGCGATATTGAAGTCGCCGCCCCGGTCTTCCTGGCACCGATGTCGGGTGTGACTGACTCGCCCGTCCGCCGGCTGGCTGCCGAGCTTGGAGCCGGTCTCGTCGTGTCCGAAATGACTGCGAGCGATGAGCTCGCCAACGGCCACCGGATGTCCCGGTTGCGCTGCGAAGCCACCGGCATCGGCCCGCACGTGGTCCAGCTCGCCGGCTGCGAGACGCACTGGATGGCCGAAGGCGCCCGGATCGCCGAAGCGGAAGGCGCCGATATCATCGACCTCAACATGGGCTGTCCCGCCCGCCACGTCACCGGCGGCCAGTCCGGCTCGGCCTTGATGCGCGACCTCGACCATGCCGTCAGCCTGATCGAGGCGACGATCGCGGCGGTGAAGGTGCCGGTGACGCTGAAAATGCGTCTCGGCTGGGACGACCGCAGCCGCAACGCGCCGGAGCTGGCGCGGCGCGCGGAGGCCGCCGGGGTCAAGCTCGTCACCGTCCATGGCCGCACTCGCTGCCAGTTCTACAAGGGCGAGGCCGATTGGGATGCGATCCGCGCCGTGCGCGAGGCCATCTCCATTCCGCTCGTCGTCAACGGCGACATCACCTCCTACGAGAAGGCGCTCGCGGCATTGGACGCCTCGGGCGCCGACGCCGTGATGATCGGCCGCGGCGCACAGGGCCAGCCCTGGCTGCCCGGCCAGATCGGCCGCCGCCTGAAAGGCGGGGCCGAGGAAGCCGCGCCCTCGCTCGAAACGCAGCTGCATTATGTCCGCACGCTCTATGACGGCGTTTGTGCGCTCTATGGTCTGCGCATCGGGCTGAGGCACGCCCGCAAGCATCTGGGCTGGGCGCTCGACGTCGCCGCGCAGGCGAGCCGTGCGCCGGCCGAGAAGCTGAAATCCTGGCGGCAGAAAATCCTGGTCTCGGAGGATCCGCGCCTCGTTCACGATTCACTGCAAGACGCCTTCGACGACTTCGCATGGAGCGCTGCTGCATGAGCTCAGCCGCTGAACATCGTCGGCCGCTTCAGTCCGACAGCGACGCCATCCTGGATGCCTTGCCCAACCCCGTGCTCATGATTGGGCCGGACGGCAAGATCGTCGCCGCCAACATCGCCACCGAAGCCTTCTTCGAGATCTCGACGCAATTCCTGAAGCGGCAGTCGTTGAAGGAGCTGGTGCCGTTCGGAAGTCCGTTGCTGGCGCTGATCGACCAGGTGCGCTCGTCGAACTCGCCGGTCAACGAATACAAGGTCGATCTCGGCACGCCCCGCATGGGCGGCGACCGCCAGGTCGACCTGCATGTCGCGCCGCTCACCGAGCGGCCCGGCCATATCGTCGTGATGCTGCAGGAGCGCACCATCGCCGACAAGATGGATCGGCAGCTCACCCACCGCAGCGCAGCGCGCTCGGTGATAGCGCTAGCAGCCATGCTCGCGCATGAAATCAAGAATCCGCTTTCGGGCATTCGCGGCGCGGCACAGCTGCTCGAGCAGCAGGCCTCGTCCGAGGACCGCATGCTGACGCGGCTGATCTGCGACGAGGCCGACCGCATCGTGACGCTGGTCGATCGCATGGAGGTGTTCGGCGACGAGCGCCCCGTGGTGCGCGGCCCCGTCAACATCCATTCGGTGCTCGATCACGTGAAGCGGCTGGCGCAGTCGGGCTTTGCCCGCAACATCCGTTTCATCGAGGATTACGATCCCTCGCTGCCGCCGGTGCTGGCGAACCAGGACCAGCTGATCCAGGTGTTCCTCAATCTCGTGAAGAACGCCGCCGAAGCGTTGATCGACGTGCCCGACGCCGAGATTCAGCTCACCACCGCGTTCCGTCCCGGTGTGCGCCTGTCAGTCCCCGGTCAAAAATCCCGGGTATCCCTTCCGCTCGAATTCTGCGTGAAGGACAACGGACCCGGCGTGCCCGACGATCTTCTGCCCAACCTGTTCGACCCCTTCGTGACCACCAAGCAGACCGGCTCGGGTCTCGGCCTTGCGCTGGTCGCCAAGATCGTCGGCGATCACGGGGGCATCATCGAATGCGAATCTCAGCCGCGCAAGACCACCTTCCGCGTGCTGATGCCGATGTATTCCACATCGGTCAAACACGCCGATCAAAGCAGTCGCGACGGCTCTGCCGGGAAGTCGTCGCCTGCGTCACAGGGGGCAAAATGAGGATTAACAATGCCCGCAGGTAGCATTCTCGTAGCCGATGACGATACCGCCATCCGCACCGTTCTCAATCAGGCACTGTCCCGCGCCGGTTACGAAGTGCGGCTGACCGGCAATGCCGCAACGCTGTGGCGCTGGGTCAGCCAGGGCGAGGGCGATCTCGTCATCACCGACGTGGTGATGCCGGACGAAAACGCCTTCGACCTGTTGCCGCGGATCAAGAAGATGCGGCCGAACCTGCCCGTCATCGTCATGAGCGCGCAGAACACCTTCATGACGGCGATCCGCGCCTCCGAGCGCGGCGCTTACGAATATCTGCCGAAGCCGTTCGATCTGAAGGAGCTGATCGCGATCGTCGGCCGCGCGCTGGCCGAGCCGAAGGAGCGGACCTCGACGCCGGATGAGGACGCCGAGATGGAGGCGATCCCGCTGGTCGGTCGTTCGCCGGCGATGCAGGAAATCTACCGCGTGCTGGCGCGCCTGATGCAGACCGACCTCACCGTGATGATCACGGGCGAGTCCGGTACCGGCAAGGAGCTGGTGGCGCGCGCGCTGCACGATTACGGCAAGCGCCGCAACGGCCCGTTCGTCGCGGTGAACATGGCGGCGATTCCGCGCGATCTCATCGAGTCCGAGCTATTCGGCCACGAGCGCGGTGCCTTCACCGGCGCCAACACCCGCGCCTCCGGCCGGTTCGAGCAGGCCGAGGGCGGCACGCTGTTCCTGGACGAGATCGGCGACATGCCGATGGAGGCGCAGACCCGCCTGCTGCGTGTGTTGCAGCAGGGCGAATACACCACCGTCGGCGGCCGCACCCCGATCAAGACCGACGTGCGCATCGTCGCGGCCTCCAACAAGGATTTGCGCGTCCTGATCCAGCAGGGCCTGTTCCGGGAAGACCTGTTCTTCCGCCTCAACGTCGTGCCGCTGCGGCTGCCGCCGTTGCGCGAGCGCATCGAGGACTTGCCGGACCTCGTGCGGCACTTCTTCACGCTGGCCGAGAAGGACGGCCTGCCGCCGAAGAAGCTCGACACCCTGGCGCTGGAGCGGCTGAAGCAGCACCGCTGGCCCGGCAACGTGCGCGAGCTCGAGAATCTCGCCCGGCGCCTCGCCGCGCTCTATCCGCAGGACGTGATCACGGCCTCCGTCATCGACGGCGAGCTCGCACCGCCCTCGGTCAGCCCGGGCGCCGCGGTCCAGCAGGGCGTCGACAATCTCGGCGGCGCGGTGGAGGCGTATCTGTCCTCGCACTTCCAAGGCTTCCCGAACGGCGTGCCGCCGCCGGGCCTGTATCACCGCATTCTCAAGGAGATCGAGGTGCCGCTGCTCACGGCGGCGCTCGCCGCCACGCGCGGCAACCAGATCCGCGCCGCGGACCTGCTCGGCCTCAACCGCAACACGCTGCGGAAGAAGATCCGGGATCTCGACATCCAGGTGTATCGGAGCGGGGGCTAATCTTTCGAAGCGGCCGGTGGCTCAGCTCCCCCTACCAAGGCAGAGCTGAGCCTGTCCGGATCGCGCTGGCCGTTGTGGCTGACGCGGTGAGCAGAAGTCCGCGCTGGGCCCAAATGTTCCGGTCGTCCATTTAAATTTGTTTGGCCGCAGCGCGCGGCATCACATCTATCTGACCAGCCGGCCGGATGCCGGCATCACGCTGGCGAGATTCACCGGGTCCTGCTTAAGGCCGAGGCCGTTGACCAAGAGGTCGGAGGCCACGATCAGCAGCAGAACGGCCGAAACCATCGTCGCGAGACAGATCTTATCCATGCTGATCAAGCCGGAATGGCGGGATTCCGTTCCCGTCCTCCCGCATGTGCCTGTGGATTGCGCCGGTCCGCCGCGGCCGACACGCCGCGGAATTGTCGCAATTTGGCAACAATGTGGTACGAATACATCAGTATCCGCGCGTCCGCGGACCCGTTTTCAGCACCGCCATTGCCGGAATGACCAGCGCAGAGACCTCGGCCGCACACTTTGACACGGCCCCAGCGGAAGAGCCCCGGCGTTGGTCGGTGCGACGCTGGCTGGCGCCCTTTGCCGTCGCGCTGGCGCTGCTGTCGGCCTTCCTGACCTTCCTGGTCCTGACCGGTCTGAGCACGATCGAGCCGACACCCGGGGTTGTCCGCACATTCTATCTGATCAATGCCGCTACGATCCTGCTGCTGGTCGGGATCATCATCCGGGAACTCTGGCAGCTGATCCTGGCGCGGCGGCGGGGCAGGGCGGCGGCGCGTCTTCACGTCCAGATCGTCAGCCTGTTCTCGATCGTTGCGGTGCTGCCGGCGGTACTGGTTGCCGTCGTGGCCAATGTCACCATCGAGCGCGGCCTCGACCGGCTGTTCTCCGGGCCGACCAAGCAGGTCATCCAGAACTCGCTGACGATCGCGCGGGCCTATATGCAGGACCATGCGCAGCTGATCCGCGGCGACATTCTCGGCATGGCCAACGACATCGCCCATGCCCGGCCGCTCTATGACCAGGACCGCCGCACGTTTCGCGAGATGCTGACGGCGAGCGCCGCGTCCCGCAACCTGCCGGGCGCGATGATCATCGACAAGAACACCAATATTCTGGAATCCGCCGACACCGGCATGCGGCTCGCTTATTCGCCGCCCGCGCCCGACTTTCTCAGCAACGTCAACGAGGCCGAGCCCGAGATCGCGGTGCTCCCAGATGCGAGCTTCGTCGCCGCGGTGATCCGCCTGCGTGCCTTCAACGACACCTTCCTCTATGTCGCCCGGCCGCTCGATCCGAATGTCGTCAATCAGCTCAAGCAGACCGAGGTCAGCGTCGCCGAATACGCCCAGATCGAATCGCGCCGGCTCGGTATCCAGGTCGCCTTCGCGCTGATGTTCGCGGTGATCGCGCTGACCATCCTGATGGCTTCGGTGCTGATCGGTCTCAACTTCGCCAACTCGCTGGTCTCGCCGATCCGGCGGCTGATGAATGCGGCCCACACGGTCTCGACCGGCGACCTGCACGTCCAGGTGGCGGTGCACCAGTCGGAAGGCGATCTCGCCCAACTGGGCGAGACCTTCAACAAGATGACGCAGGAATTGCGCAGCCAGCGCGACGAACTCGTGAGCGCCAGCGACCTCATCGACAGCCGCCGCCGCTTCATCGAAGCGGTGCTGTCATCGGCGAGCGCCGGCATCATCGGCGTCGACGCGTCCGGCAGCGTCGGCATCCTCAATCGCTCCGCCGAGAAGCTGATCGGTCACTCCGAAGCCGAGACGCTCGGCCATCCGCTCTCCGACGTGCTGCCCGAGCTCGACGAGATGATGAAGACGGCGCGGGAAGGGACCCAGCGCCTGGTGCAGGGCCAGATCACGATCACCCGCGACGGCACCGAGCGCAACCTGTCGGTCCGCGTCAGCGCCGAGAAGAACCAGCCGCACGACAGCTACATCATCACGCTCGACGACATCACCGAGCTGGTCTCGGCGCAACGCACCTCGGCCTGGGGCGACGTCGCGCGCCGCATCGCCCACGAGATCAAGAACCCGCTGACGCCGATCCAGCTCTCGGCCGAGCGCATCCGCCGCAAGTTCGGCAAGACCATCACCGAGGACAAGGACAAGCAGATCTTCGATCAGTGCACCGACACCATTGTGCGCCAGGTCGACGACATCAGGCGCATGGTCGACGAGTTCTCGCGCTTTGCGCGGATGCCCAAGCCGGTGATGGAGGGCGAGGACGTCGCCGACACCGTGCGCCAGGCGGTGTTCCTGATGAAGGTCGCCCATCCCGAGATCGACATCGAGGCCGAGTTCAAGCAGGATCCGCTGCGCGCCCAGTTCGACCGGCGGCTGATCTCGCAGGCGGTCACCAACATCGTCAAGAACGCCACCGAAGCGATCGAGCAGGTCCCGCCCGAGGAGCTCGGCAAGGACGGTGGCAAGGGCCGTATCGACGTCGTGGTGTCGCGCGAGGGCGACGACGTGCTGATCGACGTCATCGACAACGGTATCGGCCTGCCCAAGGTCGCGCGCTCGCGCCTGCTCGAGCCCTACGTCACCACGCGCGCCAAGGGCACCGGCCTCGGGCTCGCCATCGTCGGCCGCGTGCTGGAAGACCATGGCGGGCGGATCGAGCTGAAGGATGCCTCCGACTTCCGTGCAGGTCAGCGCGGCGCCTGGATGCGTATGCGCTTTGCCGTCTCAGGGCAACCCGCGAAGTCCGCGACAACGGAGCAAGTGCCTGCGGCCGACGCCGCGACCGAGACGACCTCCAAAGCCGACATCACGCAAACGGTGACGGAATCCGTCGCGAACGAGGCAACAAAAGAGCCGGCCGCCGGAACCAAAGAGCCGGCTGATAAGACCAATGATTCAACCAAAATCAAAGCCTCAACAGGCAGCTGACAAGACAGGCGCGATCCATGGCAAGTGAAATTCTGATTGTCGATGATGAGGCCGATATTCGGGATCTCGTTGCGGGCATTCTCGAAGACGAGGGATTCGTCACAAGGACTGCACGCGACAGCGACTCGGCGCTTGCCGAGATCGCCAATCGCCGGCCGCACCTGGTATTCCTCGACATCTGGCTGCAGGGCTCCAAGCTCGACGGCCTGCAGCTCCTTGAGCAGGTCAAGAAGGACAATGCCGATCTGCCCGTCGTGATGATCTCCGGCCACGGCAACATCGAGACCGCGGTCGCCGCGATCAAGCGCGGCGCCTACGATTTCATCGAGAAGCCGTTCAAGGCCGACCGCCTCATCCTGGTCGCGACCAGGGCGCTGGAGAACTCGCGGCTGAAGCGCGAGGTCAAGGAGCTGAAGCAGCTCGCGCCGAGCGCCAGCCAGCTGGTCGGCCGCTCGCCCAGCATGAACCAGCTGCGCCAGACCATCGAGCGGGCCGCCAAGGCCAACAGCCGCATCCTGATCGTCGGCCCCGCCGGCGCCGGCAAGGAGCTGACCGCGCGCACGCTGCATGCCGCCTCGGGCCGCGCCGACGGTCCCTTCGTCGTCATCAACGCCGCCGCGATCACGCCGGAGCGGATGGAGCATGAGCTGTTCGGCGTCGAGCAGTCCAACGGCGAGCAGCCGCGCAAGCCTGGCGCGCTCGAAGAAGCGCATGGCGGCACGCTGTTCATCGACGAGATCGCGGACATGCCGCGCGAGACCCAGAACAAGATCCTGCGCGTGCTGGTGGAGCAGTCGTTCCAGCGCGTCGGCGGTACCGCCAAGGTGCAGGTCGACGTGCGCATCATCTCATCGACCGCCCGCAATCTCGAAGAGGAGATCACGGCCGGCCGCTTCCGCGAGGATCTCTACCACCGGCTCTCGGTGGTGCCGATCCGCGTGCCCGCACTATCGGAGCGGCGCGAGGACATTCCGGAATTGATCGACTATTTCATGGAGCAGATCTCGGCCGGCAGCGGCCTGCCCAGGCGCCAGATCGGTCAGGACGCGATGGCGGTGCTGCAATCGCATGTCTGGCCCGGCAATGTGCGTCAGCTCCGCAATAACGTTGAAAGAGTCATGATTCTGGCCGCCGGTGGGCCGGAGGTCATCATCACCGCCGACATGCTGCCGCAGGATGTCGGCTCGATGGTGCCGGCGATGCCGACCAGCAACAATGGCGAGCACATCATGGGCCTGCCGCTGCGCGAGGCACGCGAAGTGTTCGAGCGCGACTATTTGATTGCACAGATCAGCCGTTTCTCAGGAAATATTTCCCGAACGGCCGAGTTCGTTGGCATGGAACGTTCGGCCTTGCACCGGAAGTTGAAAGCGCTCGGCGTCGGCTAAGGCTGCGACGCCGCGGCGGCATCTCGACAATAGGCGAAGAAAATCATCGATTTCCGTAATTTTTCGGGGCAATAGGGCCGGGCCTGCCGCTTGAAGCGGCTTGCCTAATATCCCGACCTGTCCTCTAATCGAACCGCTGTTCCTTCCGAGGGGGATCTCATGAGGAACAGCAACCGGAGGAGGCCCCGAACTCCACAAAGAGGGCCGCATCCGGCGCAATAAAAAGAAACTCAAAGCGAGAAAAAAACAATGGCGGCAGACCGCGCACAAAACCTACAGGACACCTTCCTAAATCACGTTCGCAAAACCAAGACGCCACTGACGATCTTTCTGGTCAACGGAGTGAAGCTCCAGGGCATCGTGACCTGGTTCGACAATTTCTGTTTGCTGCTTCGGCGCGACGGTCATTCGCAGCTCGTCTACAAGCATGCGATCTCGACCATCATGCCGGGCGCTCCGATTCAGCTGTTCGAAGGCGGCGAGGACCAGCCGGCTTGAGAGTGATCTGATTGGAACCCCGGAACTTCGACGGGGATGCCGACCGTCCACGGTCGGCAGGGGCTACGCAGACGGGGCGGGTGCTTGTCATCGGCCCCTACTTGCGCGTGCGCGCGGGCGGTGCCGACGCGCAATCGGAGACTCATGCCTTGCGAGACACCGAGGCCCGGCTCGATGAAGCCGTCGGCCTCGCGCGCGCGATCGATCTCGTCATTGCCGACGCCATCGTCGCCCCGGTCAGCCAGATCCGGCCCGCGACCTATATCGGCAAGGGCAAGGTCGAGGAGATCGCCGGGCTGATCAAGACCCTCGAGGTCGAGCTCGTGGTGATGGATTGCGCGCTGTCGCCGATCCAGCAGCGCAACCTCGAGAAGGAATGGCACGCCAAGGTGCTCGACCGCACCGGGCTCATTCTCGAAATCTTCGGCCGCCGCGCCAAGACCAGGGAAGGCTCGCTGCAGGTCGAGCTGGCGCATCTCAACTACCAGCGCTCGCGCCTGGTGCGCTCCTGGACCCATCTCGAACGCCAGCGCGGCGGTTTCGGCTTTATGGGCGGCCCCGGCGAGACCCAGATCGAGGCCGACCGCCGCCTGATCCAGGAGCGCATCTCCAAGCTGGAGAGCGAGCTGAAAAAGGTGCAGGCGACGCGGCGGCTGCATCGCGCCGGCCGCCAACGCGTGCCGTATCGCGTGGTCGCGCTGGTCGGCTACACCAATGCCGGCAAGTCGACGCTGTTCAATCGCCTGACCCGCGCCGAGGTGCAGGCGGCCGACATGCTGTTTGCGACGCTCGATCCCACCTTGCGGGCGCTCAACCTGCCGCATGGCGGCAAGGCCATGCTGTCGGACACCGTCGGCTTCATCTCCAACCTGCCGACGCAGCTCGTCGCCGCCTTCCGCGCCACGCTGGAGGAGGTGCTGGAGGCCGACGTCATCCTGCATGTCCGCGACATCTCGCATGAGGACGCCGAGGCGCAGCAGAGCGACGTCGACGCGGTGCTGCGCCAGCTCGGCATCAACCCGGACGATTCCGGCCGCATCATCGAGGTCTGGAACAAGATCGACCGTTTCGATCCCGAGCAACGTGAAGAGCTGCTCAACATTGCCGCGCGCAGGCCGGAGGATCATCCGGCGATGCTGGTCTCAGCCGTGTCGGGCGAGGGCATCGATGCTCTGCTCGCCGCGATCGAGCAACGCCTGGCCGCCAAGCGCACCACGCTCGATCTCTCGATCGACGCCGCCGACGGCGCCGGCATCAGCTGGCTGCACCGCAATGCCGAGGTGCTGTCGAAGGAGCTGCACGACGGCCGCTTCGACATGACCGTGCGGGTGGACGAGACCAAGCGGGATATCGTGGTGTCGAGGTTCGACGCCGTGCCGCATCTGCCGGCGTAACAGCTGTCGTCCAAACGCAGCCCTCGTAGGATGGGCAAAGGCGCGTGAGCGCCGTGCCCACCATCTCTCCCCGCGTGGATTCGACATGGTGGGCACGCTTCGCTTTGCCCACCACGAATTGGCGTTCGCGGGTCGACGCAGAGCTAGAGCATGTTGTTTTTGACTGGAATCGGGGTTCCCAGAGGGGGCGATTTCTGATTCAAACT
>NZ_LBJW01000099.1:0-180562 GCF_028128865.1 Bradyrhizobium sp. CCBAU 11357 | reverse complement strand
TGCCTTCTTCTTCGAACTCCTAGGCCACATGCGATAGCCCTGCCCTGGAGGGGGAGGGTCGATCGCGCGTAGCGCGAGCGGGGTGGGGTGATCTCTCCTCTCGGGCAGTGTTCGATGCGGAGAGACCGTCACCCCACCCCGTCTCACATCTCGCTGCGCTCAATGTGAGCCGACCCTCCCCCTCCAGGGGAGGGTAAGAGCAGAGCGCTACTCCGCCGTCTGCTCCCGCAGCTCCGCCACGTCCTTCGCCGTCAGCTTCGAGCCCTTCGCACCGAACCGCGCCGTGACGTAATTCGCCACCGCCGCGATCTCGTCGTCCGTATAGGCCTTGCCGAACGCCGGCATCGACAGCGCGCCGTCAGGCGTATGCCGCTTCGTGCCCGAGATCACGATCTGCGCGACGTTGGTGGCGGCGGGGTCGTTGACGGCCCAGGTGCCGGTCAGCGTCGCCATCGGTGAGACCGGGCTCTCGCCGCTCCAGCCGTGGCAGCTGGCGCAGGCGCTGGCGAACACTTTTTTGCCGCGCGCGTCCGCCGTGACGCCTTCCCTGTGAGAGGCGGGTGCGACCGGCGCGGTGGTCGCCGGCAGGTCGGGCGAGGCTACCGGCGGCACGCTGCGCAAGTAAGCAACGATGCTGCTGATGTCTTCCGGCGCAAGCTGGCTAAAGCTGTGGTCGACCGCTTCACCCATTGGACCCGAGGCCGAGCCGTGACCCGGCGCATGGCCGAGCGACAGATACGAGATCAGATCCTGGTCGCTCCAATTGCCGAGACCGGTCGCCTTGTCGGAAGAAATGTTGAAGGCGCGCCAGCCCGCCGTGATGGCGCCGGCGAACTTCTTGCGGTTGTCGAGCGCGAAACCGAGATTGCGCGGCGTGTGGCACTCGCCGCAATGTGCCAGCGCCTCCGCGAGATACGCGCCACGATTCCATTCCGGGCTCTTCGAGGTGTCCGGCGCAAAGCGCGTATCCGGATTGAACACCGCCGACCAGACAATCATCGCCCAGCGCTGGTTGAACGGGAACGACAGCGTGTTGTCCGGCGCCTTGGCGGGCACCGCCGGCAGGCTGAACAGATACGCCTTCACCGCCAGCACGTCCTCGTCCGTCATGAACGTGTAGGACGTGTACGGCATCGCCGGATAGAGCCGCGCGCCGTCACGGCGCTTGCCGTGCTGAACCGCGTTCAGGAAATCCTGGTCGCTGTAACTGCCGATGCCGGTGTCCTTGTCCGGCGTGATGTTGGTGGAATAGAGCGTGCCGAACGGCAGCTTGAAGGCAAGCCCGCCGGAATAGTCCTTCTCGCCCGGCTTGGTGTGGCAGACCATGCAGTCGGCCGCCTTCGCCAGATATTCGCCGCGTTCGACCAGGCTTGCCTTCTCCAACTTGGCCGGCACGCCCGTGGGCTTGCCGCCGCGGTAATCCGCCAGCGCCACTCTGCTGCCGCCTGAGAAGTCGAGCGGGCCGGGCCCGCGGATGGTGAAGACGCCGAGCGCCACCGCGACGATGGCGATCACGACGAAGCTTCCGAGAATACGCATCTTGCCGCTCATGCCTTCTTCCCCGCAGCCAGCAGTTTCCGATCGATCGGCAGGCGCCGCAGCGCCACGCCGGTTGCGGCGTAAATCGCGTTGCGCAGCGCCGGCGGTCCGGCGGTCGTGCCGGTCTCGCCGATGCCGCCGGGCGCCTCGCCGCTCTTGACGACGTGCACTTCGATCTTGGGTGTCTGGTTGATCCGCAGCATCCGGTAGTCATTGAAGTTGGATTGCTGGACGCGGCCCTTGTCGATGGTGATCTCGCCATAGAGCGCGGCGGTGAAGCCGAAGATCAGTCCGCCCTCGATCTGGGCCGCGATCGTATCGGGATTGATGGCAATACCGGTATCGACCACCGAGGTCGCACGGCGCAGATTGATGTCGCCCTGCTCGTCGACTTCCGCTTCCACGACAGTGGCGATGAAGCTCCCAAACGACGGCTGCAGGCACACGCCGCGCCCGACGCGTGCCGGCAACGGCTGGCCCCAGCCCGACTTTTCTGCCGCGAGATTGAGGACGTTGAGGAAGCGCGGCGAATTGGCCAGCATGCCGCGGCGAAACTCGACCGGGTCCTTGCCCGCCTTGCGCGCCAGCTCGTCGATGAAGGACTCAACGGCAAACACGTTGTTGTTGGGGCCGACCCCGCGCCAGAATCCGGTCGGGATCGCCGGCGGCTCGGCCCTGACATATTCGACGTGGAAATTCGGGATCTCGTAGGGCACGTCGACGGCGCTGTCGACCGCGTCGATATCGATGCCCTTCTGGAACGCCGGCGGCAGCCAGCGCGCGAGGATCGAAGCGCCGGCGATCTTGTATTTCCAGCTGGCGATCTTGCCGCCTGACAAGGTTGCCGCGATCGTGTCGCGATAGACCGGACGGTAGATATCGTGCTGAATGTCTTCCTCACGGGTCCACACCACCTTGACCGGCCCGTCGACCTGTTTGGCGATGCGGACCGCCGTCACCACCATGTCGGGCTCGAGCTTGCGGCCGAAGCCGCCGCCCAGCAGATGGTTGTTCACTGTCACCTTCTCGACAGGGAGCCCTGCGGCCTTGGCCGCCTCCGACTGCACGCGCGCCATGATCTGTGTGCCCGTCCAGATCTCGCAGGAATCAGGCTTGCAATGGACCGTGGCGTTCAACGGCTCCATCGTCGCGTGGGCGAGAAACGGCAGTTCGAACGAGGCTTCGAATTTTTCACCGGCCGCGAGGCCCTTGGCGACGTCGCCGATGGACTTGGCGACCACGCCGTCCTTGGCGCTGGCGGCGCGCAGATCGTCCCAGATCGCTTGCGAATTCAGCTTGGCGTTCGGTCCTTCGTTCCATTCGATGTCGAGCGCGTCGAGGCCTTTCTTGGCCGCCCACATGTGGTCGCCGATCACGGCGACGAGATCGTCGAGCACGACGATCTGCCGCACACCCGGAATCTTCTTCGCGGCCCGGTCATCGACCTTGCCGACCTTGCCGCCGAACACCGGGCACTGCGCCAGCGTCGCGAATTTCATGCCCGGCACGATCGCGTCGATGCCGTAGACCGCCTTGCCGTTGACCTTCTCGGGCGTGTCGAGCCGCTTCAACGGCTGGCCAATATAGACGAAATCCTTGGGGTCCTTGAGCGGGACGGTCTTGGGCGGCGTCTGGCCGCTCGCGGCCGCCGCCAGCGTGCCATAGGCGAGCGTGCGGCCGCTCGCCTGGTGCCTCACCACACCCTTCGAGGTCGTGCAACTGGCGGGATCGACGCCCCATTGCGCGGCTGCGGCCTGCACCAGCATGGCGCGCGCGCCGGCGCCGGCTTCGCGCAGCGGTTTCCAGAACGCCCGCACCGATGTGGAGCCCCCGGTCGCCTGAACGATAAAAATCGGATTACCGTACAGCTTCTCGTTGGCAGGCGCATGCAGCAGCTGGACCTTCGACCAGTCGGCGTCGAGTTCTTCCGCCAGGATCATCGAGATGGCGGTGTAGATCCCCTGTCCCATCTCGACTTGCGGCATCACCAGCGTGGTCGCGCCTTCGGCGTCGATGCGGATGAAGGCGTTGGGCGCGAACTTTCCGTCGGTCGCGTCAGGCGGCTGCACCGGCTCGTTGACGGCCGCGCGCATCGGCAGGTGGAAGGCGAGCAGGAAGCCGGTGGCGAGGCCACCGGTCAGCAGCGAACGGCGGGAGAGGTTGTCGGGTGCGTTCATGGTGGACCTCACGATTGCCGGCCGTTGGCCGCGTGCTTGATCGCTTCGCGGATGCGGACATAGGTGCCGCAGCGGCAGATGTTGCCGGCCATCGCGGCGTCGATGTCGGAATCATCGGGGTTCGGCGTTGCCGCCAGCAGCGCGGCAGCCGCCATGATCTGGCCGGACTGGCAATAGCCGCACTGGATCACTTCGGCCTCCAGCCAGGCCTTCTGTACCTTCGCGCCCGCAGGCGTGCTGCCGACATGCTCGATGGTGGTGATGGCGCGATTCGCCACCGCACTCACCGGCAGCACGCAGGAACGCACGGCCTTGCCGTCGACATGCACCGTGCAGGCACCGCATTGCGCGATGCCGCAGCCGAACTTAGTACCGGTCATGCCGAGGATGTCGCGCAGCACCCACAGCAGCGGCATTTCAGGCGGGGCGTCGAACGATTTCGTTTCGCCGTTGATGGTGAGTGTTGTTGCCATGTGCATCCCCTTGCTCGACGAGCGCTTGCGGCGTCCGCGATTTGCGCGCGACGATAATCATACCGATGCGAAACGATGAAGCATCGAAATTTCCGGCAATGCATATTTGCGCGCACGAAGCGTCAGGCCATGACGTTCACGAAGTTGTGCGGCGATTGCTGCAAGCGTTTTGGGCTACATGATATGATAATCGTCATGTTTTGACGCATTTTTCGTCGCACGCGCCGCCGATCGCCGCAGATGGTCGTGCGAATGCGGCGGCACGTCCTTGCTTGCGGCCATCCTTCGAGACGCCCGCCGTTGGCGGGCCCTCAGGATGAGGACCGAGTGTGCGGCCGTAGTTTTGACGAGCACCGATGCGGCTTAGCCTCGTCCTGAGGAGACCGCTAGCGGTCGTCTCGAAGGACGAGGCGCGCTTAGGTCCCGCCAAGCTCATGTTGGAATTTCGGAATAATAGCATTCTAACCCTGTTTTGCCCGACGAGTCAAAGCGCGCCAGGGCCCGCCAGCGTAAGCCATTGATTCCGCACACCCCGGCTACTGTGCATGGGGTTGTTTTCGAGCTTTTTGTTTTGAGGACGTCGGAGCGCCCTCGTCAGCCCTGGCGAAAGCCCATCCGGAAGGCGCCCCAGTGCTTGCCGCGGATCATGATAGGCGAGGACAGGTCCTTCATCAGCACGAACTGCCCGCCGCCCATGTCGCGGCGATAGGTCTGCAGCAGGAAGGGTTTCGTGTTGGCCGCGACCTTCTTCACCGCGCGGTCGGTGAACAGGCGGCGGTTGCGGCAATTGGCGTTGTTCCAGACCGGGTCCTTGCCCTGCGGCAGGCGGTAGTTCGGATTGTGGGTCGGAAGGTACCCGCCTTTGGCCCAGGCGACGCAGAACACGATGCGCGGATCGGATGTCTGGATCGGGTCCTGGATCGCGGGCAGCACGCGGTCGGTGAAGTCGACGTAGGCGGTGTTGTACTGCTTCGGATCGGTGCCTGATATCTCGCGGTAATTCTCGTCCATGAGCTGGTCGAGCGTGATCTCGCCGCGGTCGATCGCAGCTTCGAACTCGGCCGCGATCCGCTTCGCGGTGTCGATGACGACGCGGATCAGCGGCGCATCCGATGTCTCCACGCCGCTGTCGGCGATCAGCGCGATCAGGCCTTCGGAGGTGTCGAGCAGCTTCGCCACGCGCTCGTCGGCGCTTCGGAGGTCGCGCGAGGAGAGGTCGACGCCCTTGGCGAGCTCGTTGAGCTCGCTGATCACGGTGTCGCAGTGGCCGAGGTTGGAGGTCGCCGCGCGTGCGACGCCGTCGATCTCGGCTTCGACGGAGGCGAAGCCCTGCTGCACCCGCGAGATGATGCCGGAGATCGCTTGCGCGCCTTCGCCGGCGGTCTTGGCGCGCTGCGAGGCGTCGCTGCTCTCCCCGATCAGGCCTTCGATCTGGCCGTCGAGATCGCGCACGGTGTCGGAGATCTGGTGCGTGGCCTGGCGCGTGGCCTCCGCGAGGTTCTTGACCTCGCTTGCGACCACCGCAAAGCCGCGGCCGGCAGTGCCGGCGCGCGCCGCTTCGATGGTGGCGTTGAGCGCGAGCAGATTGGTCTGCTTGGCGATCGCCTCGATCGAGCCGGAGACCTTCGCCACCTGCGCCAACGCCGCGCCGACGGCGCTGAGGCGGGCCTCGATCCGCTCCACCGCGGCGACGAGCTCGGAGATGTGGCTGACCGCGGTGTCGACGGCGCCGCGCGACTGTGCGATCTCGCCGACCGCAGCCGACGTCGTGCTTTGCACCGCCTGCGAGGCGTTGGCGATGTCGTGGTTGGCCGAGACCATCGTCTCGGCCGTCTTCTGCAGATGGTGAAACCGTTCCGACTGGCTCGCGACGCGGTTGGCGACGTCCTGGACGTTGCCGGCGATATCGGCGAGCTCGACGCCGAGACCGCCGATGCGGTCGGCGAGCTGGTCGATCAGGCGTTCGGCGAGCGTCCGGTTGGATGCGGTGTCCAATACGGCAAGTTGGGCAAAGGACATGTACGGGCTCTCTCCAGTCGGAGCCGTTGATCGGCTCCTTGGCGGCATTCCGATTCCTAGCTCCGACCTTAGAGGATGATTCGCACCCGGCGTCTTGCCCAGGAGTGCACGCGGGGTGCTACAGCTTGTAAGCCGTGCGGAAGCCGCCCCAGTGCCGGCCCTGCACGCGGATCGGGACGTCGATCTCGCGCATCATCACCGTGTTCCCGTTGCCCATGTCGCGCGCATAGCTCTGGACCAGGTACGATCGCAGGTTGCGTGCAGCGGCGAGCCCCGCCGGATCGTTGAAGATGCGCCGGTTGCGGCTGTTGGCCGTATTCCAGGCGACGTCGCCCGGCCGCTGCGGATGCGAATAGATCTTGTTGTGCACCGGCAGGAAGCCGTTGCGGTCGACCATGGCGCAGAACGCCATCCGCGACTCCCTCGCCAGAAAGGCTTCCTGGAACGGCGGCAGGGCGCGGTCGGCCCAGTCGAGATATCTGGTGCGGTATTGCTGCGGGTTGGTGCCTGATATCTCCACGTAGTCGGTGTCGAAGAGGTCCTCGATCTTGACCTCGCCGCGCGCAACCGCCTGCTCGAATATCTTCGTCAGCGCATTGCCCGCTTCCATGGCACGGGTGACGAGCTCGGTGTTCTCCTCATGGATCGACCAGAGCTTGTCCTCGATCTTCTCGTTGAGCGCGGCGGTGGCGCCGACGAATTGCGCGCGGGCGCCGGCCTTGGATTGCTCGACCACGCGCAGGCGGCAGGCGCCGATGTCCTCTAGGCTGCCTTCGACCGTCGCTTGCGTCGCGAGCCGGCTTGCGTCCGCGCCGCCGATCAGCACGCCCTCCATCGCGATTTCATAGACCGGCATCACGCCGCGCGCGGTCTCGAATTTGAGATGGCAGGGCAGCCGCTCGGTCTTGCGGCGGTCGTCGTGCTCGCTCTGGCGCAGCAGCACGGCGCAGCGCGATTTAAGCTTCTGGGCGAAGGTGGTGACGGCCTTGCCGGCGCTGGCGACGCTCTCGCCATGGGTCTCGGCGGCCTTGGTCGCCGCGTCGATCTCGGCTGCGCTCTCGCCAACCGAGATGATGAACTCGGAGGCGCTGGCGGCATTGCCGGAGACTTCGCTGGTGGTGGCGTTCTGCTCGGCGACCGCGCCGTTGACGGTGTCGAACACCGGGCGGATCGCCTCGATCGCCTGCGAGATGCGGTGCACCGCGTCCGCCGAGCCGGCGGCGTCGCGCTGCAACGCGTCGATCTTCTTTGTGATCTCCTCCGTCGCGCTCTGGGTCTGCACCGCGAGCGCCTTGACCTCGGTTGCGACGACGGCAAAGCCCTTTCCCGCGGCGCCCGCGCGCGCGGCCTCGATGGTCGAGTTGAGCGCGAGCAGCGTGGTCTGCCGCGCGATCTGCGCGATCAGATTGACGACGTTGCCGATGGCGGCGGAGGATTCGCGCAAGCGGTCGACATTGGCGCGGGCTTCCTGCGCGGCCGCGCTGGCCGCGTCGGCGAGCTTGCCGGCCTCGCGGACCTGCGCGCCGATGCCTTGCGCGGACTGGGTGAACTTGTCGGCGGCGTGGGCGAAGGTGGAGGCGGTGGACTGCGCCGCGCTGGTGCGGCCGGTCAGGGCATCGGTGCGGTCGCGAATGGCGGCGAGCGTCGTCGCGGTCGCCTCGGCTCCGCCGGCGACGGAATTGGCGGCGCGCTCGAGCTGGCGGATCATGGCGCCGAGCTCGAGTTCCAGCAATTCCAGGATTTCCCGGGCCGAATCAGTTTCGGCGGTCGGGGCGGGCGTGGCAGGAGCCGCCGGCTGCGCAGCCTCCGGGCCTGCCGCTGGCGCGGCCGTGTCCGGCAGACGCTTCCGAAATAGTCCGAACGCCATCAGCTCTCTCTTGTCGGGGAACGGTCGGGCGCTATTTTCGCAAGTCGGAATGAAATCAGGGTTAACGGTGCCCGACATCTAGGCAGGCGCCATTACGGCGGCTACCTTTACAGGGCTACCTTAGGAGCAGCCGAGCCCTTTGATTCCGGTGGGTTGGCGGCCTATAAGGCCGCGCTTCCCGCACTCACCTTGACGCACGCTTCCTTCACGAGACCAAGCATGGCCGGACATTCCCAATTCAAGAACATCATGCACCGCAAGGGGCGGCAGGATGCCCAGAAGTCGAAGCTGTTCGGCAAGCTGGCGCGTGAAATCACGGTCGCCGCCAAGCTGGGCACGCCCGACCCCGCCATGAACCCGCGCCTGCGCGCCGCCGTGATCGCCGCGCGCCAGGAGAACATGCCGAAGGACAATATCGAGCGCGCCATCAAGAAGGCGCTCGGTAGCGACGGCGAGAACTATGACGAGATCCGCTACGAGGGTTACGGCCCCGGCGGTGTCGCCGTCATCGTCGAGGCGCTGACCGACAACCGCAACCGCGCCGCCTCCGACATCCGCTCCTTCTTCACCAAGTCCGGCGGCAATCTCGGCGAAACCGGCTCGGTCTCCTTCATGTTCGACCGCACCGGCATCATCGAATACGACCGCAGCGTCGCATCCGACGATGCGGTGCTGGACGCTGCGATCGAGGCCGGCGCCGACGACGTCGTGTCCGGCGAGGGCGGCCACGAGATCTACGCCTCGACCGAAGGCTATCGCGACGTTGCCAAGGCGCTGGAAGCCAAGTTCGGCGAGCCGCGCAAGGCCGCGCTGATCTGGAAGCCGCAGAACACGGTTGCGGTCGACGACGAGACCGGCGAGAAGCTCCTGAAGCTGATGGACCTGCTCAACGAGCACGACGACGTCCAGAACGTCTACGCCAATTTCGAGGTGTCGGACGCGCTTGTTGCGAAGATGGGCGGCTAGGGCACGCTCGCCCCGCATACTCGCTGCATCGCCCGCGAAGGCGGGCGATCCAGTATTCCAGAGACGCCGGAGGGATACGGCGGGGCTGCGGCATACTGGATACCCCGCCTGCGCGGGGTATGACATCGGAGCGCGCGGCGGGCAGCTCCCGTCTCGCCCACTTCCCCTGTTACTTCCGTTCTGTTTCTGTTTCCCCCGCCGCGGCCAGCCGCTATCACTGGCCCATGACTGCGCTTCCGATTCGTGGCCCCGTTCGCATCATCGGCATCGACCCCGGCCTGCGCCGCACCGGCTGGGGCGTGATCGAGGCCGAGGGCAATCGCCTGATCTACCTCGCCTGCGGCTCGGTGGAACCGCCGGACGATCTGCCGCTGGCGAGCCGGCTGCTCGCGATCCATGAGGGGCTTGCTTCCGTCCTCTCCAGCCACCAGCCGATGGAAGCCGCGGTCGAGCAGACCTTCGTCAACAAGGACGGCGTTGCGACGCTGAAGCTCGGCCAGGCCCGCGGCGTCGCCATGCTGGCGCCCGCAATGTTCGGCATCTCTGTCGCCGAATACGCGCCGAACCAGGTCAAGAAGACCGTGGTCGGCGCCGGCCACGCCGACAAGCAACAGATCGCGATGATGCTGAAGATCCTGCTGCCGAAGGCCGAGCCGCCGTCCGCGGATGCCGCCGACGCGCTCGCCATCGCCATCACCCACGCGCATCACCGCCAGAGCACGGCGCTCCGGCTGAAGGTGGTGGGGCTATGATCGGCAAGCTCAAGGGCCTGATCGATTCCTACGGCGAGGATTTCGTCATCCTCGACGTCGGCGGCGTCGGCTATCAGGTGCATTGCTCCTCGCGCACCTTGCAGCATCTGCCCTCGCCGGGCGAAGCCGCCGTGCTGTCGATCGAGACCTATGTCCGCGAGGACCAGATAAAGCTGTTCGGCTTCCGTACCGATCAGGAGCGGGAATGGTTTCGCCTGCTCCAGACCGTGCAGGGTGTCGGTGCCAAGGTCGCGCTCGCCGTGCTCGGCACGCTGCCGCCGGCCGATCTCGCCAATGCCATCGCGCTGCGCGACAAGGCCGCGGTGGCGCGCACGCCCGGCGTCGGCCCCAAGGTCGCCGAGCGCATCGTCACCGAATTGAAGGACAAGGCGCCGGCTTTCGCCAATGTCGATCCCGCCGTCGTGCATCTCGCCGGTGCCGTCGACGACCAGCGCGCTCCGCGCCCCGTCGCGGATGCGATCTCCGCCCTGATCAATCTCGGCTATGGCCAGCCGCAAGCCGCCGCGGCGATTGCCTCGGCCTCGCGCAGTGCGGGTGAGGGCGCCGAGACGGCGCAACTGATCCGGCTCGGGCTGAAGGAGCTCGCGAAGTGAGCGTGTCGATAGTCGATCTCGTAGGGTGGGCAAAGCGCAGCGTGCCCACCATCCGTGGAGCGATCGGAGAGATGGTGGGCACGGCGCCGAGGGCGCCTTTGCCCACCCTACGAGGAGTTCGCTGAGTGAGCGACCCCAAAGCCAGCCGCATGGTCTCGCCCGAGCGCCGCAGCGACGATGTCGGCGACACCGCGCTGCGGCCGCAATCGCTGTCCGATTTCGTCGGCCAGCAGCAGGCGCGCAAGAATCTCTCGATCTTCATCGAGGCCGCGCGCAAGCGCGGCGAGGCGCTGGATCACGTGCTGTTCGTCGGTCCCCCCGGCCTCGGCAAGACCACGCTGGCGCAGATCGTGGCGAAAGAGCTCGGCGTCGGCTTTCGCGCCACATCGGGGCCGGTGATCGCCAAGGCCGGCGACCTCGCCGCGCTCCTCACCAATCTCGAAGAGCGCGACGTGCTCTTCATCGACGAGATCCATCGCCTGAGCCCCGCGGTGGAAGAGGTGCTCTATCCCGCGATGGAGGACTTTCAGCTCGACCTCATCATCGGCGAAGGGCCGGCGGCGCGCTCGGTGAAGATCGAGCTGTCCAAATTCACCCTGGTCGGCGCCACCACGCGCGCCGGCCTTCTCACCAATCCCTTGCGCGACCGCTTCGGCATTCCGGTCCGGCTCAACTTCTACACGATCGAGGAGCTTGAGAGCATCGTCAGCCGAGGCGCGCGTGTGCTCAAGGTCGGCATGAGCGCTGATGGCGCCAACGAGATCGCGCGCCGCGCCCGCGGCACGCCGCGCATCGCCGGCCGCTTGCTCCGCCGTGTGCGTGATTTTGCCTCCGCGGCCGATGCCGACAAGATCGACCGCAAGATTGCCGACCACGCGCTGAGCGCACTCGAGGTCGACGCCGCCGGGCTCGATGCCATGGACCGCCGCTATCTCACGACCATCGCGCTCAACTATGGCGGCGGCCCGGTCGGCGTCGAGACCATGGCTGCGGCCTTGTCGGAGCCGCGCGATGCCATCGAGGACATCATCGAGCCCTATCTGATCCAGTGCGGCTATCTGCAGCGCACCCCGCGCGGCCGCCTGCTGACCTCGCACGCCTTCCGTCATCTCGGCATCGCCGAACCCTCGCGCGATGCGGCGGCGCAGTTCGGTCTGTTCGGCACGGATGACAGCGACGAGTGATCTGCTGAACCGCGCGGCCGTTCCGGCTTTGATGAATTTCCGTTAACCTCGTGCAAACGATCTGCACGAACGCACCCCAATTCCGCTCCAATCGGATATCATCAAGACGTCGCATCATCATCGGGCTTCCATGATCACGCGCCGTCATCTCATTCGTTCCATCGGCGGCCTGTCCGCCCTCGGCGTCTCGACTGCAGCCTATGGCGTCGGCGTCGAGCCGGTGCTGCGGCTGCGCGTCACGCGCTATCATCCCACGCCGCGGCAGTGGCCGGCGGATTTTCCGCTGAAGATTGCGGCCATCGCCGACATCCATGCCTGCGATCCCTGGATGTCGCTGGAGCGTATCGAGGGCATCGTCGACCGGACCAATGCGCTCAACGCCGATCTCATCGTGCTGCTCGGCGACTATGTCGCCGGCCTGCATCAGGTCACGCGCTTCATTCCGTCGAGCGAATGGGCGAGGGTGCTGGCGCGCCTGAAGGCGCCCCTCGGCGTCCATGCCGTCATGGGCAATCACGACTATTGGGACGACAGGACCGTGCAGCAGGCAGGGCACGGGCCGACCATCGCGCATCGTGCGCTGGAGGCGGCCGGCATCCCCGTCTACGAGAACGATGTCGTGCGCTTGACCAAGAATGGCCGTCCGTTCTGGCTCGCGGGGCTCGGCGACCAGCTCGCCTTCCTGCCGGCGCGGCGTTTCCGGAACATGGCGCACTTCGGCGCCGACGATCTCAGCGCCACGCTGGCGAAGATCACCGACGATGCGCCGGTCATCCTGCTCGCGCACGAGCCCAACATCGCGCCGCTGGTGCCCGCGCGCGTCGCGCTGCAACTGTCGGGCCATACCCATGGCGGCCAGGTCCGCCTGCTCGGCTGGTCGCCGGCCGTATCGCCGAAGAACGGCCTGCGGCTCGCCTATGGCCACTTCCGCCTGAAATGCGATCTCATCGTCTCCGGCGGCCTCGGTTGCAGCATCATGCCGCTCCGCTTCGGCGTGCCGCCCGAGATCGTCGAGGTGACGCTGGGACGGTCAGGGCTGGTTGTGTCCTAACACGCTTGCGCGTCCGGCTGTTTTTGCGCAAAACGAGCCGGTTACCGACAAGCGAAGAGGCTCGCGACGTGACAGCTCATCTCGACGGCGAGATCCGCGACGGCCGCCACCACATGCAGGTCCGTGTCTATTACGAGGACACGGATTTTTCCGGCATCGTCTATCACGCCAATTACTTGCGCTACATGGAGCGCGGACGCACCAATCATCTCAGGCTGATGGGCGCCGAGCAGCAGGCGCTGTTCGAGCAGACCGAGACGGAAGGCACGGGCTTTGCCTTCGTGGTGCGCTCGATGCATCTGGACTTTTTGAAACCCGCGCGAATGGATGACGTGCTCGATGTCGTGACCTGGCCGGTCGCGGTGAAGGGGGCGTCCATCATGCTGGCGCAGGAGGTGCGACGCGGCGACGATGTGCTGGTGAAAGCCGAGGTCCGCGTCGCCTTCATCAGCGGCGGTCGCGCCCAGCCGATCCCGAAATCGATCCGCCAGCTGATGAAGGCCGATCTGGTTTCGTGATCGCTCGATAGCGGATGGCCTATCGACTCTGCCGATTGCGACGATACATTCGCGATCCCGATCAACCGATGAGGCCATCATGTCGCGCCCGCCGCTTCCACCCTTCACCCGCGAGACCGCCGCGCAAAAGGCCCGCATGGCCGAGGACGCCTGGAATTCACGCGATCCGGTGCGGGTCTCGCTCGCCTATACCGAGGACAGCCGCTGGCGTAACCGCTCCGAAGTTTTTCAGGGCCGCGAAGCGATCGTCGCCTTCCTCACCCGCAAATGGGAGAAGGAGCAGGACTATCGGCTGATCAAGGACCTCTGGGCCTTCGACGGCAATCGCATCGCAGTGCGCTTCCAGTACGAATGGCACGATGCAAGCGGGCAGTGGTACCGATCCTACGGCAACGAGCAGTGGGAGTTCGACGAGCACGGCCTGATGAAGCGGCGCGAGGCCTCGATCAACGACATCGCGATCGCGGAGAAAGACCGCCGCTTCCACTGGGCCGCGCCGGGCCCGCGGCCGGCCGATGTGCCGGGGTTGGGAACGGATCCGTTTTAAGCCGCGCAAGCAACTGTCAATCCTCATGGTGAGGAGCCGCGAAGCGGCGTCTCGAACCATGCAGGCCCCGCTGCTGCATCCGGGCCTTCATCCTTCGAGACGCTTGCTTCGCAAGCTCCTCAAGATGAGGGGAGAGATTTGCGCGACAAGAACCGCGTAATCGCTCCGCCGAGCTTGGCGCTGTCCATCGGCTCCGCCAGCGACGCCCTTGCTGTGGCCACGACATCCTCCGGCGCCTTGCCGTCGCGCAGGTCGCAGCACACTTGCGCAAACCCCACGTCGAATTCCGGATGCGGCTGCACGGTCAGCGTTGCGCCGTTGGCGTAGAGCAGGCCGGCATGCGGGGTGAAGTCGGACGAGAGGATCGTCAGCGCGTCGTTCGGCGGCTCGATCACCTGGTCCTGATGCGAGGCGGCGATAGCGACCGCTTCGCCGTCGACCACTCCGTTCTCCGGCAGCACGTCATAGACGTGCCGGCCGATGCCCCAGCCCTTCTCCGACTTGCGCACGGTGCCGCCGAGCGCCTGCGCGATCAGCTGGTGGCCGAAGCAGACGCCGACCATCGGAATCTTGTTGGCGTAGGCCGTCCGCACGAAATCTTCCAGCGGCGCGATCCAGTCGAACCCGTCATAGACGCCGGCAGCCGCGCCGGTGATCAGGACGGCCTCGAGCTTGCTCGGATCGGGAAGCGCATCGCCGTTGGGGATGCTGACGACCTCGACCGTCGCTGTCGGATCCTCAGTGCGGATCATGCGCGCGAACATGTCCGGAAATGAACCGTGGCGCTCGCGGTATTTTTGCGGGACCTCTCCGGTCTCGATGATGGTGATGCGTGCCATGGGCCTCCCAGGCAAAAGGTTGCGAAGCTCAGCCGCTTTCTGCCCCATGTTGCTGGTGCGGCGCTGTGCGCTCGAGCAGAGCGCTCTCCTTGCGGATCTCGTTGAGAAAGGCCTTGGCCAGACGCGACAGCGGTTCGGCTTCCGACCATAGCATGTAGGCGACCGCCTGCGTCGTCGGGGTGAACGGACGGACGACGAGGCCGCCGCCGCCGTTCTGCCGCGGCGAGAAGGGATCGACCACCGCCGCGCCGACGCCGGCGGCGGCGAGCACGCAAGCCGTATTGCAGTAGCGCACCTCGACCGTCGGCCGGAACGGCGCGCCGGCCCGTGCAAAGCTGTCGCGCACGGCTTCGCCGAGCCGCGTGCCGCGTTCGAGCCCGATGAAGGGCAGGCCGGAGAGATCAGCGGCCGTGATCACCGGTCGTTCCGCGAGCGGATGCTGCGGCGGCAGCACGCACACCATCTCGCCGGTGTGCACCACCTCATGTGCAATCCCGGGATGATGCGTCAGTCCGAGCGCGAAGCCGAGCTCGGCGACACGGCTCAGCACGCCCTCGATGATGCCCTCATAGCGCCGTACGTCGAAGAACACCCGCGTCTCCGGTCGGCGGCGCAGGAAGCCGGACAGCGCGGACGGAATGATGCTGTAGGCGAGCGGCGGCGTCGCCACGATGGCGAGATGCCCGGAGCGGTTCTCGCGCAGATCGCGCACGCGGTTCTCGAGCTTGGCGTGCAGCGCAAAGATCGCCTCGCTCTCCTTGTAGAGCGCCATCGCTTCGGCGGTTGGAAACAGCCGGTTGTTGACGCGCTCGAACAGCGCAAAGCCGGCCTGCGCCTCCATCGTCTTCAGCGCATTGCTGACCGCGGGCTGCGACAGCGCAAGCTCGTCCGCCGCCGCCACCGTGGTGCGGTGCCGGATGACGGCGCGCAGGATCTCGAGCTGACGCAGGTTCATATCACTACCGATTATAGTCTGAGCTAAAACATCATAGCAAAGCGAATTGATTTTGCAGCAGCGCTTCCCCGTAATGGCAGCAGATTTGCACGTTGCATCAAAGGGTTCGCTCGCCCATTGAGGCAGCACTGCGCACAGATTGGAGGCAATCTTGGTTCGTGTCCTTCGCGCCGCCGCCGCTCAGATGGGGCCGACGCAAAAAGCAGACAGCCGCGAGCATACGTTGTCGCGGATGCTCGACATGCTGGAGGAGGCGGCCGGTCGGGGTGCGAGCCTTGTGGTGTTTCCGGAGCTCGCCTTCACCACCTTCTTCCCGCGCTGGCTGCTCGAGGGAGAGGCGCTCGACCGGTATTTCGAGCGCGGCATGCCGAACCCCGCTGTGGCAAAGCTGTTCGACCGCGCCCGTGCGCTGCGCGTCGGCTTCTATGTCGGCTACGCCGAGCTGACGCCGGAGGGTCGTCGCTACAATTGCTCCATCCTGGTCGATCGCGACGGCGAGGTTCTCGGCCGCTATCGCAAGGTGCACCTGCCGGGCTCGGTCGAGCCGCGTCCGGGCGCGCGCTACCAGCAACTCGAGAAGCGCTACTTCGACTATGGCGACCTCGGCTTTCCCGCCTTCCGCGCCGGCTCGTCCTGGGCCCACGCCATCATGGGCATGATGATCTGCAACGATCGCCGCTGGCCGGAATCCTGGCGCGTGCTCGGTCTGCAAGGCGTCGAGCTCGTCTGCATCGGCTACAATTCGGCGGCCTACGATCCCAACGGCGGCACGACGGAAGACGGCGCCTTGCGCACCTTCCACTCGACGCTGGTGACGCAGGCCAACGCCTACATGAACGCGACCTGGGCGATCTCGGTGGCGAAGGCGGGCGAGGAGGACGGCTCCGGCCTGATCGGCGGCTCCTGCATCGTCGATCCCAATGGCCGCATCGTCGCGCAGGCGCAGACGCTGGCCGACGAGGTGATCGTCGCCGACATCGATCTCGACCTCTGCCGCCAGGGCAAGGACAAGATGTTCAACTTCGCCGCCCACCGGCGGCCCGAGCAATACAGGGTGATCACCGAGCGTGCCGGCGTCATCGAGCCGGCCGTTCTCGACGCGGATTGATCAACAGCCGGTCGCGGCGTTGGCAAAGGAGCTGACATGACACGCCTTTCGCATTTGCTTGCCTTCGCAGCATTGGCTGCCGTGACGTCGGCGCGAGCCGCCGAACTGCCGGCGGAGATCAAGCAGGCCGGCACGCTGAAGCTCACGGTCAACTCCACCTACGCGCCGATGGAATACCGCGATCCCGCAACCAACGAGCTGGTCGGGCTCGACATCGATCTGGCGAACGAGCTCGCCAAGCGGCTCGGAGGCCTCAAGATCGTATGGAGCGAGACGCCGTTCGCCGAGCTGATTCCCTCGCTCCAGACCAAGCGCGCCGACTTCATCATCAGTGGCATCCAGGATCGTAGTTCGCGGCGTGAGACGGCGGATTTCGTCGACTATCTGACCACTGGTCCGCAATTCTTCGTGCTGACCGACAATGCGGCGAAGGTCGCCACCGATCTTTGCGGCAAGAAGGTCGGCACCACCCGCAGCACCGCATTTCCGCTCGAGATCGAGAAATGGAGCAAGCAGAACTGCGAGGCGGTTGGCAAGCCTGCCATTCAGTATGTGCCCGGCGAGAATTCGATCGACGTCCGCAATCAGCTCAAGCAGGGCCGCATCGATGCCGCGGTTCAGGGCAGTGAAACCCTGCCCTACGCGCAGACGCAGGAAGCCGGTAAGTACCGCGTCATTGGCGAGCAATTGTCCACGGGCTATCAAGGCATCATGTTCCGCAAGGACGATGCGGCGTTGCGCGAGGTCGTGACGGAGAAGCTCGCGGCCATGATCGCCGACGGCTCGTACAAGGCCATTCTCGACAAATGGGGTCTCGGGACCAATGCGGTCGCCCAGCCCATGCTGAACGCGGCGCCGCAATGAAGCCGGCGCCGGCACTCGCGCAAGGCTTTCCCGATCTGTCGGGCATGCGGATCGCGCGCGAGCCGCACTGGTTTCGCTGGATCAGCGCGGCCCTGATCGTCCTCGTGCTGGCGGCGATCGCGCGCGCCTTTGCGAACGGCCAGATCGAATGGTCCTATGTCAGCCGCTTCCTGACCGCAAAGGTCATCCTCGAAGGCATCGTCAACACCATGGTGATGGCGGTGCTGGCGATGATGCTCGGCATCTTTCTCGGCATCGTCGTCGCGATCATGCGGCTGTCGCCCAATCCGGTGCTGAAGTCGGTCGCCGCCGGCTACACCTGGCTGTTCCGCGGCACGCCGCTGATCCTGCAGCTGCTGCTGTGGTTCAACCTCGCGCTGGTGTTTCCGACCATCGGCATTCCCGGCCTGTGGTCTGCGCGCGCCGTCGACGTCATGACGCCGTTCCTCGCCGCGCTGCTTGGGCTCGGCATCAACCAGGGCGCCTACACCTCGGAAGTGATGCGTGCCGGCATGCTGTCGGTCGATATTGGGCAATACGAGGCGGCGCAGGCCATCGGTATGGGGCGGCTGCGCGCGCTGCGGCGGATCGTGCTGCCGCAAGCAATGCGCGTCGTGATCCCGCCGCTCGGCAACGAGTTCATCAGCATGGTGAAGGCGACTTCGCTCGCCAGCGTGATCCAGTATCCGGAGCTGCTGCACAATGCCGAGAACATCTATTACGCCAACTCCCGCGTCATCGAGCTGCTCATCGTCGCGGGGCTCTGGTACCTGCTCGTGGTCTCGATCCTGACCCCGCTCCAGATGCTGCTTGAACGCCGCTTTGCACGCGGCACATTGCGGCTGGCGCGATGACAAAACCCCTCGTCGCGATCCGCTCCGTCGCCAAGAATTTTGGGGAGTTTCAGGCTCTCAACAACGTCTCGCTCGACGTCTGGCCCGGCGAGGTGATGTGCCTGATCGGAGCCTCCGGCTCAGGCAAGACCACGCTGCTCCGCTGCATCAACCAGCTTACCACCATCGATGCCGGCGGCATCTGGCTCGACGGCGAGCTTCTGGGCGTGCGCGAGCACGGCGGACGCCTCCATCGCCTCAGCGAGCGCGAGATCGGGCGGCAGCGGCTGAAGACGGGCATGGTGTTCCAGCGCTTCAACCTGTTTCCGCACAAGACCGCGCTGGAGAACATCACCGAAGGTCCGACCCAGGTGCAGGGGCGCAAGCTGGACGAGGTGCGGGCCGAGGCGACCGAGCTGCTTCGTCGCGTCGGGCTGGCGGCCAAGGCGAATTCCTATCCGGCGCAGCTCTCCGGCGGCCAGCAGCAGCGCGTCGCGATCGCGCGGGCGCTCGCCATGAAGCCGATGCTGATGCTGTTCGACGAGCCCACCAGTGCGCTGGATCCCGAGCTCGTCGGCGAGGTGCTCGCTGTCATGAAGGAATTGGCGAAGAGTGGCATGACCATGATGGTGGTGACGCACGAGCTCGGCTTCGCCCGCGAGGTCGCCGACCGCGTCGTCTACATGGACCATGGCGCGATCGTCGAGCAAGGCCGCGCGTCCGACGTGTTGGGCGCGCCGCGCGAGGAGCGCACCAAGGCATTTCTTTCGGCAGTGATCTGAAACTGGGAGCGTGGTGATGAAGAGACTTTTGCTTGCGGCGGCGTTCCTGGGCGCCATGAGCGCGTCGGCGATGGCGGCCGAATTGCCGCCTGACATCGCCAAGCGAGGCAGCCTCAAAGTGGCGATCGTGCCGAACTATCCGCCGATGGAGTTCCGCGATCCCGCCACCAACGCGCTCTCCGGTTTCGACGTCGATCTGGGCGAGGCGATCGGCCGCAAGCTCGGCCTCAAGATCGAATGGACCGAGACCAGCTTTGCCGAATTCATGCCGTCGATTTCGACGGGGCGGGTGGATGCCATCCTGTCCGGTTTCACCGACTATGCGAGCCGGCACGAGGTCGCGACCTTCGTCGATTATCTGCGCAGCGGCCCGCAGTTCTTCGTGCAGGCGTCACGCAAGGCGGAATTCAAGGATGCGGTATCGCTGTGCGGCAAGAAGGTCGGCTCCAGCCGCCGCACCATGTTCCCGGCCCAGATCGCGGCGTGGAGCGAGAAGAATTGCGGCAGCAATCCGATTCAGGTCGTCGGCACCGACGGCTCGGCCGACGCGCGCACCCAGCTGCGGCAGGGCCGCATCGATGCCGCCGCCCAGGGCAACGAGACGCTGCCCTACATCATGGACCTCGAGCCCAACACCTATGCGACCGTGGGCGAACCCATCGCGCAGCAGTTCACCGGCATTGCTCTGCCGGTGAAGGAGAAGGCATTGCAACAGGCGATGCTGGAAGCCGTCGATGCGCTGATTGCGGACGGCACCTACAAGACGCTGCTGGCGAAGTGGAAATTGAGCGACAACGCAATCGAGAAGGCGACCATCAATGCTGGACAGTAAGGCACTCCAGAGCATCCCGCTCGTTCCGGCCAACACCGCCGATCCCGCGCCCGAATATCCCTGGCCGAAGCCGTACAATTCGGCGATGTTCCTGTCGTTCGACGTGGACGCGGAGAGCGCCTGGACCAGCAAGGATGCGGTGCATGCGCAGCGGCTCATCACCATGAGCTATGGCGGCTACGAGGCGCGCGTCGGCACGCCGAAGCTCTTGGAGCTGCTCGACCAGCTCGATCTCAAGGCGACGTTCTTCGTCACGGGGTGGTCGGTCGATGCGCATCCCGCGATGGCGGAATCCATTCTCAAGGCCGGTCACGAGATCGGCCATCACGGCTATCACCATCTGCTGCCAGATCCCGGCGATCCCTGGATCGAGGAGGAGCTGGAGCGCGGCTTCGAGGCGCTGAAGCGCCGGCTCGGCGTCAAGCCGACCGGCTATCGCGCGCCCTATGGCGAGTTCACGGAGGAGCTGCGCGTCGCGCTGGTGCGCCACGGCATCGTCTATACGTCTTCGTTCCGCGACGACGTCAGGCCCTATCGCCATCGCCTCGCCGACGGCAAGCCCGGCACGATCGAGCTGCCGGTGACCGCGAGCTACGATGATTGGATGCACGGCCTGTCCGCCCGCTTCAGCCCGCGCTCGATCTTCCCCAAGGAGCACGTGCTCTCGCTATGGAAGGACGAGCTGGACGAGGTCCGCGACTGGGGGGCGATGGTGACGACCGTGCTGCACCCCCAATGCAGCGGCCGCCCGATGCGGCTGCGGCTGCTGCGCGAGTTCCTGACTTACGCAAAATCGTGCCCGGATGTCTGGATCACCACCGGCGAGAAGATCGCGGAGAACTTCCTGCGCCACGAGGCCGGTCACCGCTGATGTCCATCTCCCGCCGCTCGCTCCTCAAGGCTGGCGCGGCGCTGCCGGCGGTGTCGCTGCCGGGCATCGTCCGCGCTGAATCGCAGTCCACGCTGCGCTTCATCCCGGTCATCGACCTCGCTTTCGTCGACCCCATCTATTCGACCGCGCAGGTGTCGCGAAACCACGGCTTCATGGTCTACGACACGCTCTACGGCATGAGCTCCTCGCTCCAGGTTTCGCCGCAGATGCTGTCGGGCCAGGCCATCTCTGGCGACCAGCTGCAGTGGGACCTCACGCTTCGTGATGGTCTGTTCTGGCATGATGGCGAGCGCGTGCTGGCACGCGATTGCGTCGCCAGCATTCGCCGCTGGGCCGCGCGCGACGGCTTTGGCGGCGAGCTGATGGAGGCAACCAACGAGCTCTCGGCTGTCGACGACCGCACCATCCGCTTCCGTCTGAAGCGTCCGTTCCCGCTGCTGCCGCAGGCGCTCGGCAAGGCCGCGATCAATGCCTGCTTCATGATGCCGGAGCGGCTGGCGAGCCAGGATCCGTTCAAGCCGCTCACGGAGGTGATCGGCAGCGGCCCGTTCCGCTATCTCGCCGACGAGCGCGTGCAGGGCGCGCGCAACGCCTATGCCAGGTTCGAGCGCTACCAGTCGCGCACCGACGGCAAGCCGGATTGGACCGCCGGGCCGAAGATCGTGCACTACGACCGCGTGGTCTGGACTACCACGCCTGATGCCGGCACCGGCGTCGCCGCGCTCCAGACCGGCGAGCAGGATTGGCAGGAAACCACGCCGCACGATCTGCTTCCGGTGATCAAGGCGGCCGGCGATATCGAGACGCGAATCCTCGATCCCAGAGGCTACGCCTGCATGCTGCGGCTCAATCATCTGCAGCCGCCGTTCGACAATCCCGCCATCCGCCGCGCGCTGTTGGGGGCGATCGACCAGTCCGCGTTCATGACCGCTGTCGCCGGCACCGATCCGGCGTTCCAGGTCTCGCCGATCGGCTATTTCGCATCCGGCACGCCGATGGCAAACGACGTCGGCCTCGACGTGTTCCGCGGCCCGCGCAACTACGACAAGGTCAAGGCTGACCTCAAGGCCGCCGGCTATAACGGCGAGAAGATCGTGCTGCTCGTGCCCACCAACTCGCTGGCGCAAAAGCCGCTCGGCGAGATCGCGGTGGACTCGTTGCGCAAGGCCGGCATGAACGTCGAATATGCCGGCCTTGATTTCGCCGTGGTGCTGCAGCGCCAGCTGAAAAAGGATCCGATCGGACAGGGCGGCTGGAGCGCCGCGGTCGGCAACTGGCAGGGCATCGACTGGCTCAACCCGGCCGGCAACACCAACATCCGCGGCGAAGGGAAGGTCGCGGGCTGGTATGCGAGCACGAAGATGGGCGCGTTGCGCAGCCAATGGCTGGTGGCCTCCGAGCTCGCCGAGCAGCAGCGCATCTGCCGCGAGATCCAGGCGGTCGCCTTCGAGGAAATCCCCTATATTCCGATCGGCCTCTACAAGCAGCCGACCGCCTATCGCAAGGCGATCACCGGCATTCTCGACGGCACCGCCGTGTTCTGGAACGTGCGCCCCGCATGAGCACAACAGCGATCTTCGGCAGCTACGTGCTGTCACGGAAAGACGGCGCGCAGGACGTGCTGCGCAACCATTGGGTTCTGGTCGAAGGCAAGAGGATCGCGGCGGTCACGCGCGACAAGCCGCGCGCCGATCAGGTCTATGATCGCCCGGGTCGCTTCGTGCTGCCGGGTCTGCTCAACCTGCACAATCACTGCTTTTCGGAAGCGGTGGCGCGCAGCCACACCGAGGACGGCAACGGCCGCCGGAACAACCAGAGCATCGTCTACACGGTGCTACTGCCGCTGACCAAGCGCGGCGCCGATATCCTGTCGGCTGAGGAACGGCTTGCGGTGGCGCGGCTCGGCATCCTCCAGCTGCTCAAAGGCGGCGCCACGACGGTGATGGAGCCGTTCCGCAACTCGATCTCCCAAATGTTCGACGCGGCGGAGGAGATGGGCATCCGCTTCTACGGCGCGCCCTATCTGTTCTCGACGTCCGACGCCAAGGCCGGGCCCGACGGTGTGGTCCTATATTCCGGCGATGACGGCGCCGCGGACTTGGCGACATGGGACGCGCTCTATCAGCGCTGGAACAATCGCGGCGACGGCCGCATCAGCCTTGCCATGAGCCCGCACGCCACCGACACCTGCGGTCCCGATCTCCTGAAGGCTTGCGCCACGCGAGCGCGCGAGCTCGGCGTTCCCATCACCACGCACATGGCGCAGAGCCGCGCCGAGGTCGAGACCATCGGCAAGCGCTATGGCGGCCGCACCCCGGCAGAATATCTGGACTGGCTCGGCCTGCTCGCGCCCGATCTGATGGCGGCGCATTGCATGTTCTCGAGCGACGACGATCTCAGGCTGATGGCCGCGCGCGGCATGACCGTCTTGAACTGCCCGCGCGTGTTCGCGCGCGCCGGCATCACCGCGGCGTTCAGCCGCTTCGCCGAGCACGGCGTGCGCACCGTGGTCGGCACCGACGGCTACAACATGGACCTGCTCGGCGAGCTCAATGCGGCATCGCTGATCTCCAAGATCACATCGGCGCGCCCCGATGTCGCGAACTCGCCGGAGCTGATCGAGGCGAATACGGCGGTGGCCGCCGACGTCATCAAGCGGCCCGATCTCGGCCGCATCGAGCCGGGCGCGACCGCCGATCTCACCGTCGTCGATCTCACCCATCCGCATCTGCAGCCGCTGTTCGATCCGCGCCGCGCGCTGATCGCGCTCGCCAACCGCGCCAATATCGATCAGGTCGTGGTCGATGGCCGCGTGCTGGTCGATGAGGGACGCTATCTCGGCGCGGATGAAGCGGCGATCATTGCGGCCGGCACTACCGCAATCGGCAAGATCTGGGATCTGCCGGAGGCGCAGGCGGCGTTCAACGGCTGAGCGCTGCTGACGCCACGACGACGGTGCGCTCCCTCCCCCGCTTGCGGGAGAGGGCGGGGGAGAGGGCTCTCTCCTCATAGGGACACTCTCAGTGTGGAGAGAGCCCTCTCCCGGCGCTACGCGCCGACCTCTCCCGCAAGCGGGAGAGGTTGCAGCGAGCCTGTAGCTGCACTGTTCAAATCCAAGCCCTAATCCTCAAACTCCACCAGCGCCTTGCGCATGGTCTCGACCAGGTCCAGCGCCACCGGCGACGGACTGCGCTGCGCCGGAAAGACCGCGGAGAATTCGAAGTCGATGCGCGGCAGGAAGCGGCGCGCGACGACGCCGCGCGTTGCGAATTCCTGCGCCGTGAAGGGATCGCAGATCGCGACGCCGAGCCCCGACGACACCATGCCGCACATGATCTCCGACAGCGTGGTCTCGACCCTGAGCACCCGGCGGACATCATGGCGATGGAAGACCTGGTCGACGAGATGCCGGCTCGACGATCCCGCCGAGAGCGAGATGAAGGTCTCGCCCTCGAAATCGCGCGGCTCCAGGACTTCCTTCTCCGCGAGGCGATGGCCGGTCGGGAGCACTGCAACGCGCGCCGGCGCTGGCAGCCGCTGGCTCGGCAGACCGGAATGCGCGATCGGCACCTCGGCAAAGCCGACGTCACATTGATTGTTCAGCACCCAGTCGACCACGATCGGCGAGATCACGCCGAAGAAGGCCAGGTTGAGGTTTGGCCGCTCCTTCAGGAACTGACCGGTGAGCCGCGGCAGATAGCCGTTCGACAGCGCCGGCAGCGCCGCGATGCGCAGCGAGCCGGTGCGGCGGCTGCGGATTTCTTCTGCTGCCGCAGTGATGCGCTCCAAGCCGACGAAGGAGCGCTCGACCTCGGTATAGAGCGCCATCGCCGCCGCGGTCGGCACCAGTCCGGTGCCGCGCCGTTCGAACAGCTCCATTTTCAGCAGGGCCTGGAGGTCGCGCAGCAACCGGCTGACGGCCGGCTGCGTCACCTTCATCAGCGCCGCCGCCTCGGTCACACTGCCCGTCAGCATTGTCGCGCGGAAGGCCTCCACCTGCCGCGAATTGATCCGCGCCATTCCAGATTCCGATCATAACATTTTGGCATGCAGAGGGTGCCATTATTCATTGGACGATGGAAGTATAGGTTGCGATCTTTTTCATCAGGACTGGAGACAGCCCGCTTTTTCGGCAGATTGGAGGGGTTCAAACCTTCAGATCGCGCCAAAACCCCGCCGAACAGGGGCCGGAGCCCTGATCGGAGAGGGTTTGCGCGGAAGGGAATGCGGAAGGTGCTTCAGCCAGCGAGACTCGTCGGCACGTCACCTCATTCCGGTATTGGAGATCGGTCCACATGAAGACTTTTCGCCTTCTGACCGCGGTCAGCATCGCAGCGCTCATTGCCTCCCCATCAGTCGCCTGGGCCCAGCAGAAAACGCTCTATGTCGCCGGCTATGGCGGCTCGTTCGAGAAGACCATCCGCGACGAGGTGATCCCGGCCTTCGAGAAGGAGAACGGCGTCAAGGTCGAATACGTCGCCGGCAATTCCACCGACACGCTGGCCAAACTCCAGGCGCAGAAGGGCAATCAGCAGATCGACGTCGCCATCGTCGATGACGGCCCGATGTACCAGGCGATCCAGCTCGGCTTCTGCGGCAAGCTCGACGGCCTGCCCGCAGATCTCTACGACACCGCGCGTTTCAAGGACGATCGCGCGGTCGCGATCGGCATCGTCGCCACCGGCCTGATGTACAACACCAAGGTGTTCAAAGAGAAAGGCTGGGCGCCGCCGACCTCGTGGAACGATCTGAAAGACACGAAATACGCCAAACAGCTCGTGATCCCGCCGATCAACAACACCTATGGTCTCGAAGCGCTGGTGATGCTGTCGAAGATGAACGGCGGCGGCGAGACCAACGTCGATTCCGGCTTCAAGATCTTCAAGGAACAGATCAATCCGAACGTGCTGGCCTATGAGCCGTCGCCGGGCAAGATGACCGAGCTGTTCCAGTCCGGCCAGGCCGTGATCGCGGTGTGGGGCACCGGCCGCGTGCAGAGCTTTGCCAATACCGGCTTCCCCGTCGACTTCGTCTATCCCAAGGAAGGCGCAGCGACGCTGTTGACGACGGCGTGCCCGATCAACAAGCCCAACGCCTCGCCGCTGGCGGCGAGCTTCGTCAAGATGCTGCTCGATCCGAAGATCCAGCTCGTGATGCTGAAGGATTACGGCTACGGCCCGGTGCTGAAATCGCTGGTGATCCCGCCGGAGCTCGGCAAGATGGCGCCGATCGGCGAGCGCGCGGCGAAGCTCTACAATCCGGACTGGACCGTGATCAACGAGAAGCGCGAGGAGTGGACCAAGCGCTGGAATCGCGAGGTCGAGCGCTGATCGGTCGCCGCGGAGACAGCGCCATGGCCTATCTCGAGCTCGATCGGGTCGCCAAGCAGTTCGGCACGCAGACTGTGGTCGACGACTTCAGCCTGTCGGTGGGGAAGGGGGAGTTCATCTCCTTCCTCGGCCCGTCCGGCTGCGGCAAGACCACGACCTTGCAGATGATCGCGGGCTTCCTCGATCCCACGCGCGGCGCGATCCGCCTCGAGGGCAAGGACCTGACCGCGATTCATCCGGCCAAGCGCGGCCTCGGCATCGTGTTCCAGAGCTACGCGCTGTTTCCGCACATGACCGCGGCGGAGAACGTCGCCTTTGGCCTGGAGATGCGTGGCGTGCCGCGCACCGAACGGGCCGAGCGCGTGCGCGCCGCGCTCGCGATGGTGGGGCTCGCCGGTTATGAGGACCGCCATCCGCGCCGCATGTCCGGGGGCCAGCAGCAGCGCGTGGCGCTGGCGCGCGCGCTGGTGATCAAGCCGAGCGTGCTGCTGCTCGACGAGCCGCTGTCGAACCTCGACGCCAAGCTGCGCGAGGAGATGCAGATCGAGCTGCGCCAGATCCAGCGCACCGTCGGCACCACCACGATCCTGGTCACCCACGACCAGAACGAGGCGATGTCGCTGTCCGACCGCATCGTGGTGATGAGCCAGGGCAAGATCGAGCAGATCGGCACGCCGCAAGAGACTTACGAGAAGCCGGCCTCCGCCTTCGTCTCGCAATTCCTCGGCAAGACCAACGATTTTGCCGGAACCATCGACCGGACTGTCTCGCCGACGCAACTGGTGGCGGGCTCCTGGCGCGCACCGGCGCCGGCCGGGCTCGGCGGTCCCGTCACCGTCAGCGTTCGCCCGGAAAGAATCGGCTTTGGCGATACAGGGCTCAGCGCAAAAATCATCACCCGCATCTTCCAGGGCAATCATTGGCTGTTCCAGTGCAACAGCGAATGCGGCCCGGCGATCGTGATACGCCAGAATGACGGCACGGCGCAGCCGGCCGAAGGCGACGCGGTTCGCCTCACCTGGCGGGCCGAGGACATGAGCGTGCGCGCGAGGGTCGGCGCATGAGCATGGCCGCCGAGGAGCGCAGCCTACGCGCGCCGTGGGCACTCACCGCGCCCGCCCTGATGCTGTTCGTCGGCGTGCTGCTGATTCCGCTGGCAATGACGGTGATGCTGTCGTTCCACGATTGGGGCCAGTACAAGGGCATCGAGCCGGTCTTCATCCTGAAGAACTGGCACGAGATGGCGACCGATCCCTATTACGCCGAGATGTTCTGGCGGACGTTCCGCATCGCGATCCTGACCACGTTGCTCACCGCGCTGCTCGGGGCACCCGAAGCCTACATCCTCAACCGCATGAGCGGCCGCTGGAAAAGCTTCTTCCTGCTGGTCATTCTCGGGCCGCTGCTGATCTCCGTGGTGGCGCGCACGCTCGGCTGGGCACTGCTGTTCGGCGGCAACAACGGTCTCGTCAACAAGCTCCTGATGTCGCTCGGCGCGATCCGTTCGCCCATTCCGTTCATGTTCACCGAAACCGGCATGGTGGTCGCGCTCGCGCATGTGATGATGCCGTTCATGGTGCTCTCGGTGTGGGCGGCGCTGCAGCGGCTCGACCCGCAGATCGAGAATGCCGCGATGTCGCTCGGCGCGGGCCCCGCGACCATCATTCGCCGCATCATCATGCCGCAGATCATGCCGGGCGTGCTGTCGGGCGCCATCATCGTGTTCTCGCTCTCGGCCAGCGCTTTCGCCACACCGGCGATCATCGGCGGCCGCCGGCTCAAGGTCGCCGCGACGCTTGCCTATGACGAGTTCCTCAACACCCTGAACTGGCCGCTGGGAGCTGCGGTCGCAACGCTGCTGCTGGTCGCGCTGGTGCTGATCGTGGTCGGCAGCAATGCGCTGATCGAGCGCCGCTATGCCGAGGTGTTCCGATGAGGCAGAACGGTCCGCTCGCGCTGATCTTCCATACCATCTTCGTCATCGTCATGGTGGCGCCGATCCTGGTGGTCTGCCTCGTCGCCTTCACCCCCGAAGGGTTTCTGTCGCTGCCGACCAACGGGTTTTCGCTGCGCTGGTTCAGGACCATCCTGAACTATCCCGAATTCATTCACGCCTTCTGGGTCAGCCTCGGCCTCGGCGCGCTGTCCTCGCTCGTGGCGCTCCTGTTCGCGGTGCCGGCGGCGCTCGCGATCGCGCGCTATCGCTTTCGCGGCCGTGGTGCGCTGGCGGCGTTGTTCCTGTCGCCCCTGATGATCCCGCACGTCGTGCTCGGCATCGCCTTCCTGCGCTTCTTCACCTCGGCGGGCCTCGGCGGCAGCTTTGCAGCGCTGATCATCGCCCATGTCATCATCGTGTTTCCGTTCGCGCTGCGGCTGACCTTGGCGGCTGCGACCGGCATGGATCGTTCGGTCGAAATGGCTGCCGTCTCGCTCGGTGCGGGCGGCTGGACGCTGTTCCGCCGCGTGACCTTGCCGCTGATCCTGCCCGGCGTCATCAGTGGCTGGGCGCTCGCCTTCATCCAGTCTTTCGACGATCTCACCATGACCGTCTTCCTCGCCGCGCCGGGCACCGAGACGTTGCCGGTGCGGATGTTCCTTTACATCCAGGACAACATCGATCCGCTGGTGACGTCGGTCTCGGCCTGCGTGATCGCGATCACCATGACCGCCCTCATTCTGCTCGACCGCTTCTACGGGCTCGACCGTGTGCTCGCCGGCAAGGGCGATACGGGACGATAGGAGAACCTATGCGAACGGATTACGACGTCGCCGTCGTCGGCGGCGGACTGCTCGGCTCCGCCATTGCCTGGGGCCTCGGCCGGCTCGGCAAGAAGGTCGCCGTGCTCGACGAAGGCGACATCACCAAGCGCGCCTCGCGCGCGAACTTCGCGCTGGTGTGGGTGCAGAGCAAGGGGCTCGGCATGCCCGCCTATACGGTGTGGACCGTGCAGGCCTCGCAGGCATGGGGCCGGCTTGCCTCCGAGTTGAAGCAGCAGACTGGCCTCGACGTTGCCCTTCAGCAGAATGGCGGTTTTCACCTCACCCTCGGCGAGGACGAATTCGGCCAGCGCACCGAGCTCGTCAAGCGCATGCACAACCAGGCCGGCGCGGCCGACTACAAGATGGAAATGCTGCGGCCGTCCGAGCTGAAGAAGGCGCTGCCGCTGATCGGGCCCGAGGTCTCCGGCGGCAGTTACTGTCCGCTCGACGGCCATGTCAATTCGCTGCGCACGTTCCGCGCCTTCCACACCGGCTTCGTTGCGTTCGGCATCGACTATTTTCCGGAGCGTCCGGTCTCGGCGATCAGCAAGAGCGGCGGCGAATTTCGCCTGACGACGCCCAAGGGCGAGCTGCGTGCCGCCAAGATCGTGCTCGCCGCCGGCAATGCCAACCAGACGCTCGCGCCGATGGTCGGCCTCTTTGCTCCGATGGGCCCGACCCGTGGCCAAGTCGTGGTGACCGAGCGCACCATGCCGTTCCTGCCGCATCCGCTGACCACGATCCGTCAGACCGACGAGGGTACGGTGATGATCGGCGACAGCAAGGAGGACGAGCTCGACGATCGCACGCTGAAGCCTTCGATCAGCGGCGTGATGGCTGATCGCGCGCAGCGGATGTTCCCGCATCTGTCGCGGCTCAACGTGGTCCGGAGCTGGTCGGGCATTCGCGTCATGCCGCAGGACGGCTTTCCGATCTACGACCAGTCGGAGACGCATCCCGGCGCCTTCGTCGCCTGTTGCCATTCCGGCGTGACGCTGGCTTCCAACCATGCCTTCGAGATTGCGCGCATGGTGGCGCAGGGCGCGCTCGAGCCGGAGCTGGTTGGTGCGTTCTCCGCCAGCCGCTTTGGTGGCGCAGGCGCTGCCAACAGCAGCGGCTACTAGAGATCACAAGGAGCCAAGGGGCATCCCATGTTTAGACGATCCGAACAGGACAAGCGCCCACAGGTGCAGATCTTCGTCGACGGCGTTGCCGTCGCGGCGCGCCAGGGCGACACCGTCTCGGCCGCGCTGCTGGCCTCCGGCGTTGACGCACGGCGTTCCACCGCAGTCAGCGGCGCACCGCGTCTGCCTTACTGCATGATGGGCGTCTGTTTCGACTGCCTCGTCACCATCGACGGCGTCGGCAATAGGCAGGGCTGCCTGGTGCCCGTCGCCGAGGGCATGCAGATCGAGATTCAGAAGGGCAAGCGGGAGATCGGAAGATGAGTGTGGCTCCCAAGCGCGAAAATTACGACGTCGTGGTGATCGGCGCCGGCCCTGCCGGCCTCGCCGCTGCGGCCACATCTGCCGAGGCCGGCCTGTCGACGCTGCTGCTCGATGAGAACATCGGCCCTGGCGGTCAGGTGTTTCGGGCGATCGCCTCGACACCCGTGACGGACCGCAACCAGCTCGGCCCGGACTATTGGGTCGGGGCCGATCTCGTGCAGTCGCTGCGCGCGAGCAATGCCGAGATGATCCAGCGTGCCACGGTCTGGAGTCTCGACCGCAATCTCGACATCGCCGTCTCGATCGGCGGCGCCTCCGCCTTCGTCAAGGCCAAGCGCGTGATCCTTTCGACCGGCGCGCTTGAGCGGCCGTTCCCGATTCCCGGCTGGACGCTGCCGGGCGTGATGACCGCAGGCGCGGCCCAGACCATGCTGAAATCGTCGGCCCTGGTGCCCGACGGACGCACGGTGATCGCAGGGCAGGGGCCGCTGCTCTGGCTGCTCGCCGCGCAGATTTTGCGGCTCGGCGGCCGCATCGATCGCATCCTCGACACCACCGAGCGCGGCAATTATTTCGCGGCGCTGCCGCACGCCTTTGCATTCCTGACGTCGCCCTATTTCGCCAAGGGCCTCTCGATGATGCGCGAGGTGAAGGCGAAGGTGCAGGTCGTCTCGGGCGTCACCGAGCTCGCCGCGGCTGGCGACGGCCAGCTCGCGAGCGCCAGCTATGTCGCCGGCGGCAAGCGCGAGACCATTCCGGCCGATCTGTTGCTGCTGCATCAGGGCGTCGTGCCCAACGTCAATCTGGCGATGTCGGCCGGCATCGAGCATCGCTGGGATGATTTACAGCTGTGCTGGTCGCCGGTGCTCGATGCAAGCGGCAATTCGTCGGTCGCGGGCATTGCGATCGCGGGCGATGGCGCCGGCATCGGCGGCGCCAATGCAGCCGTGGTGCGCGGTCGCATTGCCGCGCGCGCCGCGGTGGAAGCACTGGCGCCCGCTTCTGCCGCAAAACTTCCCGCAATGGCGACGCTCCGTTCCGACCTCGCCAGGGCCGAGCGCGGCCGCGTCTTTCTCGACACGCTGTTCCGCCCGGCGCCGCAGTTCCGCATTCCCGCGGGCGATACCATCGTCTGCCGCTGCGAGGAGGTGACCGCCAAGGACGTTCTGGATTCCGTCGCAATCGGTGCGACCGGGCCGAACCAGCTCAAGGCCTATCGCCGCACCGGCATGGGCCCGTGCCAGGGCCGGCTCTGCGGCCTCACCGTCACCGAGCTGATGGCGCAGGCGCGCGGCAAGACTCCGCAGGAGATCGGTTACTACCGGCTGCGCGCGCCGGTGAAGCCGATCACGCTGGCCGAGCTCGCCGCTGTTCCCAAGAGCGAGGCCGACGTCAAGGCCGTGGTGCGCGGATGACACGAAACGTGGATGCGATCGTCATTGGCGGCGGCATCCACGGGTGCTCGACGACGCTGCATTTGTGTCTCGCCGGCCTGAAGCCGCTGCTGATCGAAAAGGACTATGCCGGCCGTCACGCCTCGGGCGTCAACGCCGGTGGCGTCCGCCAGCTCGCCCGGCACATTCCAGAAATCCCACTCTCGATCCGCTCAATGGGCATCTGGGAGAAGATTTCGGACCTCCTCGACGACGATTGCAGTTTCGAGAGCTACGGCCAGGTGCTGGTCGCCGAAAACGAGGACGAGCTCGCCGTCTGCCGTGCGCGTGTCACCGAGCTCAATGCGCTGGGCTTTACCCACGAAGAACTGATCGACGCCGCGGAATTGCGCCGGCTCGTGCCGGCGGTGGCCGAGACCTGTCCCGGTGGCGTGGTCTCCCGCCGCGACGGCGCTGCCAATCCGGCGCAGACGACAACGGCGTTCCGCCGCAAGGCCGAGCAGCTCGGTGCCACCGTGCGCGAAGGCGTGGCCGCCGGCAACATCCGCTATAGCGACGGCCTCTGGCACGTCGATGTCGGTTCGGAGAGCTTTGCCGCGCCGGTGCTGGTCAATGCGGCCGGCGCCTGGGCCGGCAAGATCGCGGCTGATCTCGGCGAGCCGGTGCCGGTCGAGACCGTGGCGCCGATGCTGATGATCACCTCGCGCGTGCCCCACTTCATCGATCCCGTCGTGATCCTGCGCGGGCGAAAACTGTCGTTCAAGCAGTTCAAGAACGGCACCGTGCTGATCGGCGGCGGCCATCTGGCGACGCCCTATCAGGATCGCAACGAGACGGTGCTGGACTGGAAGAGCCTTGCGACCAGCGCGCAAACGGTGTTCGAGCTGTTCCCGGTGATGCGCAGCGCCACCATCGTCCGCGCCTGGGCCGGCATCGAAGCAAAGATGAAGGACGACATCCCCGTGTTCGGGCCGAGCTCCCGTCACAAGGGCCTCTATCACCAGTTCGGCTTCTCGCTGCACGGTTTCCAGCTTGGCCCCGGCGCCGGCGCCGTGATGGCGGAGCTGATCGTCAACGGCGGCACCCAGACCCGCGTCAGCGATCTCGGCATCGACCGCTTCCACCCTCCTACGCTCTAAAAGAAGAGGACATCATGAGCATCACCCGCAGCATCCGCACGCCCATCATGCACCGCGCCGTCGAAGCCAATGGCTTCGTCTTCCTCGGCGGCACGATCGCCGACGACACCTCGGTCTCGATGGGCGACCAGACCCGCAACATCCTCGGCAAGATCGCCGGCTATCTGAAGGAAGCGGGAACCGACAAGTCGCGCGTGGTCAGCGCCTCGATCTTTGTCACCGATCTCTCCAAGAAGAAGGAGATGGACGCAGCCTGGACCGAATTCTTCGGCGACAACCTGCCGACCCGCGCCACCGTCGGCGTGGCCGATCTCGGCGGCGGCGCGCTGATCGAGGTGGTGGTGACCGCGCTGAAGGGCTGATCGCGGCGGGACCGAGATCGGGCGATCGCCCGATCTTGCCAGCGCATTCATGAGAGGGAATTCGACCCGCCGCCAGATCGCATGCGGCAATGATTATCAAAAGCCCGACGCCCTGCCCCCAGCGCGTCGGGCGGAAAGAATGAGTATCAATCCGTGATCCCAACGCCATTGTTGTGACGCGGACCGCATCAATTTTCTACTCCGGGAAACTACCGCATCGGAACTGGGCGTCGTCTGCTCACCGGCTGTGCGGCCTACGACGCCGCGCCTCCGCCCGGCTCCAGCGCCTCGCCGATCTCCAGCGGATGCGCCATGGTCTCGTGCAGCGCGTCGCGGTCGAGCTCGCCTTCGGAGATGCTGATGACGACGCAGGCGACGCCATTGCCGATCAGGTTGGTGAGCGCGCGGCATTCGCTCATGAACTTGTCGATGCCGACAAGGATCGCGATCGACTGGATCGGGATATCAGGCACGATCGACAGCGTCGCGGCGAGCGTGATGAAGCCGGCGCCGGTCACGCCCGAGGCCCCCTTGGAGGTGATCATGGCGATGCCCAAAATGCCGAGCTCCTGCCAGATGGTCAGATGGGTGTTGGTCGCCTGCGCCAGGAACAGCGTCGCCAGCGTCATGTAGATGTTGGTCCCGTCAAGATTGAAGCTGTAGCCGGTGGGGATGACGAGGCCCACCACGGAGCGTGAGGCGCCGAGATGCTCCATCTTCTGGATCATTTGCGGCAGCACGGTCTCGGAGGACGAGGTGCCGAGCACGATCAGGAGCTCGTCCTTGATATAGGCGATGAAACGCAGGATCGAGAAGCCGGAGAGGCGGGCGATCGCGCCGAGCACGATCAGCACGAACAGGATGCTGGTCAGATAGAACGTTCCGATCAAGGCGGCGAGATTGAGCAGTGAGCCGAGGCCATAGGCGCCGACGGTGAACGCCATCGCGCCGAAGGCGCCGATCGGCGCGACGCGCACGATGATGCGGATGATGCCGAAGAACATCTTCGCCGCCTTGTCGATCGCCTCCGCAATGGGCTCGCCGGCCTTGCCGAGAAAGGCGATGGCGAAGCCGGAGAGGATCGAGATCAGCAGCACCTGGAGCAGGTCGCCGCGCGCAATCGCGCCCAGATAACTGTCGGGAATGATCGCCATCAGATGGGCGACGATGCCCTCCTCCTTGGCCTTGGTGACGTAGGTCGCCACCGAATTCGGGTCGATCGTGGCCGGATCGATATTGAAGCCGTGCCCGGGCTGGAGAATCTCGCCGACCAAAAGGCCCACCGCGAGGGCCACGGTCGAGACCGTCTCGAAATAGATCAGCGATTTCAGCCCGACCCGGCCGACCCGCTTCAGATCGCCCATCGAGGAGATGCCGTGCACCACGGTGCAGAAGATCACGGGCGCGATCATCATCTTGATCAGCGCGATGAAGCCGTCGCCGAGCGGCTTCAAGGCCTTGCCGAGGTCGGGATAGACATAGCCGATGAGCACGCCGAGCGCGATCGCGATCAGCACCTGGACGTAGAGGATCTTGTACCAGGGCTGGTGCCGGCGCTGGATGGCTGACGGAATTGCGATCTGTGTCATAATGCAGGCTCGGGAACGGATTGATCGTGCACGATTTGCATCATGTGATGGGCGCCGCAGAAGCGATAATCACATTTTTGTCTGTTGGCACGACCATCGATCGTTGCGCCGCAACTTGGGTGGGAACATGACGATCGCAACAGGCTCGGGCGAGCAGGGGCAAGGCTATTTTCCACGTTGGAAGCTCAAGACCTCGGGCGTGATCATGCCGGAGGAGCGGCTGTCCTGGGGGCAGACCATCGTCTCGGGTCTTCAACATTGCGTCGCGATGTCCGGCGCGACGATCATCGCGCCGCTGCTGATGGGGTTCGATCCCAACGTTGCAGTTCTGTTCTCGGGCGTCGGCACGCTGATCTTCTTCGTCGTCGTTGCCGGGCGCGTGCCGAGCTATCTCGGCTCGAGCTTCGCCTTTATCGCCGTCGTCATCGCCGCCACCGGCTATGCCGGGCAGGGGCCGAACCCAAACCTGTCGGTCGCGCTGGGCGGCATCGTCGGCGCCGGGGTGCTGTATGGCCTGATTTCGCTGGTCGTGATGTGGTCCGGCGTCGGCTGGATCGAGCGGCTGCTGCCGCCGGCCGTCACCGGCGCTGTCGTCGCCGCGATCGGCCTCAATCTCGCGCCGGTGGCGGTCAAGGCGGTGAGCGCGAGTGCCTTCGACACGGGAATCGGGCTCGCCACCGTGCTGATCATCGGCGTGGTGGCCGTTGCAGCGCCAGGCCTGTGGCGCCGCCTGCCGATCATCCTCGGCGCGGCCGGCGGCTATCTGTTGTATCTGCTGTTCGCAAACGGCCTCGGCTTCGGCAAGCCGATCGACTTCACCCAGCTCTCGGCCGCGCCGTGGCTCGGCCTGCCGAACTTCACCACGCCGAGCTTCCATGCCGATGCGATCTTCCTCATCGCGCCGGTTGCGGTCATTCTCGTTGCCGAGAACCTCGGGCACATCAAGGCCGTCGCCGCCATGACGGGCCGCAGCCTCGATGCCTATCTCGGCCGCGCTTTGTTCGCGGACAGCCTCGCGACCATCGTGGCCGCTTGCGGCGGCGGCACCGGCGTCACCACCTATGCCGAGAACATCGGCGTGATGGCGGCGACCAAGGTCTATTCGACCCTGCTGTTTGCGTTCGCAGCCTTGGTGTCGATCCTGCTCGGCTTCTCGCCGAAATTCGGCGCGCTGATCCTGTCGATCCCGGGTCCCGTCATCGGCGGCCTCTCGATCGTGTTGTTCGGCTTGATCGCCGCGATGGCGGGGCGGATCTGGGTCGAGAACAAGGTCGACTTCGCCAACCCTGCGAACCTGATCTCCGTCGCGGTGGCGCTGACCGCAGGTGCCGGCGATCTCACGCTCAAATTCGGTGCGTTCACGATCGGCGGCATCGGCACCGCGACTTTCGGCGCGATCATCCTCTATCAAATCCTGACCTCGCCGCTCGCGCGAGCCGATTAGATCCCAGCATCGCTAAGGGATGGAACAAAAGGCCGGTTCCATCCATGATGGTGCATCCCGGAGAGAACACATGCCGCAAACCGAACGCTCGACCTCGTTTCCCTCGCGCCTCGTCGGCCAATACGCGCTGGTGACAGGCGCCTCGCAAGGCATCGGCCGCGCCGTTGCCATCCGGCTGGCGCAGGAAGGCGCGACTGTCGCCATCAACTATTTCGATCACGCCGGCAATGCCGAGGAGACCCTTGCCCTTGCACGAAGCGCGGCGAGCGATCGCGGCCACGGCAGGCTCGACCATATCGTCGTCAAGGCCGATATCGGCAATGAGCAGGACATCGCCGCGATGTTCGAGACCGTCCTGGCGCGCTTCAAGCGCCTCGACTGCCTCGTCAACAATGCCGGCTTCCAGCGGGAATCGCCGAGCGAGGCGCTCGACGTCGAAACCTACCGCCGCATCATCGACGTCAATCTCAACGGCGCCGTGCTGTGTGCGCAGAAGGCGCTGGCGCATTTCGTCGCGCGCGGGGCAGGCGGCAGCATCATCAACTGCTCCAGTGTCCACCAGATCATCCCAAAACCCGGCTATCTCGCCTACTCCATCAGCAAGAGCGGTATGGCCGGTCTCACCCGCACGCTGGCGCTCGAATTCGCGCGGCACGGCATCCGTGTCAATGCGGTCGGTCCCGGCGCGATCGACACGCCGATCAACGCCGCCTGGACGGGAGATCCCGCAAAGCGCGGCGTCGTCACCTCCCATATTCCCATGGGGCGCGTCGGCGCGCCCGAAGAGATCGCCGCCGTGTTCGCCTTCCTCGCCTCCGACGATGCCAGCTACATCACCGGGCAGACCATCTATGCCTGCGGGGGTCTGACGCTGTTTCCAGAGTTTCGGGAGAACTGGGCAAGCTGAGAATCGGCTTGGGATGACGCGTCCCTCGCGCGGGATGGAGGGGCAGGCCGGTTGGGGGTCTGCGGCGCCGTGTGCTATCGACCGTGGACGATGCTGCCGCTAATTGGCAGACGCCGACACATGACGGGCTCGTGACCACAACCATCAACATCAATGCCTATAGCGACGCGCTGGTGGTGCTCGGGACCGCCGGCGTGGTGGTGCCAATGGTCCGGCATTGGGGCATCAATCCCGTGCTGGGCTATCTTGGCGCGGGGCGCCATTCTCGGTCCGCTCGGGCTCGGCTCGCTCGTTCGCGACATCCCATTCCTGTATTGGTTCACGGTGACGGACGCGCAGAACGTCGAGGGTATCGCCAATCTCGGCATCGTGTTCCTGCTGTTCCTGATCGGGCTCGAGCTGTCGTTGCGCCGGCTCGTCACGATGCGACGCTTCGTGTTCGGGCTTGGCGGCCTGCAAGTCCTTGCGACGTCGGCCATGATTTTCGGCGTGGCGCTTCTCTTTGGGCAGAGCTCCGATACGGCCGTTATCCTCGGGGCGAGCCTTGCGCTGTCCTCGACGGCGATCGTACTCGAGCTTCTATCCACCGAGAGGCGGCTTGCGACCACAGCCGGGCGCGCCAGTTTCGCGGTGCTGCTGGCCCAGGACCTTGCCGTGGTCCCCGTCCTCGTCCTTGTCGCGGTGCTCGGCGCGGGCAGCGGCGGCTCGGTCGTGGCGCACATCTCCACGGCGATCCTGAAGGCCGTGCTGGCAGTCGTTTTCCTGATTCTGATTGGACGGCTGCTGATGCGCCCGCTCTTCCAGATGGTTGCAGGCACCCATTCGACGGAGTTGTTCGTTGCCGCGACCCTGTTCGTCATTGTCGGCGCAGGGCTTGCCGCCCACCAGGCCGGCCTATCGATGGCGCTCGGAGCATTCGTTGCAGGACTGATGCTGGCGGAGACCGAGTATGGCAAGGCCATCGAGGCCACCGTCGAGCCGTTCAAGGGCCTGCTGCTCGGCATCTTCTTCTTCACCGTCGGCATGGCCATCGACTTCCGCGTGTTCGCGCGGGAGCCCGGTTGGCTGCTGGCGGCCGTTATCGGCATTGTCGTCGGCAAGGCGATCGTGCTCATCATCTTAGGCCGCCTCTTCAGGCTGTCATGGCCGGCGGCGATCGAGATCGGCTTCCTGCTGGGCCCCGTCGGCGAATTCGCCTTCGTCAGCATCGGAATGGCGGCGGCCGGCGACCTGATCGAGCCCCGCGTATCGAGCTTTGCCGTGGCCGTCACCGCCGTGACGATGGCGTTGACACCGCTTCTGAGCATTCTCGGACGAAAATTGGCCGCGAAGCTGGGCAGCGAGCGCGCGCGCGATCCCGAGCTTGCGGTTCGGCCGCCCGGCGATCAGGCGCAAGCCATCGTGGTCGGCTACGGCCGTGTTGGAAAAGTCGTCTGCTCCCTGCTGACAAGCCACGGCCTGAACTACATTGCCGTCGATCACGAGGCCGCCGGCGTGGCGCGCGATCGCCGCGACGGCCACAGAGTCTATTTCGGCGATGCGACCGAACCGGGATTCCTCGAAGCCTGCGGCCTGATGCAGACGACCGGCGTGATCATCACCGTCCAATCACGGCCGGCGATCGACGCCGTCGTCGAGCGGATCCGGGCGGTGCGGCCGGATGTGCTGATCGTTTCACGCGCGCGGGACGCCGATCATGCCCGCCACCTCTATGCGATCGGCGCAACCGATGCGGTGCCGGAAACGATCGAGGCGAGCCTGCAACTCTCCGAAGCCGCGCTGGTCGGCCTCGGCGTTGCGGTCGGTCATGCGATCGCCTCGGTGCACGAGAAGCGGGACGAATTCCGGCGCACGCTGCAGCAGGCCGCCCGCATCGCCGGACAAGAGAAGGCTCCTCCGCCCGATCTCACAGGGCGCCGGTCCTCACGATAGCCACTCGTCCGGACGGCTGTGCGCCGCCGGCGCTCGTGATCTGGCAAAATGCAGTTGCGCGAACTACATGTGCGCGATGACAAATGCTGCGCCGGGAAACAGATCGCTCCAGGATTTTATCGAGCGGCACGAAAACCTGTTCGTGCTGACCGGCGCCGGCTGCAGCACCAATTCGGGCATTCCCGATTATCGCGATAGCCAGGGCAATTGGAAGCGGACCCAGCCCGTCAACTTCCAGGCCTTCATGTCGGACGGGCCTACGCGCCGGCGCTATTGGGCGCGCAGCCTGATCGGCTGGCGGCGGTTCGGCCAGGCCAAGCCGAACGATGCGCATCGCGCATTGGCCCGGCTCGAGGCGAATGGGCGATGCGGGATGTTGCTGACGCAGAATGTCGACCGGCTGCATCAGTCGGCCGGCCACCGGCAGGTGATCGACCTGCACGGCCGGCTCGATCTGGTCCGCTGCATGGGCTGCGGTCGCAAGACCCCTCGCGACGCGTTCCAGCACGCTCTCGGCCGCGCCAATGCGGCATGGCTGGCGCTCGATGCCGTGGACGCGCCCGATGGCGACGCCGATCTCGAGCACGAGGATTTTTCCTCCTTCGAGGTGCCGCCTTGCGAGGCCTGCGGCGGCATCCTCAAGCCCGACGTGGTGTTCTTCGGCGAGACCGTGCCGCGCGAGGTGGTGGCCACGGCGCAGGATCATCTGGCGCAGGCCGATGCCATGCTGATCGTCGGCTCGTCATTGATGGTCTATTCCGGCTTCCGCTTCGTCCAGGCCGCCGCGAAGCGGCAGATTCCGATCGCCGCGGTCAATCTCGGCCGCACCCGCGCCGACGATCTCCTGACGCTGAAGGTCGAGGAGCGCTGCGAAGCGGCGCTGGCGTTTTTGCTCTGAGCGCATGGCCAACAGGGTGACCTGGCTGTTGATCAGGCTCGGCCCGGCACCTTAGCAGGTCTAGTTTGGAGCAGTTGCGGCCTTGTTGCCGGCACGCGTGAGCCCATCTTCGAAAAGTTTTGCCTCCTTGTCGCGGCGCTGCTGTAGTCCGGAGACGGTCGGCCACAGTCTCTTCATCGCCCAAATCTGATCGGCAATCTTGTCAAACTCCCGTTTCTCGATCAGCTCCTTGATGGCTCGCATTTCGATGTAGCGATCGCCTTGCGAGTCGAAGGACAGGCCCCTGTTGTATGCGATCGACAGGATCGCTCCGTAGCAATCGGGAGGAAGCTCGCGGGCATTTGGCAGACGCCCGTCAACCAGGCTCGACCAGCGTTCGATCTGCTTGCCGAATACAACGACCGCGTCATCCCAATCGATCACGATGTCCTGCAAGCTGTTTGCGAGATCGCGCGCGGCTTGCCCTCTGATCGAGACAGCTGTTGTCAGCCGATTCAGGTCGGCCGAGGCAATCAGGCCGTCCCAGTCCTGATTCATCTGGCTTGGAGACACCGAACCCAGATCATAACCGATCCCGATGGTGACGCCGCCCATGCCTGTCCATGTTGGATGCGCATAAGTCTTTTCGTAGTTCTCGCGGCCGAGAACCTCAAAGCTCGCTATCATTTCAAGCGCTCTCGGCGAAAGCCTCCGGGATAGCGAGTCGGGAACAGGGAAGTTGGCTGCCCCGGCCGGCGCTGGGAGAACGGGCGCATCCGTTCTTGCAAGGATTCTCGTGACCAGCGCCTTGTCCGTAATGAGTCCGGTTTCAGCAAGGTATCGAATGTTCTTCCGGGATTGCTCGACGTCACCGACGCTGGCCATCTTCAGGATCAATTCGTGCTCCTGCTTCTGGCTTTCCAACTGCTTGGTGCTTTCGAATTTCCTGGTTTCCAACTCGAGTGAATTGCGGCTCTGCATCGTGGTCGCGACCACGGATCCGAAGATGGTCAGAACCCCCGCCATCAGGGCCGTCGTCAGCGGCGAGAATGCCCGGGCAAGCCAGCCGTTCTCGCGAAGCTTCTGTTCGAGTTCCAACCGCTTGAGCGGGAGCTCGTCGCGCCATCGCTGCTGTTCGAAAAGGAATTTGCGCTCCTCGAGCGGAGTATCGTCGGCCATGCAAGTCACTCCTGGGAATGGCTGCTGCGGGAAAATAATCACGGATGCAATCTTTGGTAAAGAGAACGCATCCGCTGCTTGGTCGCGCCGCGCCGGCGATCTCCTCGCGCGTCAGGTCGAGGAGCGCTGCGAAGCGGCGCTTGCATTCCTGCTCTGATCGCTCAGGCGCGAACACGCCTTGCCTATTGCATAGGTGCCGCGCAAAATAGCCGGGCACAGCGCTGCCGGCATGCCTCATGGCACGGGAATTGCTGCGCTTTTTGGGCCCAGTCTTGACGACCAGCACGGAGAAATTGGAATGCTTGAGGGAGCCGAGGTGCGGCTTGCCGTCGATATCGGTGGCACGTTCACCGACATCGTGCTGGACGTGGGACAAGATCGCAAAACCCGCAAGGTGCTGACGACGCCGCAGCGGCCCGAGCAGGCGGTGCTGGACGGCATGCGGCTCATCCTTGCCGATGCGCGCGCCCATATCAGCGATATCGACGTCTTCATCCACGGCACGACGCTCGCGACCAATGCCATCATCGAGCGGCGCGGCGCCAAGACGGCGCTGATCGCAACCGAAGGCTTTCGCGACGTGCTCGATATCGGCACCGAGAGCCGCTACGACCAGTACGATCTCGGCATCGACAAGCCGAAGCCGCTGGCCCCGCGCAGCCTCCGCTTCACCGTGCCCGAGCGCATCGACGCCCATGGCGGCGTCCGCCTCCCGCTCGACGAGACGGCCGTGCGCGCGCTGGCGCCCAAATTGCGTGAGCTCGGCGTCGAGAGCGTCGCGATCGCCTTCCTGCACTCCTACGCCAATCCCGAGCACGAGCGACGCGCGGCCGCAATCATCGCGGAAGAGATGCCCGGCATTTCGGTGACGGTGTCCTCGGCGGTGTGTCCCGAGATCCGCGAATATGAGCGCACCTCCACGGCCGTTGCGAACGCCTATGTGCAGCCATTGATCGACGGTTATCTCGCCCGCATGGCCGACGCCCTGCAGGTCGAGCAGTTTCGCGGCGCGATCTATCTCGTCACGTCAGGTGGCGGCGTCACCTCGATCGAGACGGCGCGGCGTTTTCCGGTGCGCCTCGTCGAGTCCGGCCCGGCTGGCGGCGCGATCTTCGCGGCGCAGATCGCGGCGCGGCTCGGGGAGAGCAGGGTGCTCTCCTTCGACATGGGCGGCACCACGGCGAAGATCTGCCTGATCGAGAAGTACCAGCCCGAGACCTCACGCGTGTTCGAGGTCGATCGCGCCGCGCGCTTCCTCAAGGGCTCCGGCCTGCCGGTGCGCATCCCCGTGATCGAGATGGTCGAGATCGGCGCGGGCGGCGGTTCGATCGCCCATGTCGACGCGATGAAGCGCGTCACCGTCGGCCCGGAGAGCGCCTCGTCGGAGCCGGGCCCGGCCTGCTATGGCCGCGGCGGCCAGCGTCCGGCGGTGACGGATGCCGACGTTGCGCTCGGCATGATCGACCCTGATGCCTTTGCAGCCGGCACGATCAAGCTCGATCCGGAGCTGTCGAAACAGGCGCTGCTGCGCGATGTCGGTGCGCCGCTCGGCCTGTCGGCGGAAACCGCGGCTTATGCCGTGCACGAGGTGGTCTGCGAGAACATGGCGAGCGCGGCGCGCGTGCACGCCGTCGAGCGCGGCGCGGTGGTCGGCCAGCACACGCTGATCGCCTTCGGCGGCGCTGCGCCGCTGCATGCGGCGCGCGTCGCCGAGAAGATCGGCGTCTCGCGTGTGATCGTGCCGTCGAATGCCGGCGTCGGCTCTGCGGTCGGCTTTCTGGCCGCGCCGATCGCCTATGAGCTGGTGCGCAGCCGGCACGTCCGCCTCGATGATTTCGACACCGAGGCGGTCTCCGACCTCTTGCAGGAGATGGCAACCGAAGCGCGTGCGCTGGTCGAGCCTGGAGCTGCCGGCGCACCGGTGCGCGAGCGCCGCGCGGCCTTCATGCGCTATGTCGGCCAGGGCCACGAGATCACCGTCGAGCTGCCGAACCGGCGGCTCACCTCGGCCGATCTCGCCTCCCTGCGTCAGCAGTTCGAAACCGACTATTCGGCGATGTTCGAGCGTCCGATCCCGGGCGCGGCGATCGAGGTGTTGAGCTGGTCGGTGCTGGCGACGACGGAGGCGCGCAATCCGCCTGGCGTTGCGGCGGTCGCGCGCAAGGCCGCGGCCAAGGCGTCGGGCAGTCGAAAATTCTTCGACGGCCGGGCCGGAGAAGTGATCGAGATCCCGCTCTATCGCCGGGAGGACATGGCGCCGGGAGCGACCATCGCGGGTCCCGCCGTGATCGCGGAAGACGAGACCTCGACCTTCGTCTCCACCAGTTTCGACGCCCATATCGACGGTGCTGGCAGCATCGTCATGGAACGAAAGGCGGCCTGATCATGAGCAAGGCAAATGGCGCGAGCCTGATCGACCTTCAGATCATGTGGCACCGGCTGATCGCCGTGGTGGAGGAGCAGGCGCAGGTGCTTCTGCGCACCGCCTTCAGCCCGATCGTGCGCGAATGCGGCGACCTCTCGGCCGGCGTGTTCGACCTCAGGGGGCGGATGCTGGCGCAGGCGGTGACCGGCACGCCCGGCCACGTCAACTCGATGGCGGAATCGGTCAAGCACTTCATCGCTCATTTCCCGATCGAGACGATGAAGGAGGGCGATGCCTACATCACCAACGATCCCTGGATGGGGACCGGTCATCTCAACGATTTCGTCGTCACCACGCCCTGCTTCAAGGACGGCAAGGTCGTCGCGCTGTTCTCCTGCACCAGCCATCTGATGGACATCGGCGGCATCGGCTTCGGACCTGACGCCACCGACGTTTTCATGGAGGGGCTCTACATCCCCATGCTGAAGCTGATCGATCAGGGCGTCGTCAACGAGACGCTGATGGCGATGATCCGCACCAACACGCGCCTGCCGATCGATACCGAGGGCGACACCTATTCGCTCGCCGGCTGCAACGACGTCGGCTGCGAGCGGCTGGTCGAGATGATGACCGAGTTCGGCATCGACACGCTCGACGAGCTCGGCGATTACATCTGCGAGCGCTCGCGCGAGGCCGTGCTGGCCGAGATCGCAAAGCTGCCGAAGGGCAGCTGGCGCAACACCATGGTGGTCGACGGCTATGATGCGCCGGTGACGCTGGCCGCGACGCTGACGATCTCGGAGACCGGCATCCACGTCGATTTCGACGGCACATCCGCCGCCTCGAAGTTCGGCATCAACGTGCCGCTGTCCTACACCACGGCCTACACCGTGTTTGGCCTCGGCTGCGTCGTCGCCTCGCAGATTCCCAACAATGCCGGCTCGCTTTCGCCGCTGACCGTGTCGGCGCCGGCGGGCGCGATCCTCAATGCGCCGAAGCCGGCGCCCGTGGCTTCGCGCCACGTCATCGGCCAGATGCTGCCTGACGTCGTGTTCGGCTGCCTGCGCCAGATCATTCCCGAGCGCGTGCCCGCGGAAGGCACCTCCTGCCTGTGGAATCTCAACGTCCGCGGCCAGACGCGAAGCGGCGCCGGCGGCAATTACGGGTTCTCGATGGCGGTCACCTCGAATGGCGGCACCGGCGCGCGCTTCGGCAAGGATGGATTGTCGGCCACCGCTTACCCGAGCGGCGTGCGCGGCACGCCGGTCGAGATCGCGGAGACGCAGACGCCGCTGATCTTCTGGCGCAAGGAGCTGCGTCCGGATTCCGGCGGGGCAGGGCGCACCCGCGGCGGCCTCGGCCAGATCATCGAAGTCGGCAGCGGCGTCGATGCGCCGTTCGACATCCTCGCGGCGTTCGATCGCATCGATCATCCGCCGCGTGGGCGCGACGGCGGCCGAAACGGCGAGGCCGGCTATGTCGGCCTCAAGTCCGGCAAGAAACTGCGCGGCAAAGGCTTCCAGCAGGTGCCGCCGGACGATCGACTAGTCGTGATGACGCCCGGCGGCGCCGGCATCGGCGATCCCAGGGAGCGCGATCGCGCGGCCGTCAACGACGACATCGCGAGCGGTCTCGTGTCGTCAGAGAACGCCGTCAAGGTTTATGGGTACGCGCGTTGATGCATCGACGCGCTTGGTAAAGGGAGGGGCGAACTGATCACGCGACGGAACTTCACCGGGGGGCGCGGCGACGCTGCTCCGCAGGTTTCGACGAGGTCTGGTTCGGCATCGTCCTCTTGCTCGCGGTCGAGATGGCGCAGATCACGCCGCCGGTCGGCTTCAACCTGTTCGTCATCCAGTGCCTTACCGAAGATGGTCTCGGCTATATCGCGCGCGTCACCTTGCCGTACCTCGTGATCATGATCGCCTTTGTGCTGCTGCTCACGCTATGGCCGGCCACGGTCACGATCCTGCCGAAGACGGATAAGCCGACTAGTTCCAAGAAATTTGGCCGATCAATCGCAAAAACGGTCAGCGCCGCTGCCGTTTTAAGTTGCCCTGCATCAAATCGCCTTCAGCGCGCATTCCGTGTTTGCACGTTCTTTGATCCGTCGTACACTGTAACGGCAAGCAGAAGTACAACAGCAACCACTCCGGTGAACGTGGCTCCTCGGCGCGATGCGCCGAGCGAGGGGACGTCTGTTGACGATTCGGTCCGATGGAGGACGATCGACGCTCACTGAACTGCAAATAATCCCTCGCGGCGGCGTTCACGAGACGCAATCAACAAACACAAGAGCGGGAGGAAGTGCAAATGAGGAAACAGTGGCTCAGCTCGGTCTTGCCTGTCGTTGTCGTTGCGACGTTTGCAGCGACGGCGGCATTGGCTCAGTCCGTGGATACGGCCCGTATCGAGAGCGCCGGACAGAACGATTGGCTCACCTATCACGGCTCGTACAAATCCCATCACTACAGCCCGCTTGCGCAGATCAATGCGAGCAATGTCGGCAATCTGGGCGTGGCGTGGATGCACATTCCCGGACGCTCGACGCGCGGACTGCAGTCGATGCCGCTCGTAGCCGACGGCGTGCTGTACTATTCGGGCTCTTACAGCCGCGTCTTCGCGCTGAACGGCGCGACCGGCGAAGTCATCTGGTCGTTCTTTCCGGAGCTGGATGAAGCGCTGATCAGCCGGCAGACCCACTCCCCTTACAACCGCGGCGTCGCTCTCGGCGAAGGCAAGGTCTTCGTCGGCACGATGGATGGACGTGCCTTCGGGCTGGACGCCAAGACCGGAAAGGTTCTCTGGGAGACCAGGCTGCTCGACTCGCAGAAGCTCACGGTCGGCTTCACCGGCGCGCCGCTTTACGCGAAGGGCAGCGTGATCATCGGCGCGCAAGGCGGCGAATGGCCGGGCCGCGGCCCGATCTTCGCGCTCGATGCCGCGACGGGAAAGAAGAAGTGGGAGTTCCTGACGGTCGCAGGCACCGACGAGGCCATGAAGACCTGGGGCAACGAGTCCTGGCGCACCGGCGGTGGTGGCGGCTGGATGCCGGGCACCTACGATTCCGAGACCAACACCATCCTGTGGGGCACTGCGAACCCGGCGCCGCTCTACGATTGGTCGGGCGCAGACTACAAGACGCAGGGCGCGCGTCCCGGCGACAATCTCTACACCAGCTCGGTGATCGGGCTCGACATCGACACCGGCAAGCTGAAATTCTACCATCAGGAACTGCCGCACGATGCCTGGGACTTCGACAGCTCCGTCGGCGAGTTCGTGATGCTCGAGCGTGACGGCCAGAAATACGTGGTCCATCCGAACAAGGGCGGCTTCGTCTTCGTCTACGACCGCAATCTCGCCGTGAAGAACGTCTGGCGGCTGGTCGAGAACATCAACTTCGTGAAGGACATCGATCCCAAGACCGGCGCGCTGATCGGCCGTCGCGATTTCCCGGTCGGGAAGGTCACCGAACCACCGCTCTGTCCGTTCATCGGCGGCGGCATCAGCTGGAACGCCGGCTCGTACAGCCCCAAGACCGGTCTCTATTACAAGATCGGACAGGAATGGTGCATGACGCTGGATATCCAGAAGACGACCCCGGTCACAGCGCCGCAGGCCCAGCTCAACATCGGTGCCGATTTCAAGATGGTGCCGCCTCCGGGTGGTGAGATCTACGGACACCTCGACGCGCGCGATCCCATCACGGGCGCGAAGAAATGGGAAGTTCGCTATCCCGAGCCTCCGCTCGGAAGCGTGCTGTCGACCGCGGGCAACCTCGTCTTCGTGCCTGATTCCCGCGGCGTGCTGCACGCCTATGATGCCGAAACCGGCGCCGAGCTGTGGAAGCACAACAACGGAACCGGCCATCAGGGCGGCATCGTCAGCTACTCCGTCGGCGGCAAGCAATATATCGCCGTGACGGCGGGCTTCGGCGGGATGCTGGCAGACGAATATGCGCCGAACTTCGGCGGCGTCTACAAGAGCATGCCGCGTGACGACGGCGCCTTGGTCGTCTTCAGCCTGAAATAGGTAAGCCGCAGAGGTTCGGTCATGGAGCGGGCGCAAGCCCGCTCCTCGATCGACGTCGCGGCCCGTGCGTGGATCAGGAATGGAGCGTAGCTGTTGAGACTGCCTTGCAAAACGATTCCGGCGGGGCTGGGCGCCTCATTGCTGTGGGTTGCGATGGCCCAGGCACAATCCGCAACGCCCGCGCCGGAGAACGCGGCGTTCGAGGTCGAGCAGGTGTTCGCGGGGACGTGCGGCTTTTGTCACTCCGACGGCGGCCGCGCCGCCGGCAAAGGGCCGCAACTGATGAATTCGCCGCGGGACGACGACTTCATTCGCAATCGCATCAAGCAGGGCAAGCAGGGGGCGATGCCAGCCTTCGACGGCGCCTTCACCGACGCCCAGATTGACCAGATGGTCAAATACATCCGCGCCCTGAAACCGCGCGAGGGTTGAACCGCAGAGAGCGCGGCATGAAGGCATTTGTCCCTGTTATCGTCGCCGCCATCGTGCTGTCGGGGCAGGCGTCGGCGCGACCCCTGGAGGCGATCCGCTCCAGCGGCGTGATCGGGCTCTGCGCGCATCCCAATTCGCTTCCCTTCGCGCACAAGACCGGCGATCCGCCCGGCTTCCAGATCGAGCTCGGCCGGGTGCTGGCACGCGAGCTCGGTGTCTCCCTGAGGCTCGACTGGATCATCACGCAGTACCAGATGCGCAGCGCCGGCTGCGACATTCTTCTGGACGTTATCGCCGATCGCGAAGCGCAAGGCGAAACCCGCCTGAAAATCTCCAAACCGTACTATCGCACGGGCGTCGCGCTCGCCGTGCCTTCATCCAGCACGCTCACGTCCTTCGCGAGCCTCAACGGGTCGACCAAGGTGGGCGTGCAGGTTGGATCGATCGCAGCCATGATCATCGGTCAGCGGCGCGTGCCGATATCGACCTTCGGCTTCGAGAGCGACAGCCTGGAGGCCGTATCGAACCGCGAGATCGATGCCGCCGCGGTCACGCCCACTGCGGCGAGCTATTTCAATCTGACCCATCCGGACAATCCGCTCCGGATCCTGGATCGCGATGAGAGCACGGCCGATCTGAACTGGAACGTCGGCGTCGGCATGGTCCGCCCGGACGATGCCTTGCGCGAGGCCGTCGACGCAGCGATGGAACGGCTGCGCAGCGACGGCACGATCGACCGGATCTACCGCCGCTACGGCATCACGCTGCAGGCGCCGAGATAGCGCGCTGCACGACGGAGCGACGCTGTCCCGACTGAGCCGGGATAGCATCGCTGCCGCGCGAATACGGAGTTTGCGTGCGGCCTCAGGCCGCCGCCTTCTTCCGCGCGAGCTCGGCCTTGTACAGCTCGAACTCCTCGGCGATCGCCCTCGCGAATGACGGCCGCTGACGCAGGCGCTCGTAATACGCCTTCACGTTCGGCCATTTCGCAAGCTCGATCGGCGGCGTCGCCATGGTCCAGTTGATGACCGTGGCGAGATAGGCATCGGCCACGCTGAAATGGTCGAGCAGGAACTCGCGTCCCTCGAGGTATTTGTCGAGATAGTCGAGCCGCGACAGGTTCTTCTCCAGCGCATACGCCTTGGCGTCCTGCGGCGCCTTGCGGTCGAGCAGGGGAATGAAGAGACCCTTGTGCAGCTCGGTGCCGATGAAGCAGAGCCACTGATGCAGCCTTGTGCGCTCGATGCCCGCTGTGGCGCCGAGACCGGATTGCGGAAAACGGTCCGCGACATATTGCAGGATTGCGGCGTTCTCGGTCAGCACCACGCCCTCGTCGGTGCGCAGCGTCGGCACGAGGCCGATCGGATTCACGGTGCGGAAGTCGGAGCCGTCGTTCAGCACCTTCTTGGTCGGCGGATCGACTTCGAGATAATTCGCCTCGGCGCCGGCTTCATACAGTGCGACGCGTGTCGCCATCGAGCAGGCAAGCGGCGAGAAATAGAGATCCATCTGTAGCCTCCTTGGGCAATTCCTCTTTGGGTGTCGCTCAACCTGGCCAGATTGATTTTTGTACCATCTTGCATAATATGGATGCGGTCAAGGATTATCCTGCGAAATGGTACAAAAATCGAAGCCGCCAGCTGCTGCCAATCAACCCGAATCCCGCGGTCAACCCGAGCGCCGGGGCCAGCCTAAGCGCCGCGGCCGCCCGCGCGCCTACGAGCCCGATGTCGCGCTCGGCAAGGCGCTCGATCTGTTCCGCAAGCAGGGTTTCGCGGCCACCTCGCTCGACGATCTCAGCGCGGCCACCGGCATGAACCGGCCGAGCCTTTACGGCGCCTTCGGGGACAAGCGCGAGCTCTACATCAAGAGTTACCAGCGCTATCGCGACGAAGCGGGCGCGGCGATGGTCGCGATCTTCCGCGAGGAGATGCCGCTGCGCCAGCGGCTGGAGCGCATCTACGCTTCCGCGCTGGACATCTATCTGTCCGGCGACACCGGACCGCGCGGTTGCTTCACGGTGGTGACCGCGGCCTCCGAGGCGGTCGGCGATCCCGAGATCCGCGCCATGGTGCTGGACGGCCTCACCGGGCTCGACAAAGCGTTTGCCAGTTGCTTCCGCCGCGCCAAGGAGAAAGGCGAGCTGCCGGAGAGCGCCGATCCGTTCGCGCTGGCGCAGATCGCATCGGCCACCATCCACACCATCGCCGTCCGCTCCCGCGCCCGCGTGCCGCGCAAGGAGCTGGAGGCGATCGTGAAGGGCGCGATCGACGTGATGGTTGGAGTCGGGACCAGGGCCTGAGCTACGCCGCGCGAATCTGCGCGAGGAAACGATCCACCTCTTCGCGCAGCCGCTGCGATTGCTTGGCCAGCTCGACCGCCGAGCCCAGCACCTCTTCGGCGGCGGTACCCGTCGCTGCGATGCCGTCGGTGACGCCCGCAATGTTTTGCGAGACTTCGCCGGTGCGGGCCGCGGCTTGCTGGACGTTTTGCGCAATCTCCTGCGTTGCCGTGCCCTGCTGGCCGACGGCGGCGGCGATCGCGGCCGAGATCTCGTCGACCTCTTGGATGGTTGCGCATATCGACTGGATGCCGTCAACCGCGCCTGACGTCTCGCCCTGCACGGCGGTGACCTGTGCGCCGATCTCCTCGGTCGCCTTCGCGGTCTGGGTTGCCAGCGCCTTCACCTCGGACGCCACTACGGCGAAGCCGCGGCCGGCTTCGCCCGCGCGCGCCGCTTCGATCGTCGCGTTCAGCGCCAGCAGGTTGGTCTGACCGGCGATGCCGTTGATGAAGGAGACGACGTCGCCGATCTTCTGCGCGGCATCTGCAAGGCTTTGCACGCGCGCATTCGATCGCTGCCCGTCGCTGGCGGCCTTGCCGACCACCTCGGTCGCATGGGCGAGGCGACGGCTGATCTCGGTCATGGACGAGGATAGCTCTTCTGCGGCTGCCGCAACCGTCTGCACGTTCTCGGAGGCCAGCGCCGAGGCCGACGACACCATCCGGGTCTGCTGCCGCGACTGTTCGACGATGGCCGACATCGATCGCGCCGTATGCTCCATCTCGACCGCGGCCGAGGACACCGTGGTGACGACGTCGCGGATGCTCGCTTCGAAATTGTCGGCGAGCGCCGCGAAAGTCCGCCGCTTCTCGGCCTCGGACTGGGCCTTGGCCTCGAATTGGTCGGCCTGAAGCTTGCTGAAGCTCACGGCATTGTCGCGGAACACCCCGACCGCCTTCACCATCGCGCCGACTTCGTCATTCGCCGTGCTGACGGGAGCTTCAACGTCGAGCCGGCCATCGGCGAGCTCGCGCATCACTGATGTGATCGACAGGATCGGACGCGAAATGCTGCGGGCGATCAGATAGCCGACGATCGCGGCCACCACCAGCCCGAGCGCGGCGATCCCGAGCGAAAGCCACCAGGCGCGATCGGCGGAAGCGACATAGTCGGCATTGTCCATCACCAGCTCGACGGCGCCGAGCGGCTTGCCGGAAAAGTCCTTGATCGGTCCCAGCAGGGCGGCGACCGGCGTGCTGTCGAGCTTGCCCTGCCGCACCGTGAAGTCGCCGCCGGTGGCCCGGCCGTATTCGGTCGCATCGAAGAAGCTCTTGCCCTTCAGCGTGCCGCCAAAGAGCTTGAAGCCGGAACCGTCGGCGAGATGGAAGGCGATGTCGACATGGCGGTTGGCTTTGAAGTCGTCGAGGAAGGACTGGCCGAAGGTCAGGCCGAATTCGACGCTGCCGAGATGCTTGCCGGTTTGCGCGATCGGCACCACGCCGCGGATGCCGAGACCGGCGACGCCGCCCTCGAGACCGACCACGACCTTGCGGTCCTGGTTGGTGGCGACGACCGTCTTGCGAAAGCCCGAGAGGTCGTCGCCGAACTTGGCGGGTTGGTGCACGCGCAGGAACGAGGTCGCCGGCGCCACATGAAACTGGAACTGCTCGACGCCGTACTCCGATTTGGTCGCGGTGAACACCGGCCCGAACAGTGTGACGAGCGCGTTGCGGTCCTGTTTCGCCATTGCATCCTGCGTCGCCGGCATCGCGGCAACTACGATGCTCATGGCGGCGGCGCGGCGGGATTCCTCGGCGATGCGCGACAACAGGGCATCATAATGGCTGCGCAGCTCGCGCTGGTCTGCGCGGTCGATGATCCCGCCGATGATCCACATCGCGCCGAGCACGGCAAACAGGGTGGTCGCTGCGGCCGTCACCGCCAGCGCAACCGTGATCCGCATCCTGAGACCGAGACTCGCCCGCATGTCCGACTCGTTGTTTGAGCGTTGATTAACGAGGCCTATCAACTTCTCGCTAAGAGACGGTGAACGGGATGCCGGAGCGTGCGGTCGTGCGCCTCTCAGGCGGTCTCAATAGCCCCTTGCGCGGTCCACCACGTTCTCCAGCTTCCCGCCCGCCTCGAACCGCGCGATCTGCTCGGCAACATAGGCCGAGATCGCATCCGCGTCGGTGTCGGCGGCATTGTGCGGCGTCAGCACCACCTTGGGGTGGGTCCAGAACCGGCTGTCCTTTGGCTGCGGCTCCTGCACGAAGACGTCGAGCGAGGCCGCACCCAGCGTGCCGTCGTCGAGGCAGGCGAGAATATCGGCTTCGTTCTGCAGGCCGCCACGGCCGGCATTGATCAGCACCGGCGCGCCGAGCGGACTGCTGCGGTTGAGCTTTGCGAAGACGTCACCGTTGAGGATGCCGTGCGTGTCTGATGTCAGCGGCAGCAGGCAGACCAGGATATTGGTCGCGCGCAGGAATGCGTCCATGCCGGCCGTGCCATGGAAGCATTCGACGCCGTCGATCGTGCGCGGGCTGCGGCTCCAGCCGGCGACGCGGAAGCCGAGCCGCCGCAGCACGTCGGCCGCGTCGGCTCCCAACGTGCCCAGTCCCATGACGCCGACCGTGATCGCGCTGGCCGGCCACTGATATCTGGGCTCCCAGCGCTTCTCGCGCTGCGATTGCCGGAGGTAAAGCTCCTGGCGGTGATGCATCAGAACGTGCAGCACGACATATTCGGTCATGCGGTTGGTGAGATCGGGCACGGCGACGCGCACCAGCGGCACCTCGGGCAGGCTCTTGTCGGCCATCAGCGCGTCGACGCCCGCCCCGAGGTTGAAGATCGCCCGCAGATTTGGGAACGCACCGAGATCGCCCGGCACCGGCTTCCACACCGCCGCATAATGCACCTCCGCCGGATCGAGCCCGGCGTCCGGCAGCAGCACCACGCGGCGGTCCCCGCAGACGGCGTCAAACCGGGCTTTCCAGCGCTCCGGCAGCCAGTTCTGCTGCGTGCTGTTGATCAGGACGGCCAGTGTGCCCAGGGTCATTCGAAGTGCCTCTTCAGGTTCCGCTCGAGAAGGCCCTCCTTGGCACGATCTGCCGGATTTTTCTTGCAATTTTTTTCCGCAGCGCTGTCGGCGCGGGGCATATTGGCGCGTCTTCAGAACAGACGAGGGAAGTGCCGGCCATGCTTTACGCCATTCTTTGCTATCACGATGAGGATTTCGTCGGCTCCTGGAGCAAGGACCAGGACGAGGCCGTGATGAAGAAGCTCGCCGTGGTGCAGGAGAAGCTCACCAAGCAGGGCCGGCTCGGGCCGGTGGCGCGGCTGTTGCCGACGACTGCGGCGGCGACCCTGCGCAAGGAGGATCCGCCGCTGGTGCTCGACGGCCCCTATGCCGAGACCAAGGAGCAGCTGCTCGGCTTCTACATCGTCGACTGCAAGAATCTCGACGACGCCCTCGACGCCGCACGCGAGCTGGCTGCCGCCAACCCCGGCGGCGCCTACGAGGTGCGTCCCGTCGGCGTGTTCCGGCCCGGAGGAAACCTGACGTGAGCGAGGCCGATACCGCCTGGATCGAGACTGCGCTGACCTCGGCGCGACCCCAGGCGGTCGGCGCGCTGCTGCGCTATTTCCGCGATCTCGACACCGCAGAGGAGGCCTTTCAGAACGCCTGCCTGCGCGCGCTGAAGACCTGGCCGCAGAACGGGCCTCCGCGCGATCCCGCGGCCTGGCTGATCATGGTCGGCCGCAACGTTGCGATCGACGAGGTGCGACGCGCGCGCAGGCAGCAGCCGCTGCCGGAGGACGATCAGGCGATCTCCGATCTCGACGACGCCGAAGGCGCGCTGGCCGAGCGGCTCGACGGCTCGCACTATCGCGACGACATCTTGCGGCTGATGTTCATCTGCTGCCATCCAGGACTGCCGGCGACGCAGCAGATCGCGCTGGCGCTGCGCATCGTCTCGGGCCTCACGGTAAAGCAGATCGCACGCGCGTTCCTGGTCTCGGAAGCGGCGATGGAGCAGCGCATCACGCGCGCCAAGGCAAAGGTCGCCGAGGCCGGGACACCGTTCGAGGCGCCCGGCGCGGTCGAGCGCTCCGAACGGCTCGCCGGCGTCGCCGCGATGATCTACCTGATCTTCAACGAAGGCTATTCGGCGAGCGGCGACACGGCTGAAATCAGGAAGCCGCTGTGCGAGGAGGCGATCCGGCTGGCGCGGCTGCTGCTGCGGCTGTTTCCGAGCGAGCCGGAGATCATGGGTCTGACCGCGCTGATCCTGTTGCAGCATGCACGCAGCGCCGCGCGCTTTGCCGCGGACGGTTCGCTGATCCTGCTCGACGATCAGGATCGTTCCTTGTGGAACGGCACCATGATCGCGGAGGGCCTCGCGCTGATCGACAAGGCGATGCGCCACCGCCGCAGCGGGCCCTACCAGATCCAGGCCGCGATCGCCGCGCTGCATGCGCGCGCGGCGACGCCGGAGGAGACCGACTGGACGGAGATCGACCTGCTCTACGGCGCGCTCGAAGTGGTGCAGCCCTCGCCGGTGGTCACGCTCAACCGGGCGGTCGCGGTCTCCAAGGTGCGCGGGCCGCAGGCCGCGCTCGAGCTGATCGAGCCGCTGGCGCCGAAGCTCGCCAATTATTTCCATTTCTACGGCGTGCGCGGCGCCTTCCTGATGCAGCTCGGCCGCAACGACGAAGCCCGAATCGCCTTCGACCGCGCCATCGCGCTCGCCAACACCTCGGCCGAAGCCGCCCACATCCGCATGCATCTGGATCGCCTGATGCGGGACAGCCAGCCGAGGGCAAAGGAAAGCGCGAAGACGAAGTAGGGCAGGTGCCCCTAAACCGTCATTCCGGGGCGATGTGAAGCATCGAACCCGGAATCTCGAGATTCCGGGTTCACCCTTCGGGTGCGGAATGACGCTGAAATAATTCCGTTTCCGTCTTGTCGGCCCCAGCCGTTCTCCTTCGTCTTAATCCCGTATCCAGGAGAGCCCTCATGCTGAAAGCCATTGCCGTCATCGCCATCGTTCTCGCCGTCGGCATTGCCGCGGTCCTCGTCTTCGCCCTGACCAAACCCGATACGCTCCGTGTCGAGCGCGCGCTCGCCGTGAAGGCGCCGGCCGCTGCGATCTATCCGCTGGTTGCCGACTTCCATCGCTGGACCGCCTGGTCGCCCTATGAGACCCGCGATCCCGCCATGAGGCGGACGTTCGGCGGAACCGCGGCAGGCAAGGGCGCGACCTATGCCTGGGACGGCAACAACAATGTCGGCGCCGGCCATATGGAGATCCTGGAGGCGAACGGGCCCTCCAAGCTCCGCATCAAGCTCGATTTCGAGCGGCCGTTCGAAGGCCACAACACCGCGGAGTTCACCTTTGTGCCGCAAGGCGATGCCACACTCGTCACATGGGCGATGTACGGTCCGGCCCCGTTCCTGTCCAAGGTCATGCAGGTGTTCATCAACATGGACAGCATGATCGGCAAGGATTTCGAGGCGGGCCTCGCCGGCCTGAAGAAGCTCACCGAGAAGCAATAGGACTGCAACGAAGAGGAGAGAAACGATGCTCAATCCCTATCTGTTCTACCAGGACAATTGCGAAGCGGCGTTCAACTATTACGCCAAGGTTCTCGGCGGCAAGATCGACGCAATGATGCGCGCATCGGATGCTCCGCCGGAAATGCCGGCCGCGCCCGGCCGCGAGAAGATGATCATGCATGCGCGCATGTCGCTGCCCGACGGCAGCGTGCTGATGGCCTCCGATGCGCCGGCCGAGCACTTTCACAAGCCGCAGGGCTTCTCGGTCTCGCTCACGGTCAAGGATCCTGCAGATGGCGAGCGCAAGTTCAACGCGCTCGCCGACGGCGGCAGCGTCACCATGCCTTTCAGCAAGACGTTCTGGGCCAAGGGCTTTGGCATGTGCGTCGACAAGTTCGGCATTCCCTGGATGGTGAATTGCCCGGCCGAAGGCATGTGACGGGCGCGAGCGCGATCCGTCGCGTTGCGATCCCCTCTCTCCAATTCTGCGGGAGAGGGGACGTACGCTTCGTTACGTCACGCGCCGATCGGCCGTTTCTCCTCTCACCGGATTGATCCGGTGGCGTCCTCGCGCGGCGGCGACGATTCCACGCAGCGAGGACAGATCACGAGCTTGGCGCCGAGCTTCTTGTCGTTCTCCGCCTGTATCTCGTCCTGGACCGCCCACCACGCCTCGGAATATGGGCGCAATGTGCCGAGCACCTTTTCCCGCTCCTGATTGGGATCACTTGCGGCCGGCGCGCCGGTCGTGACGCGCCGCTTGGCGACATGCGGACGGTTCGGGTCCTTGCCGAGACCATCCCATGCGATGGCGCGGCGCTCCTGCGCCTCTGCGCATCCGATCAGCGCTGTGCAAAAAGTAAGCACGATGAAGCCGTGTCGAATCATGCCGGGCTTTTGCCTCCATAAGCGGCGCGCAGGATCTGCGAGAGACACGCGCATCGTCGGTTCAATGGAACTCAAGGCAAAACAAGCTTGCCAGCATGGCCGAATATGAGTCGTGCTTTCGCATCACTTTGCGGACGCAGTGAGGCATCAGCTGCATCGCACAACAATTGGCGCAATATTGGGCTGTGATATGCACGTCAGAATCGTTATTGGTGAGTCATAAAAGCTACAAACCGGGATGGACGTCACGTGGAAGGGGAGCGACCGATGGCGGCGGCGCTACAGATCAACTTTGCTCTCTGGGGAATGCTCATTTGCGCCAGCGCGAAACTGGCGCCGGTGATCCAGACGCTCTTTTGAAAGCGGTTGGCGGCTGCCGGCTGTATCAGCGGCAACGCGGATAGATCGCGGCGAGATCGCGCCCCTTCAACAGGAGCAGCCGCGAGCTAAGACCGCCACGGCGGCTGATCCAGTCGCGCACCGGGCCTGGATAGGCGGCAAGCACCGCGACCGATGCTTCCGGTTCGGCATAGAAGCGGCCGCGCCGGTCCACCGATCGCGCGGCGTGGAAGCCGAGCACCGCACGCTTGGTGACGCAGATGCGCTCGCCCGGCACGATGCTCAGCACCAGCGTGCAGGCGGACAGGCAGGGGCCGTCGATCACGACGCGCTCGCCGCTCTCGCGCACTTTCTCGAACAGATCGAGGAACGGCCCGACCTGTCCACCCGGGGATTGGATGATGCGGATCTCGGCCGCCGCCGGCGCGGCGACGAGCAGCGCGGATGCAAGCATCAGGGTTTTGAGGAAGGTGATGCGTTGCATGGTACTCTCCACGAACTCGATTCCGTAGGGTGGGCAAAGCGGAGCGTGCCCACCATCCGTACCGCCAAATTTGGATCGATGGTGGGCAGGGCGCGTTGCGCCTTTGCCCACCCTACAAATCCTGTGCCTACCCGTTGCGCCTCTGCCCGCGCAGCGTCGGCAGGCCGATACCCGCCGCATCGAAGCCGCCGTCCACGGCCAAAATTTGGCCGGTGATGTAGCTCGCGCTGCCCGAGCACAGGAAATAGATCGCTTCCGCGAGTTCCTCCTCCAGGCCGTAGCGGTTGAGCGGAATGGCGTCGTGATAGTCGGCGCGGATTTCCTTGGTGTGCACCTGCTTGGCCATGGCGGTGTCGACCGGTCCAGGCGCGACTGCGTTGACACGGATGTTGAGCGAGGCGAGTTCGACTGCGAGCTGCTTGGTGAGGTGCGCAAGGCCTGCCTTGCTGGTGCCGTAGGCCGAGCGCAGCGTCGAGGCGCGCACGGCCGAGATCGAGGTGATGTTGACGATGGCCCCGCCGTTGCCGTCGCGCATCAAGGGCACGGCCGCCTTGGTGCAGAGGAACGGGCCGGTGAGGTTGACCGCCATGATCCTGTTCCAATCGGCGTCACTGGTCTCCAACACCGGTGCGAACGCGGCAACGCCGGCATTGTTGACAAGCGCATCGAGCCGGCCGAAGCGGCTCATGACAGCGTCCATTGCGGTTCCGACAGCCGCTGCGTCGGCTACGTCGCAGGTGATCGCCAGCGCATCATTGCGGTTTTCCAGCGCCGCTACCGCGCTCGCCTGCAGGTCGCCATCGATGTCGAGCAGCGCCACGCGCCAGCCCTCGGCGAGAAACTTCTTCGCGGTTGCCAGCCCAATACCGCGGGCGGCGCCGGTGACGAGGGCAATTTTTTGCGGGGCTTGCGGCATGGAGAATCTGTCCTCGGGGCAAAGTGCGTGCTTGAGCTTGCGGTCCTTTTACTGTGCTTTGGTCAGAGGACGAAAGGCCCATGCTGGTCGAGCCGGTCGCTTGTACGCTCGGAGAGCGCGAAGCCCCGGGCCTGCAAGGCGAGATACAAGTTAGGGAACGACGGCGTCGCTCCTTGCTCCGTCATTGCGAGCGCAGCGAAGCAATCCAGATTGCCGCCCCGGAGGGGATTCTGGGTTGCTTCGCTGCGCTCGCAATGTCGCTGTGGAGACAGCGAGCGCTCAGGATGGCGATAAAGCGGGCGCCTAGGCCAGTTCCGCCGAGGCCCGCTGCATGTTGGCCGACATGTCCGATGTCACGATGCTCTGCTCCTCGACGGCGGCCGCGGTGGAGGCGATGAACTCGTTGACGCCGGCAATCGCGGCCTTGATCGCGGTGAGCGAGCTGCCGACGTCGCCCGAGATGACGTTCAGGGCTTCGATTTCGGAGGTGATCGTGTCGGTCGCCTGCTTGGCCTGATTCGCGAGATTCTTCACCTCGGAGGCGACCACCGCAAAGCCGCGGCCGGCCTCGCCCGCACGCGCCGATTCGATCGTGGCGTTGAGTGCGAGCAGGTTGATCTGGCTCGTGATGCCCGAAATCATCTCCACGATGCCGCTCATGGCTTGCGCAGCTGCGGCCAGCTTATGGGCCTGACTGTCCGCGGATTCGGCCCTCGCGGTCGCGACCTTGGACGTCTCGCGCGACTTCGCCATGGTCTCCGAGATCTCGCGGATCGAGGCGCTCATCTGTTCGCTGCCGGCCGCGACAGCCTCGATCAGTCCGCGCGCATTGTCGGCCTTCTTGCGGCCGATCGCCTGCGCGGTGATGTCGGTGGCGTACTTCACCACCTTGTAAGGCTTGCCGTTGAGGTCGAAGATCGGGTTGTAGGAGGCCTGGATCCAGATCTCTCGTCCGCCCTTGGCGATCCGCTTGTATTCGGCGGCCTGATATTCGCCGCGATTGAGGGTCTCCCAGAACTGGCGATAAGCCGCCGAGTTCTTCTCGTTCGGCTCGACGAACATGGAATGGTGCTGGCCCTTGATCTCCGCCAGTGAATAGCCCATCGCCTTCAGGAAATTGTCGTTGGCGGTGCGGATCGTGCCGTCCATGTTGAACTCGATCACGGCCTGCGACTTCTGGATTGCGGCGAGCTGACCGTTATTGTCGGCGGCCTGCATCTTCTGCGCGGTAACGTCGGTTGCGAACTTCACCACCTTGAACGGCTTGCCGTTCTCGTCGAGGATCGGATTGTAGGTGGCGATGATCCAGATCTCTTTGCCGCCCTTGCCCAGCCGCTTGTATTCGGCCGCCTCGAACTCGCCCCGGTTCAGCTTGGCCCAGAACGCGGCATAGGCCGCACTCGCACGGTCCTCGGGCGTCACGAACATGCTGTGATGCTTGCCCTTGATCTCGTCGAGCGAGTAACCCATCGCCTTCAGGAAGTTCTCGTTGGCGCTGACGATGGTGCCGTCCATGTTGAACTCGATCACCGCCTGGGCGCGATTGATCGCGGCGATCTTGCCGGAATCCTCCATGGTCTTGATCTTGTACGCGGTGATGTCGGTGGCGAATTTGATGAAGCTGACGACCTTGCCGTTCTCGTCGCGCAGCGGCGCGTAAGAGGCGTGGATCCAGAGTTCCTTCCCGCCCTTTCCGAAACGTTGGTATTGAGTGGTCTGAAATTCGCCGCGGTTGAGGCTGGCCCAGAAGTCGCGATAGCGGGCGCTCTCGCGCTCGGCCGGGCTGACGAAGATGCTGTGGTGCTTGCCCTTGATCTCGGCGAGCGTATAGCCGGTCATCTTCAGCAGGTTCTCGTTGGCATCGAGGATGGTGCCGTCGAGGTCGAATTCGATCACGGCCTGAGATTGATCGAGTGCCTCGACTTCTGCGATGGCGTGTCTGACCTTCTTGCTTTGGAAATTGAACACGTGAGCTCCGCAATATTCTCGGGGGCGATTGAAAGGACTGGCGTATCGTTCTCTGATGAAAAAAGTTGCATGCTCTTCTTGACCATCTGTAAACCCTGCAACCCCGTAAGAATTCGGGTTATTTAAACGTGTATTGGCCACATCCTTCAATCTAGAGAGATTTCAGCTCTGTATGCACGTTTAGGTACATATGGGCTCCGTATTTGTACGGGGCGAACGCGCATGATTTTTCGCGCCGTGTTGCCGGGGTCTGCGCAAATGCAGGGCGCGGCGTCCTGAGAATCATCACGCGCCGGGGCCAGGTCGGCCGAGGAAATTTTCTCACGCCGCATGTCGGTTCCCTGAAAGTCCGTTCGTCTTGCAGGTGAGGCGGACGGTTCGGCCGCGCTCTCCCCGACGATGAAAGGCGAGGAGCCCCATGCGATTCATGATGCTGATGATCCCGCTCGGCTACGAGAACGCGCCGCCGGAGGTGCAGCTCGATCCCGAGCGCGTTGCGGCGATGATGCGCTACAACGAGGCGCTGAAGGATGCGGGCGTGCTGATCACGCTGGACGGGCTGCACCCGCCGTCGACCGGCGCGCGCGTCTCGTTCGCGACCGGCAAGCCTGTGGTGACCGACGGGCCCTCGCGGAAGCCAAGGAAGTCCTGGGCGGCTATTGGATGATCGAGGTCGCTTCGCGCGAGGAAGCGATCGCGTGGGCCAGGAAGTGCCCGGCTTCGCCGAACGAGATCATCGAAATCCGGCAGGTGCACGAGATCGCCGATTACTCGCCCGAGGTGCAGGAGATCATCGCCGGGTTTGGCGACCTGAAGACGTAGACGACACAGCCGCTGCGTGATGTCCCCACTCTTTCAACCCCAGGAGAAAACCATGAGCACCGAACACAAATTCCTCGCCATCTATCTCGGCAGCATGACGGGATCGAAAATGGCGGCGTGGCGCGCACTGCCCGAGGCCGAACGGAAGGCGAAGGAGCAGGAGGGCATGGCGGCCTGGCACGGCTGGGTCGAGAAGCACAAAGCCGTGATCGTCGAGATGGGCGGCCCGCTCGGCAAGACCCGCAGGATCGACGCCAATGGCATCACCGAGATCAGCAACGCGCTGACCGGTTTCACGGTGGTGCGCGCCGCCTCGCAGGAGGACGCTGCAAAGCTGTTCGAGAACCACCCGCATTTTGCGATCTTCCCGGGCGAGGCCATCGAGGTCATGCCCGTGCTGCCGATTCCGCAGATGTAGCTTCCGGCGATCGTCATTCCGGGGCGGCTCTTCGAGCCACTTCGGAACGACTGCGGAGACTACGGGGTTAATCACGCCCCATCGCCGCTAGTGACCTTCACGCCCGGCTCATGTAAAGGTCGTTCACATGAGCTGGCGCAAGGAGCAGCGCCGCGCCGAGCGCGGCTATCACCACGGCAATCTGAAGGAAGCCCTGTTGCAGGCGGCCCTCGGGCTGATCGCCGAGAAGGGGGCGGCCGGCTTCACCTTCGCCGATGCCGCGCGCATGGCCGGCGTCAGTGCGGCGGCGCCCTATCGGCATTTCCGCGACCGCGAGGAGCTGTTGTCCTCGATCGCGCAGCGCGGCTTCGAGCAGTTCGAGGCGCGCCTGTCCGCGGCCTGGGACGACGGGCGGCCCGATACGGTCACCGCGTTCGAGCGCGTCGGCAAGGCCTATCTCGCCTTCGCCCGCGAGGAGCCGGCCTTCTACAATGCGATGTTCGAATCTGGCGTGCCGGTCGATGCCAATGCCGCACTTCAGGCGGCCAGCGAACGCGCCTTCAACATCATCCGAGCCGCAGCCGAGCGGCTCGCCGCGCTGACGCCACCGGGCACGCCCCGACCGCCGGCGATGATGATGGCGCTGCACATCTGGTCGATGGCGCATGGCGTGGCCTCGTTGTTTTCCCGGGGCGATGCTGCGCGCCGCAAGCTGCCGATGTCGCCGGACGAGCTGCTGGAGGCCGAGGTGCTGATCTATCTGCGCGGCCTCGGTTTCCCGACCGACCGCCGTCCTGCGGCCAAGGGCGCCGCGCCGCCGCCGGTGCCGCCGGAGGCTCCCTCCGGTTCGGGCGTCCCGCCCGGCGGCCCCTGGGGCAAGCCGAAATAAGATTGCGCGAAATAATCACGCGGGCGTGTCTGGCGGCCAGCTTGACAAAATCGCGGGATAGTCTAGCTATGTAAATGTTATTTACATTCACAACGGCGCAGTTGCCGTGATGGAGATGGGAAATGGCCTACACCGCTGATGTCAATCGATGGCGCGGCCCTTCGGACCAATACCAACAGTACGAGCGCCCCCGCATGCTCGATACGCCCTGGCATCCCGGCTGGATCGCCGTGACCATTCTCGGCTTCATCATCTGGTGGCCGATCGGACTTGCCCTTCTCTTTTTCACACTCGGGAGCAGAAGAATGTCGTGCTGGAGCCACCAGGATCGCTGGCAGAACAAGATGGAAAAGATGCAGTACAAGATGGATCGCATGCGCGACCGCATGGATCGCCGCGGCTTCGGCTTTGGCTTCGGCCCGCCGTCCTCCGGCAACCGCGCCTTCGACGAATATCGCGCCGAGACGCTGCAGCGCCTCGAGGAAGAGCAGCGCGAGTTCAAGGATTTCCTGACCCGCCTGCGTCACGCCAAGGACAAGGAAGAGTTCGACCAGTTCATGGCGCAGCACAAGACGCGTCCGACCCCGCCGCCGACCGACCAGCAGCAGGGTTGATCCGAAGAAGTCCACCTCTCAAAGCCTTCAGGCGCATGCCCCCAAAGTCCTGATGGCCCCGAGCCGCCCGCCTGCGCAACCCGCAGGCGGGCGGTTTGGTTTTGGGGGGGCGGCTGGGCAGCCGCGACGTTCAGATGGCCTTGCAGGTCACCCTGGTCAGCGAACCGTGACGAGCTGCGCGCGAACCGACGATAGGAAATGCTCGTAGGCGTGGTCCACGATCTCGTTGAGCGATCGCGTTCGCGCGAACATCGCCCTGGCTTCGGCGAGGAACTCGTCGCGGGTCGGGATCTTCGGCAGATGCAGATGCGTCAGCGCATCGACGCTCTCGTGGGCGCGATTGAAGATGTCGTGCAGCGTCGGCAGTTGCAGCTGGGCCAGGTCGGCCCTGTGCAGCGCCGACGAGATCGCGTGCGCCAGCGCGTGAGCGTCGAACTGCCCGGCGAGCTGGCGGGCTGCCCTGTTGATGACCCGTGCGCCGAGCTGCTGCTCGTTGCGCAGCACCAGTTCGGGCGGCGCCTTCATGTTCCAGACGATGCCGAACCAGGACAGGACCTTCAGGATGTAATAGGTCACGTCGACCTCCCACCAGCGAAAGCCTTGTCGCACGCTGCTCTGGTAGGCGTGGTGATTGTTATGCCAGCCCTCTCCCAGGGTGAGTAAGGCCAGCAGCCAGTTGTTGCGGGAATCGTCGCCTGTCACGTAGCGCTTGCGTCCATGGACATGGGCCAGCGAGTTGATGCAGAAGGTCGCGTGATAGACCAGCACCGTGCTCCAGAGGAAGCCGACGATCAGACCTGACCAGCCCGCAGCCAGGAAGCAGAGCACTGCAAGCACGACGGCCGGCAGAAGCTCCAGCCGATGCAGCCACATCAGCTCCGGATAGACCGTGAGATCGCCGACCTTCACGAGGTCGGTCGCGTCGTGCTGCCGGTAAAAAATCCAGCCGACATGGCTGTACAGGAAGCCGCGTTGGCGCGGTGAGTGCACGTCCAATTCGGTATCGGAATGGAGATGATGGTGCCGATGCTTGGCCGCCCACCACAGAACGCTCTTCTGTGCGCTGCTCTGCGCGAGACAGGCCAGGATGAATTGAAACGCGCGCCCTGTCGCAAAGGCCCGATGAGAGAAATAGCGGTGGTAACCTGCCCCGATTGCGAACATGCGCACGACGTACAACGAACCGCAGATCGCGACGGCCTGCCATGTGACGCCCGACCAGATGGCCGCGAAGCAGCCGAGATGGACCAGCACGAACGGTATGGCGGAGGGGTACATGACGTCGTCATGGTGGTCGTCGGCGAGCGCGTTGGGCGACATGTCTTGGCGTGACCTTGGGTGAGGGGGATCGGGTATTCGCATCGGCCGCGCAGGACGTCGGGTGCGAAAAACCCGCGGGTGGCGGACCACCGCGGGGGGCTTGAGATGCTCTGCGTGTACATCCCCGGCCAACGCAGCGCCGGCCGAATAGCAAGCGAACTATATGGTCGCGGGTGCCTGGCATGCAAGCTCGTAGCCTCACGGGGAGCTGCGGCATGTTGTTTGGGGGCCACGCGTGCGCCGTGGCGCGGGGGCCACCCACGTCCTATATTCGGCACCTGAGTAGGACGCGCCAGAATACCGGAGGCGGCAATGGCGGAAGCTGCGACGATGGCGAGCGACAGCCTTTGGCGGAGACTTCGCAGCGAGGCGCAGCGCGCGGCCGCTGCCGATCCCGTGTTTGGCAAGGCGCTCGCCGGCGCCATTCTCGCTCATGATGATTTCGCCGCGGCGCTCGCCGATCTGATCGGCCAGCGGCTCGGCAGCAATGCCGCCGAACGCGCGCGCTTCACATCCTTTGCCCGCGACGCCTTTGGTGGCGAGCCGGACCTGATCGAAGCTGCCAGCCGAGATCTCGTGGCCATCGCGCGCAGCGACCCCGCCGTCGCCGGCCTGCTGCCGCCGCTGCTGCATTACAAGGGATACCTCGCCCTGCAGGCCTGGCGCGTCTCGAACTGGCTGTGGCGCCACGATCATCGCGATGCCGCGCTGCTGTTTCAGAACGAGGCCTCGAACGTGCTCCAGGTCAGCATTCATCCGGCTGCCTGCATTGGCTCCGCGGTGTATCTCGACCACGCCAGCGGCATCGTGATCGGCGCCAACGTCGTCATCGGCGACGACGTCACCATTCTCCAGAACGTCAGCATCGGCCGCAGCAGTGAATTGCCGGCGCGCTCGCCGCGCATCGGCTGCGGCGTCTTCATCGGCGCGGGCGCGAGCATCCTCGGCGACATCAGCATCGGCGATCTCGCGAAGATCGGCGCCGGCACCATCGTGACGCGCGATATCCCCGCTGGCTGCACCGCGGTCGGCAATCCCGCGCGGCTGATCAACTGCCCCGAGGCAGCATCGGCCGCCTGAGGGCCCTCGCTTACGCGGCGCGGCGACGTTCGCCGCCGTGATGCGGGCTGACCGGCTCCGAGCTGGTCTGGCCCGGCGCATCCAGCACCGCGACGTGGTGGCGGTAGACCATCTCCCAGCCCTTCCATCCCGTGAACAGAAGGATGCCGACTACGATCAGCGACAGCACGACGCCCCATGGCTTGATCGCCGCCTCCGCGCCTTGGGCGTAGCGGAGATAGAAATTGACCAGGGCCAGCACGACCGCCGCGAGATTGCCGACCATGTGATACCAGGCATCGTTCAGGCGGCGGATGCGGGGCTCGCTGAAGAAGTCGGTGAAGCCGGCTGCGGCGGCAACCAGCGCCATGACGATGCCGGCGCCGATCAGCCACATCGCGGCGCGCGCCCAGAAGCCGTCGCCGGTTCCGATGAAGGCCAGATCGGCGATGGGGGCGCCGACCAGGAACGCGATCGGGAACGGGATCAGCATGGGGTGGAGCGGGTGATCGCCGATGGCGGCGGTCGTCTTGGGGTTGATCGACATGGCAGGACCTCGCTGAAAGTGATTTTCCGGACAATTTTTGGCGCGAAAGCTGGTTCCTCCGGCTGCCTTGTGCGCGGAACCCGTGCTCCGGGTGCGACGCAGCGTCCCTTCATCCCCCTGTGCGGCCTGCGTTTCCCGCAGCCAAATGCGCTGCCGGTAACCCCGCATTAACCATCGGCGGGCTCTGGTAAGGCTGGACAGGCGTGCCCGGAGCCCGACGTCAAGGCCTGGGGTCGAGGCCCCTTAGTTTTGACATCTTGGCGGGGAATGCAGGCGGCCGGCTTTAACGAGCCTTTGGACGAGCCCTGCACCCCAGAAAGACAAGGCTTTGAGCAGGCTTGCCGGCCGCGCGGGTCCAGCGCGGCTGTTGGGGAATACCGGCCGAGATTTGCTGGCCGAAGGACATTAGGTAACGATCGCCTTGAGAGGATACTGCTTATGAATCCGGCCGAATTGGCTCAGTCAGCCCTTCCGGTTGCTGCCTCCGCCGACGTGTCGCTGATTGCGCTGTTCTGGCAGGCTCACTGGATCGTGAAAGCGGTGATGCTGGGACTTCTGTCCTGCTCGGTCTGGGTCTGGGCGATCGCCATCGACAAGATCTTTCTTTACGCGCGCACCCGCCGCTCGATGGACCGGTTCGAGCAGGCGTTCTGGTCCGGCGAGTCGATCGAGGAGCTCTATCGCACGCTGTCGGCCAAGCCGACGCATTCCATGGCGGCCTGCTTCGTGGCGGCGATGCGCGAGTGGAAGCGCTCGTTCGAGAGCCATGCCCGCTCGGTCGCAGGGCTTCAGATGCGCATCGACAAGGTGATGAACGTCTCGATCGCGCGCGAGGTGGAGCGGCTGGAACGGCGCCTCTTGGTGCTCGCGACCGTCGGCTCCGCCGGCCCCTTCGTCGGCCTGTTCGGCACGGTCTGGGGCATCATGTCGAGCTTCCAGTCGATCGCGGCGTCGAAAAATACCTCTTTGGCGGTGGTCGCCCCCGGCATCGCCGAGGCGCTGTTTGCGACCGCCGTCGGCCTTATCGCCGCCATTCCTGCCACTATTTTCTACAATAAGTTCACCTCCGAGGTGAACCGGCAGGCCCAGCGGCTCGAGGGCTTTGCTGATGAATTTTCAGCCATCTTGTCCCGTCAGATCGACGAGCGGGGCTGAACGACGGCATGTATAGTGTGAAGGGCAATTTGGGCACGCGATCATGGCCATGAACGTTGCGAGTTCGTCCGGCGGCGGCGGGCGCCGCGGCCGGCGCAAGCCGGTCGTGGCCGAGATCAACGTCACGCCGATGGTCGACGTCATGCTGGTGCTGCTCATCATCTTCATGGTGTCGGCGCCGATGTTGACCGTCGGCGTGCCGCTCGACCTGCCCCAGACCAATGCCAAGAGCCTCGAAAACAACGACCAGAAGCCGATCCAGATGTCGGTCGACATCAAGGGCAAGGTGTTCATCAACGATACCGAGATTGCGCTGAATGAGCTGATCCCGAAGCTGAAGGCGATCACCGATGCGCGCGGCGGCCTCGAGGAGCGCATCTATCTGCGCGCCGACAAGAAGGCGGATTACGGCACCGTGGCCAAGGTGATGGGCCAGCTCTCGGGCGCCGGATTCAAGAAGCTGGCGCTCGTCACGGAAGCGGATCAGGGGTCTTGAGGCCGTGAAGGTGAACGTCGACAAGACACTCGTTGCGTCGATTGCCCTGCATGTCCTCGTGCTGGGATGGGGGCTCGTCACCTTCAGCAGCAAGGCCTACATCGCGCCGGAGGAGTCGCTTCCGGTCGACATCATCTCCACCGATCAGCTCGCCAAGATGATGGCGGGGCAGAAGACCGGCAAGAAGGAAGAGCCGAAGCCCAAGGTCGAGAAGATCGCCGAACCGAAGCCCGAGGAAGACGCCGTCGGCAAGGTCACCGAGAAGAAAGAGCTGATCAAGACCAACTCGCAGCCGGAGCCGCCGCCAAAGCCCGTCGAGAAGCCGGTCGAGAAGAAGCCGGAGCCGCCCAAGCCCGTCGCCGAGGCCAAGCCGAAGGAAGAGCCGAAGCCGCAGGACAAGAAGCCTGATCCGGCCAAGGAAGATCCGATCGCCGAGCTGCAGAAGAAGATGGAGACCAAGAAGCCGCCGCCGAAGCCCGTGGAGCAGAAGGTCGCGGCGGTGCAGCCGCAGCAGCAGCCCAAGCCCAAGGAGCGCACCTTCGATCCCGCGCAGATCCAGCGCGACCTCGACAAGCGCGCCGCGACCCGGCACGAGCTCGCCGGGTCGACGCTGAACGCGTCGGCATCGCTGGGGGCGGCGACCGGGACGGCCGCCAACAATGTCGCGACCTGGCGCGGTGCATTCCAGGGCGCCGTCAAGCGCTGCTTCACCCCCACCTATAACGGGCAGGATGCCGATCAGTACGAGGCCGACATCGACATTCCCATGAAGATCGACGGATCGCTCGCCTCCGAGCCGATCGTCGTCGCAGTGCGTGGACCGTCGCGGTCGATCGCGCAGGCGGTGGCGGAGAGCGCCAAGCGCGCCATCGTGCAGTGCCAGGTCTATTCCTTCATGCCGAAGCAGCAGTACGAGAGCTGGAAGCTCATTCCGATGACTTTCGGCCTGAAAGATATGTTGTGACATCCGAACAAAAGAATTTTGCGATGAATGACGTGAGCTCGATGAACCGCCGCCGCTTCATGACCCTGACCGGATCGACGCTCGCGATGCTCGGGAGCGGACGCGCCTTCGCTCAAGGGCAGGAGGGGCGCCTGCGCATCGATCCCACGGCATTCCAGCCGATCCCGATCGCGATCACCAGCTTCCTGCCGGGCTCGCCGTCCGACGGCGACGTCGGCAACGGCGTCACGCAGGTCATCACCAACAATCTGAAGCGCTCGGGCCTGTTCGCGCCGATCGACCAGGCCGCCTTCATCGAGCGCATCAACAACATGGACGTCGCGCCGCAATTCCAGAACTGGAAGACCCTCAACGCGCAGGCGCTCGTCACCGGCCGCATGACGCGGCAGCCGGACGGCCGTCTCAAGGCCGAATTCCGTCTGTGGGACGTCATCTCCGGCCAGCAGCTCGCCGGCCAGCAATATTTCACCTCGCCGGAATATTGGCGCCGCATCGCGCACATCATCTCCGACCAGATCTACGAGCGCATGACCGGAGAAAAGGGCTATTTCGACAGCCGCGTCGTGTTCGTGGACGAGACCGGGCCGAAGGAGCGCCGCGTCAAGCGGCTCGCGATCATGGACCAGGACGGCGCCAATGTGCGCTATCTGACCCGCGGCTCCGACCTCGTGCTGACGCCGCGCTTCTCGCCGAACTCGCAAGAGATCACCTACATGGAGTTCGGCCAGGGCGATCCGAAGGTCTATCTCTACAACATCGAGACCGGCCAGCGCGAGATCGTCGGCAATTTCCCCGGCATGACCTTTGCGCCGCGCTTCTCGCCGGACGGCCAGCGCGTCATCATGAGCCTTCAGCAGGGCGGCAATTCCAACCTGTTCGTGATGGATCTGCGCTCGCGCTCGACCACGCGTCTCACCGACACGCCGGCGATCGACACCTCGCCGTCCTATTCGCCCGATGGCAGCCGGATCTGCTTCGAGTCCGATCGTGGCGGCAGGTCGCAGATCTACGTGATGAGCGCGGGTGGCGGACAGGCGCAGCGCATCTCCTTCTCCAAGGACGACACCAACGCCAGCTATTCCACCCCGGTGTGGTCGCCGAAGGGCGACTACATCGCCTTCACCCGGCAGGGCGGCGGCCAGTTCGCGATCGGCGTCATGAAGCCCGACGGCTCGGGCGAGCGGCTGCTCACCTCAGGCTTCCACAACGAAGGCCCGACCTTCTCGCCGAACGGCCGCGTGCTGATGTTCTTCCGCGATCCCGGCGGCAACGGCGGGCCGTCGCTGTACTCCGTCGACATCTCCGGCCGCAACGAGTTGAAAGTGCCGACGCCGGGCTTTGCCTCCGACCCGGCATGGTCGCCGCTCTTGTCCTCGACGTCGGGTTGACGACATCGCAACCGAAACATCGCGCGTTCAGACGCGCGATGTTTTCGAAAAAACGCGCCGATTTTTCCGCGTTCTCTACGAAGGGCAACACTTCCTTCACCTTGTGCCCCGGCGAGAGTTTCCTACCTGCCTGATATATCAGGCGAAAATCATTTCGTCGTTGCCGAAAACAACTCGACTTTAACGATGTTCCCTCAGAAAAGCTTCACCTGAAGTGGATAAAAGTACGCGGCAAACAGGACGCGCGTACAAACACCAATGCAGTTCGCAAGCCAGAGCAGAGAGCCGGACCAGGCCTCGCCGACGATCTCGGCGGCGCTGACCGATTCGCTGTTCGAAGCTCCCGGCACGGTGCTTACCGGCATTGTGTTCTCGGCGTTCTCCGCCTCGCTGACGGCGCTCAAGACCGGACAGGTGCTGCTCTGGGGCTTTGTTCCGCTTCTCATTCTTGCGGGAGCTATACGCGCTTTCGATCTCAGTCGATACCAGGCCCAAAAATCGGTTCTGAGCGCCGAACAAGCGGCGCGTTGGCAGAAGCGCTACCAGATTGGAGCGCTCATTCAGGCGGCCGTAATCGGTCTCTGGTGTTCCACGACGCTGTTGAGCAATGAAGATGCCGTCGCCCACATGATTGCGCTCTCGGTCACCACCGGAATCGTGGCGGGAGGGGCCGGGAGAGCTTATGGACGGCAGTGGATATTTCGTCTGCAAGCCACTCTGATCTTCGGACCGGCCGTGATCGCGCTGGCGCTGCACCGCACGCCCTATTACGTCGCGATGTCCGTCGTCTGCGCCGCGTTCCTCCTTTCGGTCATGCGTCTGTCCGGCAATCTGCACAAGATATTCTTGCGCGCAGTTGTCGCACGCGAACGCGAGGCTGCGCTCGCCGGCCAGTTCGACACGGCGCTCAACAACATGCCGCACGGGCTCTGCATGTTTCGCATCGACGGCCAGCTCGCGGTGATGAACCACCGCTTTGCCGCCATGATGAAACTGCCCGGCAATCTCACCCAGAGCAGCATGACAGCGCGCGACATCGTCGCCGCATGTGTCGAGGGGGGATCGATCTCGGCCGCGAGCGGCGCCGCGATCATTGCCGATATCGAAAACGCGCATGCGAAAGAGATCATCACCGCCGACCCCGATTCACAAAGGAACCGTTCGCTGTCATGGACCGTCCAGCCGATGGCTGACGGCGGTGCGGTGGTGCTGCTCGAGGACATTACGGAGCGGCGCACGGCGGAGGCCAGGATCAGCCATCTGGCCCGCTTCGACGATCTCACGGCGCTGCCGAACCGCGTCAGCTTCCGTGACGAGATCGAGCGACTGCTGGCGAGCACGCATCATGCCGAGCGGCTCTCCGCACTGCTGTTCATCGATCTGGACCAGTTCAAGCAGGTCAACGACACGCTCGGCCATCCCTGCGGCGACCAGCTCCTGTGTGCGGTGGCCAACCGCCTGCGCGAGATGCTGCGGCCCGAAGATTTCGTCGCCCGCTTCGGCGGCGACGAGTTCGTCGTGTTCCAGCAGAACCTCGCTTCGCCGGAGGACGCGGCGGCGCTCGCCCGCCGCATCGTCGAGCGGCTGAGCGAGCGCTATCGCATCGACAATCACCTGGTCGAGATCGGCGCCAGCGTCGGCATCGCGCTGACCTCGCCGGATGGCACCAGCGCCGACACGCTGCTCAAGAACGCCGACATGGCGCTGTACCGTGCCAAGGCCGACGGTCGCGGCACCTTCTGCTTCTTCCGCGACGAGATGGCGGCGACCGTCGAGGCCCGCCGCATCCTCGAACTCGACCTGCGCAAGGCGCTCGCCAACGAGGAGTTCGAGCTGTTCTATCAGCCGCTGGTCAATCTGAAGTCCGGCAAGATCACCACCTGCGAAGCGCTGCTGCGCTGGAATCATCCGGTGCGCGGCACGGTGTCGCCGATCGACATCATCCCGGTCGCCGAGGACATGGGCCTGATCGTCGATCTCGGCCGCTGGATCCTGCGCCGCGCCTGCGTGGAATGCATGAAGTGGCCGGAAGGCGTCAGCGTCGCCGTCAACTTCTCGCCGCAGCAATTCCACCAGCGCGACGTCCTGAGCGAAATCCGCTATGCCCTCGAAGTGTCGGGCCTGCCGGCGCATCGGCTCGAGATCGAGATCACCGAGTCCTCGCTGTTGCGTAACACCCAGCTGACGCACGACATCCTGTCGCAATTGCACGCGCTCGGCGTGCGCATCTCGCTGGACGATTTCGGCACCGGCTATTCCAGCCTCAGCTATTTGCACAACTTCCCCATGCAGAAGGTGAAGATCGACCGCTCCTTCCTGGAAGGCATCGACTCGGACCGTCCGCTGACGCTGCTGCGGGGGGTGGCGCGGCTATCCGCCGACCTCGGTATGTCGGTGGTGGTGGAAGGAATTGAATCCAACGAGCAACTCGAGCTCATCAACGCCGACGGGACAGTGACCGAAGCGCAGGGATACCTGTTCAGCCGGCCAGTCCCTGCCGTGCGCATTCGTCAGCTGCTGAATGCCTCCTACGGCGTTCGCGGCGGCAACGATCAGTCCCTCGCAGCTTCGGCGCGATCGATCGCCTGACCTCCCTTCCGACTTCACAAAGGCTCTTCGTGTCGGTGTTTTTACGGGGAGCAAAAGGTTAACCCTAACGTTTCTAACGCTTTGCAATTTCTTTAAGGAACTATTAACTTGTGCTCACTCGCGGAAGTTGCTTGCAGCGTAGGGGTTATTGATGAAGTCCGGGGCCGAACCGCAAACGGCGCTTGTTCCACGCGGAGCCGCGCTGTTTGAGCGTGTGGATTATCGGCTCATCGAAACGGAAGAGGACACGGATCGCCTCCATCGGATGCGTTACCATGCCTATTTGCACGCCGGGCTGATTCCGCCGTCGGAATCCCAGCGGGTGACCGACCGTTTCGACGACGCGCCCAACGTCTGGAATTTCGGGGTCTACGTCGACAACGAACTCTGCAGTGCCGTCCGCATCCACGTTCTGACATTCGAATGGCGGATGTCCTACACGACCGAGGTGTTCGGTGACGTGCTGCATCCCCGCCTGGACCGGGGCGAGGTCTTCATCGACCCCTGTCGATTCGTCGCTGATCCGGAAATGCAGCAGCGGTTCCCCGAACTGCCTTATCTAACGGTGCGGCTTCCCTTCGTCGCCTGCGAGCACTTCAACGCCGATGTCGGACTCTCGATGGTGCGCACCGATCATCAGGCGTTCTACCGCCGCGTGTTCCTGTCCGAGACTCTCACCGAGCCGCGTTCATTTCCGGGCTGGCCGACCAAGAAGGCCGTCCTGATGGCCTCGGACTATCCTAGAGTCCGGGAAAAGATCCTCACGCGCTTCCCCATCATGCGATCGAGTGCGTTCGAGCGGCGGATGCTGTTCGAACGTAGCGCCCCCCGGATTGCCCCATCGCGGCCGGTTCTCGTTGCCGGCGCGGCTGCGCCGGCCTGAACCCTTCAGTCCGTGAGCGGCTTCAGCGGCCGCCGGGGTCGATCCTGGCGGAACGGTGTTTTGATCATCGACCGGCTTGCCTTCACCCTCGCGCCACATTTACAACCCATTAACCATGGCGTTTGCTTTTCGCTGGTTGGGGGCATTTGACCGGCTGTGGCAAGGTTCCGTCAAGGTTGACGGAACGTTCGCTTAACCAACCCCCTGTAGACCGGACAGCAGTGGACTAACGTGAGCGTGGAGGCTCCGGAATGAAACATCCTATGCGTATCCTCCAGGGATTGAAGCTGGCCGCGGTGCTCGCCGTCGCGCTGTCGATGGGCGCCTGCGCCAACAAGAATGCCGCGACGGATGCGATGGCCAATGCGGCGACGCCCGGCAGCCAGCAGGACTTCGTCGTCAATGTCGGCGACCGCGTGTTCTTCGAAAGCGACCAGACCGATCTGACCCCGCAGGCGATCGTGACCCTGGAGAAGCAGGCGCAGTGGCTCCAGACCTATCCGCGCTACTCCTTCACCATCGAAGGTCATGCCGACGAGCGCGGCACCCGCGAATACAACATCGCGCTCGGCGCCCGGCGTGCCCAGTCGGTGCGTTCGTTCCTCGCCTCGCGCGGCATCGACCCGAACCGCATGCGCACGATCTCCTATGGCAAGGAGCGGCCGGTCGCCGTCTGTAACGACATCTCCTGCTGGTCGCAGAACCGCCGCGCGGTCACTGTCTTGAACGCGAGCTCCTGACGATCGGTCAGGTCCCCGGCGGTCAGTCAGGTGCCGTTCAGCTTTGGAATTGGATGATGCCGGCGCCCTCTCGGGCGCCGGTTTCGTTTCAGCATTCTGTGACTGAAAACCCCTTGGTATCAGTCACATTTTTGGCGTACTCCACTTCAATGTGTGGCGCGTCGAGGGTTCCGTCGCAGGCCATTTCGCTTTCGTCGTCAGGGCAAGATGTCATCCAGATTTAAGGTCTTTACCGGCACCGTGGCGACCGCCGCGCTGCTCTCTTTGTGCTCGCCCGCACTCGCACAATCGGGCTACGGACAGTCGGAAGATGCCGACCCGGAGATGCGGATCGAGCGGCTGGAGAACCGGCTGCGCCAGCTCACCGGCCAGAACGAGGAGCTGCAATATCGCAACCGCCAGCTCGAAGAGCGGCTGCGGGCGCTTGAGGGCGGTGCGCAAGGCGCGCCCGGACAGGCACCCAACGTCGCGGCGATGCCGCCCGCGCAGATCGCACCGAGCCAGATTGCACCAGGTCAGGCCGGGCCCGGCTACCGCCAGCCGCCGCAACAGCAGGCCGCGCAGCCTGCTTACGAGCAGCCGCAGATCGCTGCGCCCGCGCCGATCGTTCAGGAGCAGCCGGCGCCCGGCGGACCCGGCACGCGCCGCCGCGGCGATGCCTTCGACCCCAACCAGAACCCGAACGCGCCCGGTGCGCCGCGCGCACTCGGCGGCGGGCAGCAGCCGATGCCGGCGGTCACGCCCGGCGGCGGCCGCAATGCCGGCGAGCCGCTCGATCTCGCCAACACCAGCCCCCGCTACCAGCAAGGTGTGCCGCCAGCCGCGCAGCCCGGCTATCCGCCGGTGCAATCGGGTTATCCCGCACCGGCCGGGGGCGCTGCCTTGGCCACCCTGCCGCCCTCGGCGACGCCGCGCGACGAGTTCGACCTCGGCATCGGCTACATGCAGCGCAAGGACTACGCGCTGGCCGAGCAGACCATGAAGAACTTCACGCAGAAATATCCGAGTGACCCGCTGCTTGGCGACGCGCAATATTGGCTCGGCGAGAGCTATTTCCAGCGTCAGCAATATCGTGACTCCGCGGAAGCATTCCTCGCCGTCACCACCAAATACGAGAAATCGGCCAAGGCGCCGGATGCGCTGCTGCGGCTCGGCCAGTCGCTCGCCGCGCTGAAGGAGAAGGAGGCCGCCTGCGCCGCCTTCGGCGAGATCGGCCGCAAATATCCGCGCGCCTCGGCGAGCGTCAAAGCCACCGTCGATCGCGAGCAGAAGCGGGTGAAGTGCTAGAGCATGATCCGGAAAAGTGTGCAGCGGTTTTCCGAAAAGATCATGCTCAAACAAGAGCGGTCGCTGACAAAACCGATGGCGTTGCGCTAAACACTCGGTCCATCCGCGGACGATTGCAGCGTCATGTCAGACGACGACAATTCACCGATCTCGGCGCGCGAGGCGAGGCGGCTCTTCGCGGGCCTGAAAGATGCGCCGGCGCTGGTGCTCGCGGTCTCCGGCGGGCCCGATTCGGTTGCGCTGATGTGGCTTGCGGCGCGCTGGCAGCGCAGCCTCGCGCGAGCCCCGCAAATCACGGTCGTGACGATTGATCACGGCCTGCGCCCGGAAGCCGCCCGCGAGGCGCGCGAGGTCAAGCGGCTCGCCGCCGCGCTCGGATTGCCGCACCGGACTCTGCGCTGGCGCGGTGAAAAGCCGAAGACGGGGTTGCCTGCCGCTGCGCGCGAGGCCCGCTACCGTCTGCTTGCAAAGGCCGCGCGTGCCGCCGGCGCGAGCCATGTCCTGACGGCCCACACCCGTGACGATCAGGCCGAGACCCTGTTGATGCGCCTGTTCCGCGGCAGCGGACTTGCCGGGCTCTCGGCCATGGCTCCTTTCACCGCGCGCGAGGGAATCGTGCTGGCGCGTCCGTTGCTCGATGTCCCCAAATCGCAGCTGATCGCGACCTTGCGGCGGGCGAAGATCGGCTTTGCCGAGGACCCCAGCAACCGGGACGCCGCCTTCACCCGGCCGCGGCTGCGCGCGCTGCTGCCGCTTCTCGCGGCCGAGGGTGGCGATGCCAGGAATCTGGCGCGGCTCGCGGCAAGGCTGGCGCGGGCCAACGCGGCGATCGAGGTGCTCGCCGACGGCGCCGAGCGCTTCCTCCGCGTGCGGGATCGCGGCGATGCGCCGCAGGTGGGCGTCCGTAGCTTCGAGGCCTCCGCTTTTGCCGCCCTGCCGGAGGAGGTGCGGCTGCGGCTGCTGCTGCGGGCCATCAACGCGCTCGGTCATGAAGGGCCGGCGGAACTCGGCAAGGTCGAAACCCTGATGTCCGTGCTTGATCGGGCGACCGCCAGCCCCCGTGCAGCCGCAAATGGCCGGCCGGTCCTCAAGCAGACCCTTGCGGGAGCCTTGATCAGCCTTGCCGGCGGGCGTATCCAGATCGCGCCGGCGCCGGCCCGCCGGCGCAAGGGCAGATGAGCGCGACAGAGAAGCGGATCATGACACCGGTCAATTCGCGTCCGTGCCCGTCAGGCCACCTTAACCAGGCAGGAAAAACCCCGGTTTGGACGCCATTATTTCAGCGGGAATCGCGGTAAGATGGGATAAATAGTCCCATCTCGTTCCCTTGGCAGCGACCGGGGCGGCACCTAAATTGTATGCGTCCAACGATGAGGATTCCTTGGGATTTCCTCGCATTGACGGAAGTAACGACCCAAGGATCAGGGCCGCGATCCGCGCGACCACGAAGGAAGATCGATGAACGCCAATCTGCGCAATTTCGCCCTCTGGGTCATCATTGTTTTGCTGCTGTTGGCGTTGTTCACGCTCTTCCAGAATCCGGGTCAGCGGGCCTCCTCGCAGGACATCGCCTTCTCGCAGCTGCTGAGCGAGGTTGACCGTGGCAATGTGCGCGACGTCGTGATCCAGGGGCCGGATATTCACGGCACCTTCACCAACGGCTCCAGCTTCCAGACCTACGCGCCGAACGACCCGACGCTGGTGAAGCGCCTCTATGACAGCAAGGTGCAGATCACCGCGAAGCCGCCCGGCGACAACGTGCCGTGGTTCGTCTCGCTGCTGGTCTCCTGGCTGCCCTTCATCGCGCTGATCGGCGTCTGGATCTTCCTGTCGCGGCAGATGCAGGGCGGCGCCGGCAAGGCGATGGGCTTCGGCAAGTCGCGTGCGAAGATGCTGACGGAGGCCCATGGCCGCGTCACCTTCGAGGACGTCGCGGGCGTGGATGAGGCCAAGCAGGACCTGCAGGAGATCGTCGAGTTCCTGCGCGATCCGGGCAAGTTCCAGCGCCTCGGCGGCCGCATCCCGCGCGGCGTGCTGCTGGTCGGCCCTCCTGGCACCGGTAAGACCCTGATCGCGCGCGCGGTCGCGGGCGAAGCCAACGTGCCGTTCTTCACAATTTCGGGTTCGGACTTCGTCGAGATGTTCGTCGGCGTCGGCGCCAGCCGCGTCCGCGACATGTTCGAGCAGGCCAAGAAGAACGCGCCCTGCATCATCTTCATCGACGAAATCGACGCCGTCGGTCGTCACCGTGGCGCCGGCCTCGGCGGTGGCAATGACGAGCGCGAGCAGACGCTGAACCAGCTGCTGGTCGAGATGGACGGCTTCGAGGCCAACGAGGGTGTGATCCTGATCGCCGCGACCAACCGTCCCGACGTGCTCGATCCCGCGCTGCTGCGTCCGGGCCGCTTCGACCGCCAGGTCGTGGTGCCGAACCCCGACGTCGTCGGCCGCGAGCAGATCCTGAAGGTTCACGTCCGCAAGGTGCCGCTGGCGCCGGATATCAACCTCAAGACCATCGCCCGCGGTACGCCCGGCTTCTCCGGCGCCGACCTGATGAACCTCGTCAACGAGGCCGCTTTGACTGCCGCGCGCCGCAACAAGCGGATGGTGACGCAGGCCGAGTTCGAGGAGGCCAAGGACAAGGTGATGATGGGCGCCGAGCGCAAGTCGCTCGTCATGACCGAGGAAGAGAAGCTGCTGACGGCCTATCACGAGGGCGGCCACGCCATCGTCGGCCTCAACGTGCCCGCGACCGATCCGATCCACAAGGCGACCATCATCCCGCGCGGCCGTGCGCTCGGCATGGTCATGCAGCTGCCCGAGCGCGACAAGCTGTCGATGTCGCTGGAGCAGATGACCTCGCGCCTCGCCATCATGATGGGCGGCCGCGTCGCCGAAGAGCTGATCTTCGGCCGCGAGAAGGTGACCTCGGGCGCGGCGTCCGACATCGAGCAGGCCACGCGCCTTGCCCGCATGATGGTGACGCGCTGGGGCCTGTCGGAGGAGCTCGGCACCGTCTCCTATGGCGAGAACCAGGACGAGGTCTTCCTCGGCATGTCGGTGTCGCGCACGCAGAACGCCTCCGAAGCCACCGTCCAGAAGATCGATTCCGAGATCAAGCGCCTGGTCGAGGAAGGCTACAAGGAAGCGACCCGCATCCTCACCGAGAAGCGCGCCGATCTCGAGACGCTGGCCAAGGGCCTGCTCGAGTTCGAGACGCTGACCGGCGATGAGATCGTCGACCTGCTCAAGGGCAAGAAGCCGAACCGCGAGTCCGTGCTCGAGCCGACCACCCCGCGCGCCTCCGCCGTGCCCCCGGCCGGCAAGCCGCGCCCGCGTCCGGATCCGGATCCCGGCCTCGAGCCGCAGCCGCAGGCGTAATTCCAAGCGGCAACTGAGATCGAAAAACGCGGCGGCAACGCCGCGTTTTTTGTTGGCCGAGGTGTTGCCGCTTTGCTCCGGTCTCGTGCCCCGGACGCAGCGCAGCGCGTCGCCCTCGCGACGTGGTGCGCTGCAGAGCCGGGCCCCACGTCTCCGCATCTTCGCGTGCCGCCTCCTGGGTCCCGGCTCTGCGCAGCAACGCCAGGAGCGTTGCAACGCGTCCGGGACACAAGAGGGACGCACGCCGCAGCCACAAACTCGTCATTGCGAGCGCAGCGAAGCAATCCAGGCTGCCTCCGCCGAAAGACTCTGGATTGCTTCGCTGCGCTCGCAATGACGACGTTGATGCCATGCACGATCGCAATGAAGATCATCTGGCGCCGCCGGCCTGCCTTGGGGCAAATGCGCGAAACCCTAAAGAAGAACTTAACGCTTGCGGCCTACCTTGGCCCGCCATGACTGATCAGGTCGTCCACAGCGCGGTTCAATCGTTTTCGGCACGTGCAGCGCTCCCTTGGGCGGTGGGGCTGTTGCTCTATGCCGTGCTGCTGGCCATCGGGCCGCGGCTGCTCGGGGATCCCGACAGCTATTCCCACATCGAGGTCGGACGCTGGATCATCGCGCATGGCACCCTGCCGACGAGCGACCCGTTTTCATTTTCGAAGCACGGCGCGCCATGGATCACCTTCGAATGGTTGTCCGAGGTCATCTATGCCGCCGTCTTTGCGCTGGCCGGCTGGCCGGGCGTCGTCGCCATTGCCGCCGCGGCGATCGCGCTCGCCTTTGGCCTGCTCACGTTCTTCCTGCTGCGCGAGCTTTCGCCGGCCCTGACCATGCTGATGGTGATCACGGCCATCGTTCTGCTGGCGCCGCACATGCTGGCGCGGCCCCATGTCCTCGTGCTGCCGCTGATGGTGACCTGGGCGGCCGCGCTGGTTCGCTGCATGGACCGCAGCACGCCTCCGCCCTATTGGGCCCTTCCGTTGCTGGTGCTGTGGACCAACCTGCATGGCAGCGTGGTGCTGGCGCTCGGGCTGATCGGCCCGGCGGTGCTCGAGGCGCTGCTGCGCGAGCAGCGAAGCGAGTGGCCGCGCGTGCTGCTGCGATGGCTGCCCTTCTCGGCGCTTGCCCTGGCGGCGTCCTGCCTGACGCCGCACGGCCCGGAACCGCTGCTGATGCCGCTGACCACGCTCGGCCTCGGCTCCGCGCTCGCCTGGATCGCGGAATGGCGGCCGCAGGATTTCAGTCATGTCGGCGGCTTCGAGCTGCTGCTGCTGGGGAGCATCTTCGCGCTCTCGCGCGGCGTGACGCTGCCGGTCGTGCGGACCCTCGTGGTGATCGGCTTGCTGCATTTCGCGCTGGCGCAGATGCGCAATGCTGATCTGCTGGCCATGCTGGCGCCGCTCTATCTGGCGGCCCCGCTGGGCCGCACCTTCGGTGGGCCGAGCGAGAACGAGACCGACGGCTCCTCGCGCGGCTTGAATCTCGCCGCATTCGGCGTCTTGGCCGCGATCAGCGGCCTGGCTTTGGCGCGCGACATCCGGCCCGCGCCGATCATCACCCCTGAGGCCGCCATCGCCCGAACCGGCCTCGCCAAGGCGGAGCGCGTGCTCAACGATTATTCCTTCGGCGGCTATTTGATCTATGCCGGCATTCCCACCTTCATCGATGGCCGCGGCGAGCTCTACGGCGGGCCGTTCATCGACCGCTACAACCGCGCGCTGGCGCTGGTCGACCTCGGAGATCTTCTCAAGCTGCTCGACGAGTACAAGATCGGCGCGACGCTGCTTGCGCCTGGCACACCGGCCGTTGCGTTGCTCGACCGGCTGCCCGAATGGCAGCGTGTCTACGGCGACGATGTGGCGGTCGTGCACAAGCGGCGGGCGACGCCGCAATAATTCAAGCGGTCCCGAACGCGGCGTATTGGCCGCCGAGCCAAACCCCGCTCAGCGCTCCTTCGAGGCGCCGCGCCGGTTTGGTGTCCCAGGGTAGCAGCAGGAAATGCCGCGCGCCGATCTCGCGCAGGCCGCTCGCCGCCATCAGCTTCCGGGTCGTGCCGGCGCCGAGCAACACGGCGTCCCGGTCGAACTCGCAGCGCGCAACGGCCAGGCGCGTCAGCGGGTTGTAGGGATTGTGCTCGATCACGCAGACGAGCCCGCCGGGGCGCGTCACGCGCCGCATCTCGGCCATGAACTGCGCCCATTCGGCCGGCACGATATGGTGCATCACGCAGATGGCCGTGACCAGGTCGAAGCTGGCGTCGGCGAACGGAAAGGTGCGGCCGTCATACTCCCGGTAGTCGGCCGCAGCGTTGTGAGTGCGCGCCTGAATCAGGCTGGCGGACGAGACGTCGATGCCGCTGAGGCGGCCGACCATGCCGTGCAGCAGCGGATGAAGGCTGCCGACGCCGCAGCCGACGTCCAGCATGTCGGGCCTTTCCGCGCCGAGCCGCTGCGCGATCAGATCGCGCAGCAGGTCGGCCTTCGCGCGCATAAAGAAATCATGCGGCAGACCCGAGAAGTCGATCGAGGATTGGACCACATCACGGTAATTGTCGTGATAGCCGTCGAACAGTTCGGCCATGCGCTGGGTCACTCGTTGACGGCGTGGATCGCGGGTGTCGCCGCGGTCTCGCCCCGATTGAATCCGATGCGTGCCTGCACCACGTAGAGCGGACGGCGTTTGACCTCGGCATGGATGCGGCCGACATAGAGTCCCACGATGCCCGTCATCAGCATGTTGATGCCGCACAGCAGCGACACGACGACGATCGTCGAGGACCAGCCGGTGACGAGATGGCTGTCCTTGCTGAGCCACAACAGGACCACCCAGCCGCCGTAGAGCAGCGCAAGTCCGGAGACCGTCAATCCGCACCAGATCGCCAGCCGCAAGGGCAGATCGGAAAAGCCGAGTGCGGCGTTCACCGCGAGGCGGACCATCTTGAACAGCGGGTATTTGGTTTCGCCCGCGGCGCGCTCGAGGCGATGGAAGGCGACTTCGGCCTGACGGAAACCGAGCCAGGCGATCATGCCGCGCACGAAGCGATCCTGCTCCGGCATCTGCATGAGCGCGTCGAGCACCTTGCGATCGATCAGGCGGAAGTCGCCGACATCGGCGGGGATGCCGACGGAGGACATCCTGCCCAGCAGCCGGTAGAACAGATGCGCGGTCGCACGCTTGAAACGGCTTTCGCCCTCGCGCGACAGGCGGCGGGCGTGGACGATGTCGTTGCCTTCCTTCCACTTCGCGATCAATTGCTCGATCACTTCGGGCGGATCCTGCAAATCGGCGTCCATGACGATGATAGCGTCGCCTTGCGTGGCGTCCATGCCGGCGGTGATGGCGATCTGATGGCCGAAATTGCGCGACAGGCCGATATAGCGAAAGCGCTCGTCACGCGCGGCAAGCGCCCGCAGCACGATCGAGCTGGAATCGCTGCTGCCGTCGTCGACGAAGATCGCTTCGGCCGGCCCGTCCAGCTTGGACATGACCTGGTCGAGCCGGCGCAACAGCACCGGCAACACCGCTTCCTCGTTGAACACGGGGATGACGAGGCTGTAGCGGATCGATCTGGAATTGGCCGCCATGCGAAGGAGTCCGGCTGGGGTTGCAGGGGCGGAAGTCTATGAGCAGGTGGTTAAGGTCGCCTTGCCGCAACCGTTAAGGGTCTATCGCCCGGAACATGGGTGAGGGCGGCGGACGGGAATGGTGAAGTGCGGTTAACCACGCTTCTGCGGCCGCGGCTTCGCGCTAGGGCGTGCGGCGAATCCTGTAGAGGACGAATCGCTTCGAGGTCTCCAGCACCTCCAGCCGATCCGGCAGCGGATTTGCGGCCGGCGATCCCAGCACATAGAGGTAGTCGAAATCCCGGTGCCAGGTGCGGACGAATTGCGGAGCGTCCGCCGCCGGCTGGCCCATCGCGATCGCGGCAAGCAGGCCCGACGGCACCGGCCCGCCATAGGGAATGGCAATATTGCGCACCGCCTCGCGCGGCCGCACCGGCTGCTTGCCCGTTTCGGTGAACAGGTTGGGCACGAACGCGTCGGCATAGTGCACCGCCAGCGTCGGCGCATAATACATCGGATAGGAGGTGAGGTCGGCGAAGGGCGGATCTCCCTTGTCGTCCGTGCTGCCGACGAGAACGCGCGAGCCGCGATCGATCTTCTGGAACGAGGCGATCATCGCCGCATAGTCGGCGCGGTAAGGCAGCCAGACCGCCAGAACGACGGCGACATTGAGCAATATGATGCCACTGATCGCAGCGAGCGCAGCCATTCTCCAGGCCCGGCTCGGCAAGGACAGCGAGCAGAACGCCGGCAGGATCAGCGCCGCCGCGGGAATCATGCGAAGGTCGACGAACGAGGTTCCGAACAGTTTCGAGGGAATGACGAGGTAAAGCAGCGCGAAGCCGATCGCGAGCCAGACCCCCGCCGGCTCGAGCCTGAGAACGCCGCGCCTTGCGGCGAACAGCAGCGAGATCATCAGCGCCAGGCCGGTTATCGCCGCGATCGTCAGATTGTAGCCGTTCATGATACGCAGCGGCCAGACCGGCTTGAATGCGGCGAACCAGCTGTTGCCTTCGCTTCCGATCGAGCCTGCCGTCACATGCATGATCGCAAGCAGCGAAAGCGCCGGCAGGGCGAGCGCGCCGAGCCGCGCGGTCGCGATCGGATACGCGACTTGCCCTCGGCGGATGCGCGACAGTTCGAAGAGGCCAAGCGTCGCGCCGTAGATGCCGAGCGAAAAGAAATGCGCTACATAGAGCACGGCGACGAAGATCAGATTGGCGGCGAAGCGCAGCGGCCAGGGGCCCTCGGCGAGCATCAGATAGACGGCGATGCCCCAGAGCGCGAGGCCGAGCCCGAACTCGAAATTCACGAAGCCCCAGCTGAACGGCAGGCAGTAGAGGAAGGCGAGCGCGGCGAAGCCGGCGAGATGGATGCGCCCCTTCCTGACCCATTCGAGCAGAAGCGCACCGGTGACGATCAGGAATTGGCTCAGCAGCAGAAACAGCCGCGTGGCGTCCTCGACGCTCATCAGCCGCGCCAGCTGCGGCACCAGCAGGTCCATTCCGAGGTTGGGATAGAAGGCCCACCTCACCTCGTAATACGGATTGGCCCCCGGGGTGCCGTTCTGGCTCAGAATGTACATGCGGGCGAGGTGATTGGGATAATCGACCATCGCCGGAATGGGCGTCAGCAGCACCGGAACAAACGAGACCGCCGCCAGCATCGCAAGCACGATGATCGTCACGGCTCGGTCCGGGTCGGGACGAGCCGGATCTGTCAGGGTCTGCTTGCTGGAAGGAACCATGTGATGGAGGCGCTGAGGCCGACGACGCGCGCTGGAGCAGGTCCTCACTTCGCAGGCGCCGCGGTGACGCCGTCTGCAGTGTCGCGCAAATGGATCACGGCGATGCCGTCCGCATAGATCCGCTTCCAGCCCTTGAGCTGGTCGAGGATCTGCGGGCCCGGCGCATCGGCACCCAGCAGCGTCGCGTCGATCTTGTACTCGTCGAGCAGACGCGGCAGCAGCTCGGGCTTCTTGCCTTCGGTTGCCTTGAAGAAGTCCATGATGAACTTCTCGCCGTAGAGCTCGGCACGGCCGTCGACGAAAACCGGGATATCGCGCGAGATCAGATAGCCGCCGAACTGGTAGGCGTTGAAGACGCGCTGCACCTTGCGTTGCTCGAGCAGATCGACCGCCGCAACCGGCGTCTGCGTCATGGTGAAGGTGAAACGGTGGTGCCCCATGTAGAGCGAGGTCGAGGTCCAGCTTGCCGCTACGATCATCAGCGCGCCGAGTGCTGTGACGGTGCGGCCCGGCCAGCTTTCGGCACCGGCGGCCTCAGGCGCCGGCTGCGGGAACATCTCGCCGAGCGGCTTTGCCAGCACCAGCGGCACCAGGAATGCAAATGCCTCGATGCTCCTGACGTGGCTCAGCGCGCTCCAGGTCAGGAACAGGATCAGGAAGATCCGGGGCGCCGACAGCACCAGGCCGCGATAATAGCCGAAGGCGATCAGGGCGAGCAGGGCGCCTTCGAACGGGGTGAACGTGGCGAAGTTCGCCGGCATCCATTCGAGGATCAGCGTCAGCAGCTCGCCGAGGCTGAGGATGTTGGTCGCGCCCTGCAGCGTTCGCCAGCCGTACGGCGTGCAGCAGCTCGCGATCAGCGCCCCGATTCCGAACAGCACCCAGCGCATGAACAGGGCAAGCCGCCGCCCCTTCTCGGCATGCTCGACCGCTTCGAGCGAGATCGGGCCGATCAGCGCGAGCCCCAGCACGAAGCCGCCATGCAGGTTCGCCCAGAGCGCCATCAATGGCAGCCAGGTCCATGACGGCGCGCTCCTGCGGTTCGCAGCCGCCATCAGCAAGCCGACCCACGCCACCATCACCGGCAGCGCCAGAACATGCGGGCGCGCGAGCACGTGATGGATCGACAGCAGCAGCGCCAGCATCGCGAACAGCACCGCGCGCGGGGCTTCGAGATGCGCCTCGAGCAGATGGACGAAGATTGCGACGGTGAGCGCGACGGCGGCCGCGGTGAGGATGACGGGACCCGCCCAGCCCCATTGCGCATGGGAGAAGGCGAACGCGACCTGCGACAGCCAGGACGTCGAGATCCACGGCGCGCCCGTCCGCGTGAAGGAATAGAAGTCGATCATGGGCATGGCGCGGTGATCGAGGATCCATTGCCCGATCTTGATCTGCCAGAACGAGTCGGAATCCTGAAGCAGCGTGTCGCCGAGGAACAGGAAGAACAGATAGGCGCCGGCGCCGACGCACAATGGCACCAGGGCGCGTGCGCGGCCCTGCACCGCGATGCTGTTGGCGAAGGAAAGGGACATGCCGCCTCGTCGTCCTGGTTGTTCTTGCCGGTCCGGCCATGATCCGGACCCGGCGGGCTGCGTGCGCACCATCTCCCCGCGCTTCAGTCCGAGCGGGCGGCATTGGACCACGCCGGTCATAACTTCGGGTAAACCGGCCGCGCCAGACCGGCGTCATATATTTACAATTTAACGGATTGTTTCGAACTTGGATTTACCATGGGCCAATACACGCAATCCGCTCAGTGTTTACGCAGTCGAATTAACTGCGGCGCAATTCTTTGCCTCTACGTTTCGTTCCCATGGTCGGGCGGCGCTGGGAAGCCGAAGAGACCAGATCAGTTGTAGCCTCGTGTACTCATTTGGAGCACTCTATGAAGAACCTCGTTGCGCGTTTCATGAAGGATGAATCCGGCGCCACCGCCATTGAATACGGCCTGATCGCTGCCGGCATCGCGCTGGCGATCATCACCGTCGTCAACAACCTCGGCACCACGCTGAACGCCAAGTTCACCTCGATCTCGACCAGCCTCAAGTAAGGCCGGACGACCAGCGAAATAGCGAAGAGCCCCGTCATCGACGGGGCTCTTTTGCTTTGCCGGCATCGGCGCGAGGCGCGACGATCGGGCTTAAGCCTCCTTCAAGCCACTCGGGTGTATGGCTTGAACGCATCTGCGTCAGCGTATCGCGTAAGGAAGCCGCATGGCCGAAGCTTCGTCCGTCCCGCCAGCCGTCGGCCGTCACGATGCGGTCCCTGCGATCCTCGTCAACATCTCCTTCGTGCTGGCGATCGTCACGCTGGCGTATTTTCCGACGGCCTATCTCACCCATCTCTGGATCTTCGACGCCGACGGACGCGGCATCCCCACTGATTTCGTCAATGTCTGGGCGGCCGGAAAGCTGGCGCTCGAGGGGCATCCCGCGCAGGCCTGGGATTGGGACATTCAGAAGCAGGTCGAGCTTGCACTGCTCAAGCAGGATTTCGCCGGCCATTTCGCCTGGCACTATCCGCCGCCCTTCCTGTTCGTTGCGTCGTTCCTTGCGCAATTTCCCTATGCAAATGCGTTCATCGGCTGGGCCGCGTTCAGCATGGTGCCCTATCTCGCCGTGATGCGCGCGATCATCGGGCGCAATGCGGGCCTCGTGATTGCGGTTGGATTTCCGGCCGCCTTCCTCAACATCCTGGTCGGGCAGAACGGCTTTCTCACGGCATCGCTGATCGGCGGCACGCTCTATCTGTTGCCGGCACGGCCGGTGCTGGCCGGAATCTGTCTCGGCCTGCTCAGCTACAAGCCGCAATATGGACTCCTGTTTCCGCTTGCACTGCTCGCCGCCGCCGAATGGACCGTGCTGTTCACCGCCGCAATCGTCACCGCTGCGATCGCTGCAATGTCCTGGTTCGCCTTCGGCACCGAAAGCTGGCAGGCGTTCTTCCACTGGATCCCGATGTTCTCCCAGGCCTTCCTGACCGAAGGCAGGGCGCCCTGGTTCAAGATGCAGAGCATCTTCGCGCTGGTGCGCTATGTCGGCGGCACCGAGCAGCTCGGATGGATCTTCCAGTGGGTGTTGACCGCAGCTGTGGCCGTCGTGCTGGCCGTGGTGTGGCGGAGCCGGCTGCCCCACGCCCTCAAGGCGGCGATGCTCGCGACGGCGACGCTGCTCACGACGCCCTATCTCTTCATGTACGATCTGGTCGTGCTGGGCATCGCGGTGGCCTTCCTCATCCGCGCCGGACTCGACGAAGGTTTCGCACGCCACGAGGTGATGGCGCTGGCGCTCGTCTTCGCGCTGCTTGCGAGCTTCCTGTTTCTCGGGCAACCGGTCGGCTTCCCGGCGATCCTGATCGTGTTCGGGCTGATCCTCGGACGCTGTGCAGCCTGGCGGACGGCCGAGGCCGCATCGGCGCAGCTCGCGATCACGCGAACGAGCTGAGAAGTTCGAAAGCGGTCTGCCGGCTCAAAGCCGGAGACTGTCGGCTGAGCGCCCCATGTGGCGTCATCTAGTCCTGGAGGGGAGCGAGGGTAAACTGGAAGACGGCGCCCCGCGGTTTATTCGCGGTGACCCACAACCGTCCGCCATGAGCCGCAATGATCGACCGACAGATGGCAAGCCCCATGCCTAGGCCGTCGGACTTGGTCGTGTAAAATGCGTCGAAAACACGTTCCGCACTCGTCGGCTCGATCCCCGGGCCCGAATCCCGTACAGCGACGAGCACGCTGCCTGCAACGTCTCTTTCGGTACTGATCTGCAAATCCCGCTTGCCGTCCTCAAGGCTATTCATGGCTTCCACGGCATTGAGGATCAGATTTAGGAGCACTTGCTGCAGCTGAATGCGCTCACCTTCGATTTGCGGCAGATCCTCAGCGAGTTGCATCTGTACCGAGATTCCATGCCTCACCGCCTCGCTCCGGACCATGGCGATGACGTCCAGAACGGCTGCGTTGACGTCGAGCCGACTTTTGGGCACCGGCGCTTTCCTGACCATATCGCGGATCCGGTGGACGATGTCGCCAGCTCGTTGGCAATCTGTGACAATGTGGTGGAGGGACTCGCGGCCCTTGCCCAGGTTTGGCGGGTCCGCGGCGAGCCAGTTCAAGGCGGCGTCGGCGTTACTAAGCACGGCCGAGATCGGCTGATTGATCTCATGGGCAATCGAGGCCGTCAGCTGGCCCATTGTGGCGACGCGACTGACATGAGCGAGCTCGACTTGTGTCCTTTGGCGTTCGACAATGCCTTTCTTGAAAACATTGACCGCGGCCGCCATTGCGCCGATTTCGTCACGCCGGTCAATTCCGGGCACGTCGATGCTCGTGTCTCCCTTGGCAAGCGCCGCCATAGCCCCGGTCATGCGTGTGATCGGCTGCGCGATCGCGCGTGTGAGTAGTATGCCCATCAACACTGCGATCATGAGTGAGGCTGCGGCGCCTATCACGGTTGCCGCGTATGCGGTAGCATATGCCGAGTTCTGTACGGCGTCGCGCCTTGCCAACAGATCGCGCTCAACCTTCTCGATTTCGCGCGCCTTGGCGCGGATTGCGTCCATGGCAGCTTTGCCGGTCGCCCCCTCCAACGTGCGCGCCTGCTCCCGAGTCGTGGGATCCGCCATCAGCGTGATCTCCCGCTCGGCGGTCTCGACGCGCCACGTCATCGCCAGCTTGTTCAATTCATCGAGACGACCCTGCTGGTCTGGGTTATCCGAAGTCTGTTCTCTCAATTTTCGGATTGCCGCGCTGAAGTCGGCGCTGCCTCTGCGGTACGGGTCCAGGAATTTCTCGTCGCCGCTGATCAAATAGCCGCGTAGGCTAGTTTGTTGATCCAGCGCTGCGGCTACTGCCGCCTCTAGCGTGTCCAACACGTCGGTGGTGTGGACCCGCCGGTTTTTGGCCTCTTCGATCACGCTAAGTCTGTCGTAGACGATTGCGCCGCTCACGAATATGACTGCTACCACGGCTGCAAATGCCGCCATCAATTTGTGCAAAATCAGTAGACTTGAAAACTGGGGCACCTGACCCTCAAGGCCGAAGTCCGCGACCGACCAGACAGCTAGCTCGAGATTGCTCCCAAGCGATGGCATTCGCAAGAATTGGTATGGGACCGTGACGGGGCAAAGCGGCGCAGCCTCCGGAGTGGAGCGCAGTCAGTGTCTCGCCGGGCAAGGGGGAAATTTTGCCGTGTCGTTGGACGCAACAGGGCCGTCATATCGACGCGACCTTCATGACATCCAATGTCCCGCGAATGATCATCTCAAGCGCCACGTAGAGAATGACGGCCAGACCGACGTAAGCAATCCAGCGATGAGTCTCCAGAAGGCGGGCAATGAAGGAAGCGGCCATTCCCATCATCGCGATGGAAAGGCCCAAGCCGAAGATCAGGACCAATGGATGCTCCCGCGCAGCCCCTGCGACGGCCAGAACATTGTCGAGAGACATGGAAGCGTCGGCAACGATAATTTGCCAACTCGCCTGGATGAGTGTTTTGCGAGGTTTGCTTTCCGGGATTTCTGCAATTGTCCCTTTCCTATCGGTGGGGCCCGAGGGGGACGTGCGCAACTCTCGCCACATCTTCCAGCATACCCACAATAGCAGGATCCCGCCAGCGAGCGGGAGGCCGACGATCTGCAGGATCTGCGTCGCTGTCCCGGCTAACAGAAGGCGCAGTATCGTCGCGGCGACTATACCGATCAAAATCGCCTTGCTTCGTTGGGCCTGAGGAAGTCCCGCCGCGGCAAGGCCGATGACGATGGCATTATCGCCGGCGAGCACAAGGTCGATTAGAACGACCTGCAAGAGTACGCTAAGAACATCCGTATTGAGGGAATCTAACACGGATCATGGTTCCCGATGCCAGGGAAATGGCAACTCCGAGCGATGGTCGCATACGTTCTATGGATTGACCGATGCGCGTTACCATCCAAAACAGAGCGGCCAAATCAACTCTAGTCCGACGTCGGCGGCAATCAGGGCGCCAGGTGACGATCTCCCAAAACGGCGTCCGAATGTTGTCCGACCGGCGCCCCGAAAAGCATTGCGACTTGATCTGGTTCGCCAAAAATCGCTGTGGCGCAACACATCATGGTGAATGCACCTGCGATATCCCAGAGCGTTACATGTTCTGGCGTTACATGTTCGGGCTTTGCCCAAGCCAAGAGCGCGGTGATCATCGCGTCTGAGAAAAATAGAAGACTGAGCGCTGGTAAGACGAGTTGGGAATCCAGCAGGAGGATCATAAAGAGGGCGGGAGTCGCGACCAGGATGCTCAACAACGCGAATAAGCAGAATGTGTCCCGCCAAGGCGCATTCCTGTTCCAACTTGCATGAGAAGCGATCATTTGATCCTCCTGCATACGAGCGCTTTACGTAGGAGCCGTCTACTCGTTGAAATATCCGGTCTACTTGGGCGTTTTCCGCCTCTCAAATGAATGTCTTGTTGTCCTATGCCGCCGACCCTCAATCAACGTAAGAACGCCAGCGGTCGTTACGGCAGCGATGACAACGGCTGCCAGCCCCTCGACGGAGGCCAAGGTCTCATACCATTTGTTCCAAAGCTCAATCATGTGCTGGCCTCTTTCGAGAGCGCACCCACGATCGACAGATTTCACCGTTTAAAAGACGACCCTTGCAGTCAGAAGCACAATGCTACTGATGGTCGCGCGCGTTTTGGCCGCGCGGCAACATGACCGCGATCCGTTTGGCCCGCACGCGCTCAATCTTTCTACTGGAACGTGCCCGAACTCCGGCCGATCCGCCTGCTTGTTCCGCTGAGTGTGGACCCGTTCGATAGCATCGAGTCACATGCCGGCTCGTGGATCAACACGAGATCTATGGCTGAAAATGCTCATTGACGATGGGGCTGAGTCTCTGGGTGGTGTACGGGCGGTATCTCGTCCAACTTGCGTCCGCTCTTTCCTCAACAAGTGAAGTCAATGTTGATTTCCCACATTTGCCTTTGGGCCAGAAGCGGCGGTCAGGTCCTTGAGTCAACTCGAAACCGCAGCGGCCCGCCGGTCGGGGATCGAACCGGCTGTCCGATACCAAGAAGATTGCCTGAGCTCTGAGACGGGGCTGTATCTCTTGCCAACCATCATCTTCTTCGAATTCTATTTCCTCACGAACGACCTGTTGGCCCTTCTTTGCGAGAAGTACGAGCTGGACTTCGGGCTACGTTTCTCCGAGGTGCCATTTAAGTTCGACCTCAAACAACCTTGGCATAGCCATTCCGCTCAGGACGAAGCTCGTTCAGCTGTATCCCCTCACTATTCTGCTCGCTCTGCTTGGATTGGTTGTCGCGCTGATGACGCGGCAATAGCGTCGGTCCCTCAGTTCAGCAGCGGATCAAAGGCGGCCTTGGCCACTACATTGCCCCGTTCTGGTCAGCCGTCGGGAAGCCGGCTTCGCGGCGCGATGAGCCAGTGTCAGCAACGGGCCTAAGAGACGACATCGACCAGGATTGCGAACTGAGCGCTCACTTAGTTGCGCGCGCTCCCGCTGCACTTAAAGGCCGCCTTATCATCTTCCAGCAATTCGATGGCGCATCGGATCATCGCCAGACTAAGCGAGTCCAGCCCCGGTGCTATCAACCTGCGGAACCGTTCAATCTCGTTGTCTATGTGGTCGCACTTGTCGCACATGTGCATCCCGCGGCTTGGAGGCGGGAGCAACTAGCTCTCAGTCACCGATAGTAGCCCAGGGATTCGAAAAGGTGATCGACGTTAAAGCCGTTCTCCCAGCGGCGTTCCTGGAAAGCCACATGGAAATCTCGATCAGCCGCTAGACGTCGCATCCAATGGCATACCATCTCGAGCAAAAACGCCGCCCGCTTAAATAGAGCGCAGGCGGCGGCTTACCAGCCCCCGGGAGGGTGAGAGTAAAATCCCGATGAAGGTTGGTCTCCACGTGGCGTGTGAAGTTCATCACGTCGGACAAAAAGCGAGACCTAAATTCAAGTTGGCGGCTGTAGTCCCGGCGAGGTCAGCCAGTTGTTGATCTCTCCGGCAACATCGATCTGACGGGCTTTCCGCAGAAGCTCCGTGCGGCGGACGCCAGCGGGCATCCCTTTGGCTTGTAGGCGCAGGTTGATCGCCTCTTGCGCGAGGCGGTATTCGAATGTCGAGGATTGTCCTTGGGACCGTTTAGCCGGCATGTTTGACGCTCCGCTGCGGGGTTGAGCGGGAGCGCAAGTTGCGTTCACACCACCGATAGATGCTATGGGCCGTTCGATGGTAGTGGGACAGTGCGCCTTTATTTGCCCGATAGCGAGCGCTTTGTTCAGTTTCTGGCAAGAACTATTCGCTGGAAGCTAGCCCTCTGTAATGCGGTACTGGCCGGGCGCACCTCTCTTGCAATTCTCCGCCCTGGCCCCCGGGCTTTTGTGATCCGCACTTGCGCCTTGCGACGCCGGCGTCGAGAGGCAACGTGCCGAGGACAGAGGCAAAATTCAAATTGAGGAGCCGCAAACCGAGCGCTTCTATTGGCGTTGCTGATCTCTGAGCGATCGGCTGATCGCTCGTTCAACTGCGCTGACAGCCTCCGCTCGATTGAAGGCAATTCCGGTTCGGGGTGACCGACCGTCTCGCTCAAACGACCATTTCCAGCCGGGCGGATTGATCGTCTGGACCACTGTGTATTTAATGCCCTGATGTTCCATGCGCCATCATGACTCCGGGCCGAAGGGACCGTCCTCGATTACTCAGCATCGTTTGAAGTCTTCTTCGAACGGTCGACGCGGACCGATTTGAATTCCGCTGGCCCGTCAAGCAGGCGCTGTTTTCTCGCCGATTGGTCCTTAGAGCTTGCGGAGCGGTCAGCCCTGCCATCCAAAACCGTGCCAGCCAGATGAAGAGCACGCTTTTGCTGGCGGACCACTCGGCGACCTTTAGCATCATCGCTCGTCATCTTCAGGCTCTCTCAATTGGCGCACATGTTCGGAAGCGAAACTCAGCAACCCCGGCAAATATTCTTCAGCCTCGCGGCGGTTCGAGCGTCTTCCGCAAGAAATGGGTCCTTGGGGCCTGGCGATGAGTCGATGCCGGCTTCGGTGGGCTTCCTGGCTTTTGGAGGAAATGCCGCATCGTAACAAGATAGGCGCGCGTTGCTGCTTTCGATCGCACGGCAATTCGGCTCCGCGGCAAAAGCTGCCGGCGTGTAGAGGCCCAATACCGATGCCAGCAGAAGCGCCGCGGTCCAAGTGCCTGTTCGAACCATCCTCATGCTGAGCACTCCATAGCTATTTGGTTTTACTCGCCCAGGTGGGGCTCTCGCCGGTCCAGGCCGGAAGAGCATCCCATTCGGACCAACGCATTCGCCGCTCTTCACCTCCGACCCGCACGAAAACAAAGGGCGCATCGTCCCGGCCACTCTTCGAACCAACGAAGATTGCCGGAACCCCGTAGGCATCCCTGATGATTGCCGTGTTTGCCATTTTGGGCTCCTGTTTGCCTTGAACTGACTCAACGCCCCGGTTTGCAGGTCTGACGCATCGCTTGACGGACTTACCGCTATAAAAGGGCGGTCACCGCAATCAGCAGTACGAGGAAGAGCGGTACCAACAACGGTGGTACGAGCCACTCACGAATGTCGAATTTGTCGGAATTTGACATCTGACCGCCTTCTCTTGGGTTGAGGCGGGAGCACAACGCTCTCAGTCACCGATAACAGCCACGCAGCGCGCGGTGATGGGAACTGTCTAGCAGTCTTCTAACCGATTAGCGAGATCAATCTCAGCCGCCTGGTACCCAATCGCCTAGGCGAGCGCTTTAGACAAGTTCATCGGTCCACACCTTGAAGCTGACGAGCGTGTTGGGTCCGAAAGTGTGGGCGATCGGAACATCCGCCGCATCGCGGCCTTGCGCGATCAGGACGCGGCCGATTCGCGGAGTGTTGTTGCGTGCATCGAATGTGTACCAGCGGCCGCCAAGATAGGCTTCGAACCAGCCTGCAAAGTCCCCTGGAGCGTGGGGCGGCGGGATACCGATGTCGCCGAGATAGCCGGTGCAATAGCGCGCCGGAATGTTCATGCAACGGCAGAATGCAATGGCAAGATGCGCATAGTCGCGGCAGACGCCCTTGCCCTCGTTGAATACGTCCCAAGCCGTCATGGTGGGCCGCGCGTGCGCGTAGCCGAACGCGATGTGATTGTGCACGAAATCGCAGATCGCCTGGACCCGTGGCCAACCCGGCGCTGATTTCTCGAACAGCTTCCATGCGATGTCCGAAAGCCGATCGGTTTCGCAGTAGCGGCTGCCGAGCAGATAAACGATGGTATCAGGTGGAAGATCCTCGACCGCGTATTGCGTAGCGGAAGGCGCGATCACATCAGGCAAGCCGCTATCGCGCACTGTACCGTTGGCGGAAAGGCGCATGCGGCCGGCGGGCGCAACGAACCGACTGCACCAGTTTCCAAAGCCGTCTCGGTATGGCGAGATCGGCACGGAAGGCTCCGTGACGAGGTAATCCGGCACGATGATGTCGGATGCACGGGTGAAATGCATGCCGACGACAGCAATCAATGGTGTGACTTGCTGGAATTCGTAGATCATTTCGAAGCCAACCTGTATTTTCATGCTGAGGGCCTGTCTGCATTAACTCGATTGGCTGCGGGATGATCGTGTCGGCAACGGCGGCCGGCGGTCCGATGACAAGCCTAGTCGAGCGCGCCCGAGGTGTGCAACGGGCCAATCGGCCACATGGCAGGCTGCTCGGAGAAGAGAGCAGTCGCTAGCTGAGGATGCCCTTAGCGCCAATTGAAGAGATTGAACGCGCCATGCGCGGACGTGATAAAAGGCGATGCTAGCTCTCATCCGACGGGTTTTGCGGACACGTTTCTTAGGCAGCGGGAGCCTAGGGCACCGAAGACCAAAGCGGCCATTCACTGGGGCGAAGCAGCATAGTAGTCTTGCACCAATCTATGGTCGCGTTGGGGCTGATGGCTTTCAAGATTACGCTTGCTTGCGGTGGGATTGATGCTGCTGTCGGAGCAATAGCGGCACAAGACATCCAAACTGAATTCCGAGATCACCGTCGATGGCACCGAGACGTCCACTGTCGCTACGAAAGCGGGACTCTGATCCTATGCGGCACGAACGATTTTGATGAAGCCGGGCTCGCCCTTTTAGACGAGTTTGGCGACTGTCTCTCCGCGTATCTCAATGACCACGGTGCTGTTCGCGTGCTCGCCGTCGAGGCCGTGTGAACGCGACGCCGACCGGCGTTTGCAAGGAGTCTGCAGCGGGACGAGGCGCAACTTAGTTCATGGGCCAAAAGCGGCGGTCACGTCCTTGAGTGAATTCGAAACCGCAGCGGCCCGCCGGTCAGGATCGAACCGGCTGTCCGATACCAAGAAGATTGCCTTCGCTGTCGCGGAACCACGCGCCTCGCTCAGCTACACCCTTGCTGGCGTAGTTGCCGGCTATGTCGGCGATCCCGTTCGCTGTCTTCAGACCAGGCAGGTCATATTCCTCGAACTTGACTCCCCGCGCCCGAAGCTCGCGCACTGTTGCTTCGAGATCCTCTACTTCCCAGCCCATCTGTGTATGCGTGCCGGATTGCACCCCGGCCGAGATGAATATCGCAAACTCGCCAGTTGCGCAGACGTAGCGCAATCCACCCTCACGCTGTTCGGCCGGCTCGAGACCGAGTTTTTCGGAGTAGAAGGCCCGAGCGCGCTCCAGGTCCTTGGCTGGAAGACGGGCCGCCACTTTCGCGTTTCTGAGCATCCCTTCTCTCCTTCTGCATTCTAAGCGCCGGTCGCATCACCGCTCGGTCAAGCCGAAGTCCGCTCGGAATGCTACCCGCGACGCTCCGTCGCATTTTGTGATTGAACATTAACCTGTTTAATTTATTTAATTCCACTCGGTATTATATGGTGCCGCTGAGGGACTTGGAGAGAGTGCAATGACGACGGAACGAGAAGATGATGACCGGCGGGAGTTTCTGAAAACCTGCGGCAAGTTTGCCGTGGTGACGCCTCCTGTTATCACCGTCTTGCTGTCCACGTCCCTCACCAGCACAGCCATCGCCCGCTCGGGCGGCGGCTTGGTGCATGGCCCGCGGGGCAATAACGGCTATGGCAATGGCGGCGGTGACGGCAGCCCCAACGGCAAGCCTGATAAGGATCGCTGACAAGCTGAGGCGGAAAACGCCAAGGCGAGGGAACGCTTTGCCAATTGCCAGGTTTTCCCGATGCCCTTCCCCAAGGGCACCGCCAATCGGCCCCAGCTTCATCCCCATTGCCCCCAGAAGCTGGGGCCATTTAACTAGGTTCCGAGAGGAAAGGGCCGCCAATTGGGGCAGCCTTAGTTCTTCGTCAGTGGCTTCTTTGGCTCCGCGGGGGCAATCTCAATATCAACCGGGGGCAACTCGCCCGTGCGGTCCTTCAGGTCGGCCGCTCGCTGGATCAATCCCGACGCCACCTGCGGGTCCTTTGTTGTTTTTGCCATTCGCAGCAGCGTTGCTGCCGCCTCTCGGGCGAAGGAGGTGTAGCGCGGCACGTCTTTTTTATCCCATCCATGGCCCCCTGGGATGAGTCGGAAACCGCGACTGCGTTCCGGTGCTTTGTACAAAAATGTACACAGGCGACGAAAAGAACTCAGCTCCGGGGCTGGGGTCCGTCGAAATCCAAGACGAAAGCCCGCGCGCCACTGACGCAGGCTTGACGCCCTCGTCCGCTCACCATGGCGCTTCACGCATTTGCATCTTGTCATTCACCCTGAATAGTTGTTCAGTCCTTGCGGGGCGATTTGCATCTTTTGCGTGAGAAGCGTTCGGCCGCAGGGCGTGCGGCCGGCGTGGTGGGACAGGAAGCGCGCCATGGTTTATCGGCGGACGCATCAAGTGGTGAAGCGCCTTGCGGCGCGGCGCAGCGCAATTTTGGCGGCGGCGCGGGAGGCGGCGGCGGAGGGCGGGATGGCGGCGGTGCAGATCGCGCCGGTCGCGGTCCGGGCCAATGTCGCAGCCGGCACCGTCTACCGCTATTTCCCCTCCAAGGCCGAGCTGATCTCCGAGCTCATTGCCGAGGTCTCCCGCGACGAGCTCGCGGCGATCCGAAGGGCGGCGGATGCCGCGCCGGGGCCGTCCTCGGCGCTGGCGGCTGCGGTCACCACGGTGGCGGTCCATACGCTGTCGCAGCGCAGGCTGGCCTGGGGCATCCTGGCCGAGCCCGTCGATGTCGATGTCAGCGCCTCCCGCCTGGCCAGCCGGCGCGAGATCGCCGGCGAGATCGCCTCCCGGATCGACGCTGCGGTGCGCGCCGGCCATCTGCCGGCGCAGGACACCGCGCTCGCCGCCACCGCGCTGCTTGGGGCGCTGCATGAGGCTCTCGTCGGGCCGCTCGCGCCCGACAGTCTCGAAGATCCCGTCAAGATGCGCGATGCGGTGCAGACGGTGACGCTGCTGGCGCTGCGCGCCGTCGGCGTCATGGACGCCCGCGCCCGCGGCCTCGTGGTCCAGCAGACGCTGCTGCCGACGACCAAGGCGCTGGTCGGCGCGTAAAAATCGCGCCGCGCGTGCGGTGGCGACCTGATCGCGCTCAGGCCTTTGCCTGAGCATGCCTTTTCGTAAAACCCCGGCAAGATCCGGCCAAGCGGCCGGCTACTGTGCATGGGGTTGTTTTTCGACTTTTTGTTCGGCAGCCCCCGGCGGGCCTCACATGTTCGCGTCGCCCTCGGGGCCGACCGAGGCGATGCGCACCATGTTGGTGGTGCCGGGGATGCCGAGCGGCACGCCGGCGACGATGATCACGCGCTGGCCGGCGCGGACGAAGCCGTCCCGGAACGCGATCTGGCCTGCACGGCTGACCATGTCGTCCTGGTCGCGCGCGTCCTCCGCCACCACGCAATGCACGCCCCAGGTCACCGCGAGCCGGCGGCCGGCGGTGATGTTCGGCGTGATCGCCACGATCGGCGGCTTCGGCCGCTCGCGCGCCACGCGCACGGCGGTCGAGCCCGACGAGGTCCAGCAGATCAGGGCGGGCAGGTCGAGCGTCTCGGCGATCTGCCGCGCGGCGTCGGCGATGGCGTCGCCTGCGGTGGTTTCCGGCGCCGGACGCTGCGCGGTGAGCACGGAACGATAAATCGGGTCGCGCTCGACCTCCTCGCCGATGCGGTTCATGGTCGAGACCGCCTCGACCGGGAATTTGCCGGCCGCCGATTCCGCGGACAGCATGATGGCGTCGGCGCCCTCATAGACCGCGGTGGCGACGTCGGAGACCTCGGCGCGGGTCGGCACCGGCGACTGGATCATCGATTCCAGCATCTGGGTCGCGATCACCACCGGCTTGCCGGCGCGGCGCGCCATCCGCGTCATCTGCTTCTGCAGGCTCGGCACCCGCTCCAGCGGCAGCTCGACGCCGAGGTCGCCGCGGGCCACCATCAGCGCATCGGAAGCCTCGATGATGTCGGCGAGGCGGTCGATCGCCTGCGGCTTCTCGATCTTGGCCATCACGGCGGCGCGGCCGCGGATCATCTTCTTGGCCTCGATCACGTCGTCGGCGCGCTGCACGAAGGACAGCGCGATCCAGTCGACGCCGGTGACGAGGGCCGCCTCGAGGTCGGCGCGGTCCTTGGGCGTCATCGCCGAGACCGGCAAATCGGTGTCGGGCAGGCTGACGCCCTTGCGGTCGCTCATCTTGCCGCCGACCACGACACGCGTCACCGCATGCTCTTTCGAGGTCTCCTCCGCGATCAGCCGCACCTTGCCGTCGTCGAGCAGCAGCGCATGGCCGGGCCTGAGCGCGGCCAGGATCTCCGGATGCGGGAGATGGACGCGCGTGGCATCGCCCGGCGCCTTGTCGGAATCCAGCGTGAAGGTCTGGCCGTTCTGGAGCTGGATCGCCCCTTCGGCAAAGGAGCCCAGTCTCAGCTTCGGGCCCTGCAGGTCGACCAGGATGCCGATCGGCCGGCCGTAGCTAGACTCGACGTTGCGGATCGTCGCGACCAGCTCCCGCATCTTGTCATGCGGTGTGTGGCTCATGTTGATGCGGAACAGGTCGGCGCCGGCCTCGAACAGGCGGCGGATCATCGCGAGGTCTGAAGAGGCCGGTCCCAGGGTCGCGAGAATCTTGATACGGCGAAGACGCCTCATGGCTTATTTCCAGGCGGGGGTGGCAGGCCGGGCGAGCCCGGGGGCGTAGCACCGGGCGGGCTATTGGGCAAACCCGGAACCCCGCCCGGGCCCACCGGGCCGGGCAGGCCAGGCACGCGTTGCTGCGCCGGCTGTTCGTTGGCGTCGGTCAGCTGCACCGTCCAGGCCCGCTGCTCGCCGGTGTCGACCTCGAAATAGCCGGTGCGGTCATAGCCGCGCGCCAGGCAATCCTCGGTGCCGCGGATGGTGAACTCCTTGTCGCGCGAGCACATGAAGGCCTGGCCCGACCATTCGCCGCCGCGGTCGTAGTCGATGGCGTAGATGTAGTAATAGCGGGCGACCAGCGTGCCCCGCAGCAGCGTCTCGCAGGAGCGCGACGAGATGTTCCACCAGCCCTCGGTGGTCCAGCCCTCGGCGTCCTTGTAGCCGAGCGCAATGCCGACCCGGCTCGAGGTGTTGTTGCAGAGGCGGAAATCGGCGGAGGCGGGGCTGGCGGCAAGGCACAGCAGAGCGACCACCAGCACCGGGACCAACCGGGCGAGCAGGTAAAGCGGGGAGCGGGGAGATTCGGTCGTCATTGTCGCGGAAGCTATACCAGATCATTGACGATTTGGCGTTGGGCCGGGGCCAGCCCGGCCGTGGCCCCTTTGCGCCGCGATATGGCAAAATCTGTGACAACACCCACCTGATCCCCTAACGCTAACCTCCACCGGCACGGTTAAGGACGACAGCCATGGCAATCGACGACAAAACCAGAACGGAGCTCGAGGCGGCCGCTTTCCGGCGCCTGGTCGAGCATCTGCGGAGCCGGACGGACGTCCAGAACATCGACCTGATGAATCTGGCCGGTTTCTGCCGCAACTGCCTCTCCAACTGGCTCAAGGACGCCGCGGACGCCCAGGGCGTCGCCTTGAGCAAGGACGAGAGCCGGGAGGCCGTCTACGGCATGCCCTACGAGACCTGGAAGGCGAAGCACCAGGGCGCGGCCACGCCCGAGCAGCTCGAGGCGATGAAGAAGGTCCATCCCCACGGGCATTGAACGGCCCATCGCCGAGCCCTGAGTCGCTCCACACAACAGCTTTCTTTGCATCAGTGCAGGAAGGTGTGGGCGCGCTGTGGACGAGCGTGATGCTTGCTTGAACGCTGGGAGCGGCGACCCTAAGGGTCTACCCAGCACGCGCGGTGAGGGATGCCGGCGTCACCTCGTTTTGCCAGTTCCATTGGGAGTACCAAGATGGCCACCTCCGCCGCCGTCCGCGACGACGAGCCCGCGACGAAATTTGCCAAGGACCAGCTCAAATCCATCATCGAGCGCATCGAGCGGCTGGAGGAAGAGAAGAAGGCGATCTCCGACGACATCCGCGACGTCTATGCCGAGAGCAAGGGCAACGGCTACGACGTCAAGGCGCTGCGCACCATCGTGCGCCTGCGCAAGCAGGACCCCAACGAGCGCGCCGAGGCCGAGACCATTCTCGAGACCTACATGCAGGCACTGGGCATGCTGTGAGGCGCCTCGCCCGGTCGGCGTTGCAGCGCACCAAGCTTGGGCAAAATCTCGGCATCTGCTAGATTGCTCGGTGAAGGGACCGAGCGATGGACGTGCCCGGACCAGAGCGCAGGCTTGCCGCGGTTCTCGCCGCCGACATGGTCGGCTTCAGCCGACTGATGGAGGTCGACGAGGCCGGCACCCTTGCGCGCCTCAAGACCCATCGTGTCGAACTCATCGATCCCGCCATTGCCAAGAATCGCGGCCGTATCATCAAGACGACCGGCGACGGCATGCTCGCGGAATTCCACAGCGTCGTCGATGCCGTGCTATGTGCGGCCGAGGTTCAGCGGCGCATGGCGCGGCGCAATGCCGACGTCGCGCCGCCGCGGTGGATCCAATTCCGCATCGGCATCAATCTCGGCGACGTCATCGTCGATCAAAACGACATTTTCGGCGATGGCGTCAACGTCGCGGCGCGGCTGGAAACGCTGGCCGAGCCTGGAGGCATCTGCATCTCCAGCGCGGTTCGCGACCAGCTGGGCGAGCGCCTCGACGGCGTCGCATTCGAGGACATCGGCGAGCAGAACGTCAAGAACATCGCGCGCGCCATCCGCGTCTACCGGATCCGATTGGAGGATGTGGCAAGCACGCCAGCGGGTGCGACGGCCGCCGCAAAGCCGACTGGCAAGTCGAAGAAGCCGTCGATCGCCGTGCTGCCGTTCGCCAATATGAGCGGCGATCCGGAGCAGGAGTTCTTTGCAGACGGTCTCACCGAGGACATCATCACCGAGCTTTCACGCTTCCACGACCTGCTGGTGATCTCGCGCAACTCGACCTTCGTGTACAAGGGAAAGTCGGTCAAGGTACAGGATGTTGGCCGCGAATTCGGTGTCGACTACGTCATCGAGGGAAGCGTGCGAAAGGCCGGGGATCGCGTCCGCGTCACCGTGCAGCTGATCGATGCGGAGACGGATCGGCACATTTGGGCCGAGCGTTACGACGGCGAGCTCAAGGACATCTTCGCCATCCAGGACGAGATGACCCGGGCAATCGCCGCCACGTTGCCCGGCCGCGTCGAGGCGGCGACGCACGATCGCGCGAACCGCAAGCCGACGGACAACATGGCGGCCTACGAATGCGTGCTGGCCGCGAAAGTCTTGCACCATCGCTCCAATCGCGACGACAATGCGCGGGCGCAAGTTCTGCTCGACCGGGCGCTCGAACTCGACGCGAGCTATGCGCACGCGCATGCGTGGAAGGCGTGCGTTCTGGGCCAGACCTGGGTCTATAATTGGTGCGCGGATCGCGACGCCACCTTTGAGCAGGTGGCTTCAGAGCTGGAAACCGCGCTGGTCCTCGACGACAATGACAGCGACGTCCACCGCATCCTCGCGGCACTCAATCTGAATCGCGACGACCATGATAAGGCCACTTACCATCAGGAACGCGCGCTCGCGCTCAACCCGAACTATGACCTCGTGGTGGTGCAGCAGGGCGAACTGCTGACCTGGCTGGGGCGGCCGGAGGAGGGCATCGACTGGATCAAGAAGGCGATGCGGCTCAACCCGTATCACCCGGAACGATTCTGGAGCCATCTCGGGCGTGCCTATTACTGTGCCGAAAAATACGCCGAAGCCGCCGAAGCCCTCTCGCGGATCTCACGCCCCGATCACACCCATCATGCGTTCCTCGCCGGGATCTTCGCGCAGATGGGCAATGCAGTGGCTGCCGGCGCGCACGCGGCCGAAGTTCTCAAGCGTGAGCCGGCATTTTCCGTCGCCAATCATCTTTCCACCCAGCATTATAAGCGGGAGGTCGATCGTCAGCGCTATGAGGCAGGCCTCCTTCGGGCAGGCCTGCCGGCTTGATCCGGCGCACGGAGGAGACTGCCTGCGATCATCGCAAGATGGGCTAAGAATTCGCGAAGGTCGCTATGCGCCTCAGCGCAGCGCGGCGGTGCGCACGACGAACGACGTCGTCTCGAGCTTTGCGGTCGCGCTGCCCGAGAAATTGTCGCAGGACAGGCCCTGCATCGGGTCGTCGGAGAAGCCCATCGCGATCACGGCCTTCGGCTTGACGAAATAGCCGCGGAGCGCCGTGGTATCGAGCTCGCCCATCAGCGTCACCGACATCGCGCGGCTGGCGCTCGGCGACAGCATCACGATCTTGAGCCAGATGCTCTCGCCCTTGGCCGCGGAGAGGCGGGTCGCGGTTGCGATCCTGCCGTCGATGCTCTTGCCGACCACGGTGTTGATCTCCGTCGCCTGAGCCACGCTGCGGGGGCGGGCGGTGCGCGGGATCGGCGCGGAGGCGGCGACGACATTGGTGCGGTCGACCGGGGAGGCCGCCGGCGCGAAAGCCAGGGCCTGGAGGGCCGCGTTGGACACGCTGGCGGTTGGTTGCTGATCGGTGGCCGCGGCCAGCGCCTGGCGCGCCTTCAGCGCTGCGATCTGCGCCGGCGTCGCCTGCTGCGGCGTGGCCGGAACGTCATCCCAGAAGCCGCGCGCATTGATGATGTCGGCCGGGGTCTCCGGCTTGCCGGAAGCGGGCTTGTCAGCCACGGGCGCGGGCTTCGGCTTGGGCGGCGCGACGATCTGCGCATCTGCCGAGGCGAGCTGGATCGCTGCGGCGATCTGCGGCTTGGCGCGCGGTGTCGGCACCGGCTCGGCGGGCTTGGCGGCGGCTGCGACGACGGTCGGTGCCGCCGGCTTCGCGGCCGGAGCGGGCGCGCCCTCGTCATCCTCGTCGCTGGTGGCCGGAGCTGCCGACTTGCCCTTGAACAGCGCGGCGAAGAAATTCGGCTTGCTGCCGGCATCGTCGGCGCTGCCGCGTCGCTCGATCTCGGCCTTGGCGAGCTCATAGTTCTTCAGCGGCACGCCGTCGGTCGGCAGATGCACCGTCTTGCCGTCCGGGAACACGCGCGCGAGCTGGTCATGCGTCATTCGCGGCCAGTGCCGGACGCTGCCGGTGTCGAGGTGCACGAAGGGCGAGCCGGAGGTCGGATAGAAGCCGACGCCGCCGCGCTGGAGGCGCAGGCCGGCGAAGCGGATCTGCTCCAGCGGCACCCCCGGGATGTAGAAGTCCATCGCATGTCCCAGCATATGCTGGCTGGCGCGCGCCACGCCGGAGGAGCGGCGGCGGAGCATGGCGTTAGTGGCGGGGGAGCGGTAGGAGGAGATGATCTGGATCGGCTGCTTGCCGTCGACGTCGCGGTAGACTTCCCAGAGGATGTCAAAGAGGCGGCGGTCCATCACCGTCTCGTCCTGGGTGCGCCAGTCGCGCAGGAAATGGTTGAGCTGCTTCAGCGCCGCTTCGTCATAGCGCCCGTCGCGCTTGAAGGTGACCGTGAGGTCTTCGCCGGAATGGGTGTGGTGGAAGGAGAGCGTCTTGGTCTCGTTCAGCGCGGCGGCGTCATGAACCGAACCGGCGGCCGCAAGCAGCAATGCAGCCGCGAGGCCGATCCGGGATCCGGCCTTCACGCCCGCATGGGACAACGACAGCACAGCAAGTTGGCGTGCGAGACCAGTCAGCACGTATGAGCCCACCCAGTCGACGAGCGTTCAAATGGACTCTCCCGCCAACCCCGTTAGCAGCGCGAAAGAGGATGAACGCTTTCTTAAAGCGAGAAGGTTAATTTGAAGTTGACCTTCCCGCCCCCAAACCAAGTCAGAATACGATCCTAAGCCGTTGACTGTGGCAAAAAAACGCCCGCTGCCCCAGGGCGGGTCGCAGCATGGTTAACGTTAAGCGGCCTCATCCTGGGGATGAGGCCGCTGATTTCATTGTACAATTCCTTGTAAGCCAAGGGTGCCGAGCGAGGCTCAGCGGGTAAACACCCGCTGCGGACGGCGGCCGACCGGCGCCGGCGGCGCGGCCTGGGTGGGCGCCCCGAACAGCCGCTCGAAGAAATTGGGCCCGGACGAGCCGAAGCCGCTGTTAGCCACGGCCACCCCGGAGGGCAGCGTCGTCGCCGGACGCGAATAGCTCGGCTGGGAATGCGCCACGACGGCCTCGAGGTCCTTGCCGCGGTTGTTCTTCAGGATGTTGATCATGGTCGCGTCGCGGCCATAGACGTCCTTGCGGAATTGCAGCTTGCCGGCGTCGTCCACGAACGCGGTCTGATAGGTGATGTTGACCGGGATCGGCGTCGGGAATTTCAGGTCGATCTCGCTCTTGCCGTACATGCTGCGCACGCGCTCCGGCGTGTACTTCTCGCCCGGCATGGCGATGTTGAGCAGCACGGAGGCGTACTGATCCGGATTCTGCACGCGCATGCAGCCATGGCTGAAGGCGCGCTCGTCCCTGGCGAACAAATGCTTGTCCGGCGTGTCGTGCTGATAGACCAGGAACTTGTTCGGGAAGTTGAAGCGGATGCGGCCCAGCGCGTTGGCCTCGCCGGGCGGCTGCGAGATGTGCACCGAACCGTCGCGGTTCTGCTCGAGCCTGAGGCCCATGCGCTGAAGCACGGTCGGGTCCTGCTGCAACGCCGGCAGGTATTCGTTGTAGACGATCGACGGCGGCACGTTCCAGGTCGGATTGACCGTGATGTACTTCATCGTCTCGGTGAGCAGCGGGGTCGCATGCGACCCCGGCTTGCCGGTCACGACACGGGTGGTCCAGACCTGCTGGCCGCGCTGCATCACCTTCAGCGTGAAGTCCGGAATGTTGAGGATGACATAGGCATCGCCCAGCGCCGGCGTGCCGAGGTCGCGCGGCAGCCAGCGCCAGCGCTCCATGTTCACCAGCACCACGTCGATCTGCTTGTCGCGCTTGGGGGTGTTGAGCGCCTTGACCGTCTTGTCGTCGAGGATGCCGGTCGGCTTCAGCTCGACGCTGGTCTGGAATTTGCGCACGGCTTCGGCCACCGCGGCGTCGTAGCGGGTGTCGCTGGCATTCTCGGCGAGGCCGAGCTTGGCGCGCAGTTGCGGCACGCGCGGATCATCCACGACGATCTCAGCCTGCTTCTTGCCGGCCGGGGTATATTTCAGCGCCGGACCGTCGGCGATCTCGATCACCGGACCGCTGCCCTGGCCGCGCAGTTCGGCGAGCTTGGCCTTCAGCTCCTTGTAGAGCTTGTGCGGCGGGTTGTAGCTGTCGAGCGCCGCAGAGGTATCGCTCGCGGTCGTGACCTTGGCGAGCACCTCGCCGGGGTCGACCGGGTGCTCGGGATAGAGGATGTCGCCGCTGACCTGCGACCAATGCATGCGGCCGCTCTGGGCGTGGCGCGCATAATCGAACATCCCGGCGGTAAGCTTGAGCTCGGCATCGGCCAGCGCATCGGGCGTCGTGGCGGCGGCGAAATCCGGCACCGGATAGTCGGCGGGATTGAGACCGTCGGAGGCCGCGTCCTTGAGCCGCGCGATCACGCCCTTGGCCGCAGCAGTCAGGCTGCCGCCTTGCGTCCAGACCGGCGCGAAGTCGCGCGCGCCGTAAAACTTCTCGACGGCCGCCCGCTCGTTCTTGCGGTCGAAATGGCGCGAGGTCTTGGCGCCGATCATGTCCTTGAGCCTGTCCGCGACCGGCTGGTCGGCGGCGGGCACGGTGCTTGCGGCCTTCACCGGCTCTGCGGCCGGTGCTGCGGGAGCCGCCGGTGTGGCGGTTGCAGTGTCAGCCTTGGGAGGCTCGGCCTTTGCCGGCTCGGTTTTCGCAGTCTCGCCCTTCGGCGCTTCTGGCGCGGGTGTGGTGGCAACGTCGGACGGCTTGGTCTCGACCTTGTCCGGCACTGGTGCGACGTCCGTCTTGGCGGAGTCCCTCGCAGCGTCCTTCGTCGAATCCTGCACCGTGGCGGTGGTGTCGAGCTTGATGTCGGCTGCAGTCGGGGGCGGGACGTTTGCGGGCTCGGGGCGCGGGATCGCAGCTTCGATCGCGAGCTCGGCGGCGCTGCTGCGCACCTGATCCTGCGCCAGGGCCGAGCTGGCCGACACCGTGAGGAAGGTTGCCGCGACCGTCATCAAGACACGGTCAAAGCCCACACGATGGTTCAAACAGTCACGCATTGTGTCGCACCCCTCGGGTGAGCTGTTCCTTCGTGGAACAGCTTCGTTATCGCCTAGTGATGAGTTACGGCTAAAACCGCGCCGGCCTCTCGAAAGTTGCACGCCTGCACGCAACGATTCTGACGCAGACGATATACAGGCCCCGATTTCGCAGCCAGCGCTACTCGGGACGACTCACGACAAACTGACTTCAAGGGAGCCTCTTGGCAACGGATTGTACGCTTCTGCCACGCGCTTTTCCCTCTGTCTGTCACTTCCAAGTCACGGTTCAAATCGCAACCGAATTCTGTCGTCATGCGAACGGTTTAGAGCGGACTCGCAGCGGCGCGCGAACCCCCGTTCTCACTGGGCTCAATGCGTCTCCTCGCCGCTTTTGCCGCCATGCCCGGGAACCCCGGCCTCGTCGAGTTTGCGATAGAGCGTGGAGCGGCCGATCTTGAGGCGGCGGGCCACTTCGGACATCTGGCCGCGATAGTGCGAGATCGCGAACCGGATGATCTCGTTCTCCATGTTGTCCAGCGGGCGAACATCCCCGGTCGCAGTGAGCATGGAGAGCGTCCCCACCAGGGGGAGCGGAGCGATTGGTATCTCATTACCCGATACCAGCGAGGGTGCCGCCGCCGGCTCGAGCATCAGCGGGGCGGTCGGAATTTCCGTGGCGGGATGTGGCTGCGAGGCGAGCAGCGGGAAGTCGCCGAGAGCGAGCTGGTCTCCGTCGCTCATCACCACGGCGCGGTAGACCGCGTTCTCGAGCTGGCGGATGTTGCCGGGCCAGTCCAGCTGGGCAAGGTGGGCCACCGCCTCGCCGCTGATCCCGGTGATCGGGCGGTTCTCCTCGGCGGCGAAGCGCGCGATGAAATGCCTGAGCAGATGCGGGATATCCTCGCGCCGCGCGCGCAGCGAGGGGATCGTCAGCGGCAACACGTGCAGCCGATAGAACAGGTCTTCGCGGAAATGTCCCTGCTTGACCCGCTCCAGCAGCTTGCGATTGGTGGCCGAGATGATGCGGACGTCGACCTTGAGCGGCTTGCGGCCGCCGACCGATTCCACGGCGCCTTCCTGGAGCGCGCGCAGCAGCTTCACTTGCGCCGTCAGCGGCAGCTCGCTGACCTCGTCCAGAAACAGCGTGCCGCCATGAGCCTCGACGAACTTGCCGGTGTGCCGCTCGGTGGCGCCGGTGAAGGCGCCCTTCTCATGCCCGAACAGGATGGACTCGACGAGGTTGTCTGGAATCGCGCCGCAATTGACCGCGACGAACGGCTTGGCCTTGCGCTCGCCGCTGCCATGGATGGCGCGCGCGAACATCTCCTTGCCGACGCCGGACTCGCCCTCGATCAGCACGGGGATCGCCGAGTTTGCCGCCTTCTGGGCGGCACGCATCACGCCCGCCATCGCTTCGGAGCGGGTGATGATGTCGGAGAAGGTGAGCCGTCCTTCGCGGCTGTGACGGATGCGCTGCAATTCGCCCTTGAGCGCGGACGTGTTGAGCGCGTTGCGCAGCGAGACCTGGAGCCGCTCGACGCCGACCGGCTTGACGACGAAATCGGCCGCGCCCGCGCGCATCGCGGAGATCACGTTGTCGATGCCGCCATGGGCGGTCTGCACGATGACGGGGACGCTCAGGCCGGCTTCGCGGATCTTGGCCAATACGCCCATGCCGTCGAGGCCGGGCATCACGAGATCGAGGATGACGGCGTCGATGGCCGGTCCGTCGGGGGCGGTGAGGGCGGCGATTGCGGCGTCGCCGGAGTCCACGACGACCGTCTCATAGCCGCATTTCTGCACCATGTTCTCGACCAGCCGGCGGGCTACAGCGTCGTCGTCGGCGATCAAAATACTGGCAGCCATGGTGTTCCCCGCACGCTACTACTATCTGTCTCGAATCGGGGCACTCTGGCCGAAGCCGATTAACGCACGCTTAATCCTTGATGCCCCCGCCCGCCTCCGCGATTGTTGAACACAGGTTTCCCACACAATGAATTCGCGCTCCAAGTCTGCCTCGAACAAGCCCGCTCTTAAGACGACCGCTCTCAAGAAGTCCGCTCCCAGCAAGCCCGCTCTCCGCAAGCCAAGCACCAAGAAATCCGCCGCCAAGGCCAGACCCTCCAAAGCTGCAAGCAAGACCGGCAAGCTTCCGGAGTGGAACCTGGCCGACCTCTACTCCGGGATCGGCGCGCCGGAAGTGGCGCGCGATCTCGAGAAAATGGATGCCGACTGCGTCGCCTTCGAGACGGACTACAAGGGCAAGCTGGCGACAGGGACAGCAAACGAAGATGGCGGAAAATGGCTCGCCGAAGCGGTGCGACGCTATGAGGCGATCGACGATCTCGCCGGCCGTCTCGGCTCCTATGCCGGCCTCGTCCATGCCGGCGACAGCGTGGACCCTGCGATTTCAAAGTTTTACGGCGATGTGTCCGAGCGGCTGACGGCGGCGTCCACGCATCTGTTGTTCTTCGCGCTCGAGCTCAACAGGATCGATGACGATATTTTGAATCGCGCGATGCAGGCCGCCGAGCTCGCGCACTACCGTCCCTGGATCGAGGATCTGCGCAAGGAGAAGCCGTACCAGCTCGACGACAAGCTCGAGCAGCTTTTCCTCGAGAAGGCGCAGACCGGCTATTCTGCCTTCAACCGGCTGTTCGACCAGACCATCTCCGGCCTGCGTTTCAAGATCGGCACCAAGGAGCTCGCGATCGAGCCCACGCTCAACCTGTTGCAGGACCGCGACGGCTCCAAGCGCAAGAGCGCGGCGGAGGCGCTGGCGAAGACCTTCAAGACCAACGAGCGTACCTTTGCGCTGATCACCAACACGCTCGCCAAGGACAAGGACATCTCCGACCGTTGGCGCGGCTTCAAGGACGTTGCCGATTCCCGCCATCTGAACAATCGCGTCGAGCGCGAGGTCGTCGACGCGCTGGTCGCCTCGGTGCGCGCAGCCTATCCGAAACTGTCGCATCGCTATTATGCGCTGAAGGCGAAATGGTTCGGCAAGAAGCGGCTGGCCTATTGGGACCGCAACGCGCCGCTGCCCTTTGCGGCGACCGACGTCATCGCCTGGCCGGAGGCGCGCAGCATGGTGCTGACGGCCTATCGCGGCTTCTCGCCCAAAATGGCCGATATCGCCGAGCGCTTCTTCACCGACCGCTGGATCGACGCGCCGGTGCGGCCGGGCAAGGCGCCGGGGGCGTTCTCGCATCCGACCACACCGTCGGCGCATCCTTACGTGCTGATGAACTACCAGGGCAAGCCGCGCGACGTGATGACGCTCGCGCATGAGCTCGGCCATGGCGTCCATCAGGTGCTCGCGGCAAAGAACGGTGCGCTGATGGCGCCGACGCCGCTGACGCTGGCGGAGACCGCGAGCGTGTTCGGCGAAATGCTCACCTTCAAGCGACTGCTGGCCCAGACCAAGAACGCGAAGCAGCGCCAGGCGCTGCTCGCCGGCAAGGTCGAGGACATGATCAACACCGTGGTGCGGCAGATCGCGTTCTATTCCTTCGAGCGCGCGGTCCACACCGAGCGCAAGAACGGCGAGCTCACCGCGGCGCGGCTCGGCGAGATCTGGCTGTCGGTGCAGGGCGAGAGCCTGGGACCGGCGATCGAGATCAAGGCGGGCTATGAGAATTACTGGATGTACATCCCGCACTTCATCCACTCGCCGTTCTACGTCTACGCCTACGCATTCGGCGACTGTCTCGTGAACTCGCTCTATGCGGTCTATGAGAACGCGGCCGAGGGTTTTGCCGAGCGCTATCTCGACATGCTCGCCGCCGGCGGCACCAAGCACTATTCCGAGCTGCTGCGCCCGTTCGGGCTCGATGCGAAGGACCCGAAGTTCTGGGACGGCGGGCTCAGCGTCATCGCGGGGATGATCGACGAGCTCGAGGCGATGGGCTGAGGCGCGCGGGCGCTTTTGGAGATGGGTCGCACGTAAAACATCTGTTGAACTTAGGCTTCGGTGATGTTATACATATGTATAACTCGCTGGAGCCCATGCCATGAAGATCGAGATCAAGAAGATTGGCAATTCCGACGGGCTACTGCTGCCCCGTGAATTGATGCAGCGGCTCGATCTCAAGCGCGGACAGCAATTGCACATCGTGGAATTACCCGGCGGTGGTTTTCAGTTGCTGCCATACGATCCCGACTTCGAGCGGACGATGGAAATCGCCGACGAGGTGATGGACAAGTATCGCGACACGCTCGCGGCGCTTGCGAAATAGTCGGCTCATGCAATGAGCGATCCTCAGGAGCCGCTCTGGATTACCTACGAGCAGGCCGTCGCCATTCACGGCCGGCAACTCCGACGCTTTGGAGGGGCGCCTGGACTGCGTGACGAAGGCATGTTGCGGTCCGCGCTCGATCGACCGATCAACAAATGGCGCTACGAGCAGGCGCCGTTGGACGAGCTTGCCGCAGCCCATGCATTCGGGCTCGCGAAGAATCATGCGTTTGTCGATGGAAACAAACGTATTGCCTTCATGGCGATGATGATTTTTCTGCACAAGAATGGCGTGGCGTTCAGTCCCGATCCGGCGGAAGCGACGACCATCATCCTCTCTCTCGCCGCCGGCGAAGTCAGCGAGCAGAGCCTCGCGCGCTGGATCCGCGACAATTGGAATTCCAAATGACCCGATTTGCGGGAAAACCCCGCTTCGGTGCCGTTGCCCTGTCTAAATCTTTCAGGTATCCCAGCCCGAGAATTCGACGTTCGACTGGGGACATTCCATGGCTGATCATAGCGAAGTGGCGTACACCACTGCCGACGGCAACGACTACGTTGCCCACGAGCAGACCTATGAGGGTTTCATCAAGCTGGTGAAATACGGCACGGCCTCGGTCGCGCTCATCGTGATCCTGATGGCGATCTTCCTCACCTGATCGATCCGTTGCCGCACCGCCAGCGCTGTCGGTGCCCATAAAATTTGCATTCAAGCCGGTTCTAAAACCGGTATCCAACGTTGCGGGAGTAACGCTAAGTTCGCGTGCGCGCTTTGTCCCGCGTCGCCGGAGGGCCTATGAAGATCGCCGTTGCCAAGGAAATCGATCCGTCGGAGCCGCGCGTCGCCGCTTCGCCTGATACGGTGAAAAAATTCAAGGCGCTCGGCGCCGAGATCGCCGTCGAGCCCGGCGCCGGCATCAAGTCGGGCCTGCCGGATTCCGAATTCACCGCCGTGGGCGCCACCGTCAGCGCAGACGCGCTCAAGGACGCCGACATCATCATCAAGGTGAAGCGTCCCGAGGCATCCGAGCTTGCGCAGTACAAGCGCGGCGCCCTCGTCATCGCCATCATGGACCCTTACGGCAACGAGGCCGCGCTGAAGACGATCGCGGATGCGGGCGTCGCGGCCTTCGCGATGGAATTGATGCCGCGCATCACCCGCGCGCAGGTGATGGACGTGCTGTCCTCGCAGGCCAACCTCGCCGGCTACCGTGCCGTGATCGAGGGCGCCGAGGCCTTCGGCCGCGCCTTTCCGATGATGATGACCGCAGCCGGCACCGTGCCCGCCGCCAAGGTGTTCGTGATGGGCGTCGGCGTCGCCGGCCTCCAGGCGATCGCGACCGCCCGCCGTCTCGGCGCCGTGGTGACCGCGACCGACGTCCGACCCGCCACCAAGGAACAGGTCGAGTCGCTCGGCGCAAAGTTCCTCGCCGTCGAGGACGAGGAGTTCAAGAACGCACAGACCGCCGGCGGCTACGCCAAGGAAATGTCCAAAGAGTACCAGGCCAAGCAGGCCGCGCTCACTGCCGAGCACATCAAGAAGCAGGACATCGTCATCACCACCGCGCTGATTCCGGGCCGGCCGGCGCCGAAGCTCGTCAGTGCCGACATGGTGAGATCGATGAAGCCCGGCTCGGTGCTGGTCGATCTCGCCGTCGAGCGCGGCGGCAATGTCGAGGGCGCCAAGGCCGGCGAGGTCGTCGACCTCGATGGCATCAAGATCGTGGGCTACACCAACGTCGCCGGCCGCGTTGCAGCCTCGGCCTCCAGCCTCTATGCCCGCAATCTGTTCTCCTTCATCGAGACCATGGTCGACAAGAACGAGAAGAAGCTCGCCGTGAACTGGGACGACGAGCTCGTCAAGGCCACCGCGCTCACCAAGGACGGCGCCGTGATCCACCCGAACTTCCAGCCGAAGGCTTAAGGAGACCCGTTATGGAGCACGCTGCACAGGTCGTCGACCCCTTCATCTTCCGGCTGTCGATCTTCGTCCTCGCCGTCTTCGTCGGCTACTTCGTGGTGTGGTCGGTGACACCCGCGCTGCACACGCCGCTGATGAGCGTGACCAACGCGATCTCCTCGGTGATCGTGGTCGGTGCGCTGCTTGCCGGCGGCGTCGCCAATGTTTCGAGCGGCTCCGGCTGGGCGCGAGCCTTCGGTTTCGTCGCGCTGATCTTTGCCTGCATCAACATCTTCGGCGGCTTCCTTGTCACCCAGCGCATGCTGGCGATGTACAAGAAGAAGTCGAAGTGAGCGGCCACCTCGGGCTGATGGGATCAATGGGGACCTGAGATGAGCGCCAACCTCTCTGCATTTCTGTATCTCGTGGCGGGAGTGCTGTTCATCCTGTCGCTGCGTGGGCTATCCAGCCCGGCTTCGTCGCGCCAGGGCAATCTGTTCGGCATGATCGGCATGGCGATCGCGGTCGCCACCACGCTTGCCAACCATCCGCCGGCTGACGGTCTCGCGTGGGTGCTGGTGATCGTCGGCATCGCGATTGGCGCCGCGATCGGCGCGGTGATCGCGCGGCGCGTGCCCATGACGTCGATGCCGGAGCTCGTCGCGGCCTTCCACTCGCTGGTCGGCATGGCCGCGGTGCTGGTCGCCGCCGGCGCGTTCTATGCGCCCGAGGCGTTCGACATCGGCACGCCGGGCAATATCCACACCCAGAGCCTGGTCGAAATGTCGCTCGGCGTCGCCATCGGCGCGCTGACCTTCACCGGCTCGGTGATCGCATTCCTCAAGCTTTCGGCACGGATGAGCGGCGCTCCGATCATCCTGCCGGCCCGCCACGTGATCAACATCGCGCTCGCGGTGGCGCTGGTCGCCTGCATCGTCGGTCTCGTCGTCACCGGCAGCCCCGTGTTCTTCTGGCTGAACGTCATCCTGGCGCTTCTGCTCGGCGTGCTCATGATCATCCCGATCGGCGGCGCCGACATGCCGGTCGTGATCTCGATGCTGAACTCCTATTCGGGGTGGGCCGCGGCCGGCATCGGCTTCACGCTCGGCAATTCCGCGCTGATCATTACCGGCGCGCTGGTCGGCTCCTCGGGCGCGATCCTGTCCTACATCATGTGCCACGCGATGAACCGGTCCTTCATCTCGGTCATCCTCGGCGGCTTCGGCGGTGAGACCGCTGCGGCCGGCGGCGGTACGGGCGAGCAGAAGCCCGCCAAGCTCGGCTCGGCGGACGATGCCGCCTTCATCATGAAGAACGCCTCCAAGGTCATCATCGTGCCCGGCTACGGCATGGCGGTGGCGCAGGCCCAGCACGCGCTGCGCGAAATGGCCGACATCCTGAAGAAGGAAGGCGTCGAGGTGAAATACGCCATTCACCCGGTCGCGGGCCGCATGCCCGGCCACATGAACGTGTTGCTCGCCGAAGCCAACGTTCCCTATGACGAGGTGTTCGAGCTCGAAGACATCAACTCCGAATTCGCGCAGGCCGACATCGCCTTCGTGATCGGCGCCAACGACGTCACCAACCCGGCGGCCGAAGAGGACAAGTCCTCGCCGATCTACGGCATGCCGGTGCTCCAGGTCTGGAAGGCCGGCACGGTGATGTTCATCAAGCGCTCGCTGGCTTCGGGCTATGCCGGTATCGACAATCCGCTGTTCTACCGCGACAACACGATGATGCTGCTCGGCGACGCCAAGAAGGTCACCGAGAACATCGTCAAGGCGATGTGACGCGGGAGGGACCGTGGCCATCAACAAGGAATGGCACCGGTCCCATCGCATGCCGCCCAAGGCGACGCGCGAGCAGCGCATCGCCTGGCACGCTGCCCACAAGGCGGCGTGCGGCTGTCGCGACGTTCCGGCGAGTCTCCGGCCCGACGTCATGAAATTGCTGCGGAGCCGTCGCAAGCCCTAGTCTGGATCGGGGCCGGCCGCGCAATGATCACCATCGTCAAATGGACCGTCATCCTGCTCGTGGCCGTCTATCTTGCCGGTCTCGTCGTGCTGTATCTCCGCCAGCGCGAGATGCTGTTTCCGATCCCGCCCGTCGGTCGCACCGCCCCCGATGCTGCGGGCCTTCCCGAGGCGGAAGAGCATGTCCTGACTACCTCGGACGGCGAGAAGGTCATCGTCTGGCACGTGCCGGCCAAGCCCGGTCGTTCGGTGATCCTGTACTTCCACGGCAATGGCGATTCTCTCGCCGGCCGCGTCAGCCGTTTCAAGGCGATGACCGCCGACGGCACTGGCCTCGTTGCGCTGTCCTATCGCGGCTACGGCGGGTCGAGCGGGATGCCGAGCGAACAGGGCCTGCTGCGCGACGCTGCCGCCGCCTACGCATTCACGACCGCGCGCTATGCGGCGGAACGAATCGTCGCCTGGGGCTTTTCGCTCGGGACCGGCGTCGCGGTTGCGCTCGCCTCGGAGCAGCGCATTGGAAAACTCATCCTGGAGGCGCCCTATACCTCGACGGCCGACATTGCGGGGTCATCGTTCTGGTTCGTTCCGGTCCGCCTTCTGATGCGCGACCCGTTCCATTCGGACCAGCGCATCTCGCGCGTCACGGTGCCGCTGCTCGTCATGCATGGCACCAATGACCTTGTCATTTCGATCGTGTTCGGGGAGCGTCTGTTCGCACTCGCGCGCGAGCCCAAGCGGTTCGTTCGCATGGTGGGCGGCGGGCACGACAATCTCGACCAATATGGTGCGATCGAAACGGCGAGAGGCTTCATTGGTGGCTGACGGCTTGGCTCAACGTTACGTTCCCGCGCTCGCTGTCTCCTGCTTGATGTTTCTGCCGCAGAATGCGCTTGCCGCGACCGGCCTCGACGGTGCGGCGATGCGCTGGCCCCATGCGCTGCCTTTTGCCGGGTTGTTGCTGTCGATCGCACTGGGGCCTCTGCTGTTGCCGAAGATCTGGCATCACCATTACGGCAAGATCACTGCTGCCTGGTCGCTGCTGGCGCTCGCCGCGCTCGTCGTCTTCGCCGGCGGCATGGCGATGCTGGCGGCGCTGGTCCATGCCATGCTCGCCGAATATCTCGGCTTCATCGTGCTGCTGTTCGCGCTCTATGTCGTGGCCGGCGGCATTCTCATCACGGGCGACATCAAGGGCACGCCGGCGGCGAATGTCGGCATCCTCGCGCTCGGCACGTTGGGGGCGAGCATCGTCGGCACCACGGGTGCCGCGATGATCCTGATCCGCCCCTTGATCCGCGCTAATCGGCTGCGGCGCCACAACGCCCATGTCGTCGTCTTCTTCATCATCCTGGTGGCCAATGTCGGCGGCGCGCTGAGCCCGCTCGGCGATCCCCCGCTCTTCGTCGGCTTCCTCCACGGTGTCGACTTCTTCTGGACCACGCGGACCATCTGGTTGCAGACCACGCTGGTTGCCGGTCTGTTGCTCGCGATCTTCGCCGTCGTCGACGTCTGGCGCTTTCGCAGCGAGCCGCCGCCCACTGACACAGGCCGTGGCGAGCCGTTGCGCATCCGCGGCCTCGTCAATCTGGTGCTGATCGCAGCCATCGTCGCCAGCCTGCTCGCCTCGGCGATGTGGAGGCCCGGCATCGCGTTCGATGTTCTCGGCACCAGGCTGGACCTGGAGGACCTCGTTCGCAATCTGGTGCTGCTGGCCATCGCGGCGCTGTCGGTGTGGCTGACGCCCGACGAGCACAGGCAGGCCAACGGCTTCACCTGGGAGCCGATCCGCGAGGTCGCAAAGCTGTTCGCGGGCATCTTCGTCGCCATCATCCCGGTCATTGCCATGCTCAATGCCGGCCATCACGGCGCGTTCGCCTGGCTGCTGTCGGCCGTGACGGCGCCGGACGGCACCCCGCGCGAGGTCGCCTATTTCTGGTTCACCGGACTGATGTCGGCATTCCTCGACAATGCGCCGACCTATCTGTTGTTCTTCGAGCTCGCCGGCGGCGACCCGCAGGTGCTGATGCATGAGCTCTCGGGCACGCTCGCCTCGATCTCGATGGGAGCCGTCTACATGGGAGCGCTTACCTATATCGGCAACGCGCCGAACTTCATGGTGAGCAGCATCGCCCGCGAGAACGGCATCGAGATGCCGAGCTTCTTCGGTTATCTCCTGCGCGCGGGCGCCGTGCTGATCCCGCTGTTCCTGTTGCTGACGTTCCTGCCGGTCGCGCCGATCCTGCACTGGCATTGAATCTGCCGGCCGATTTGCTACTGCTCGGCCGAGCTGCGATGAATTTCATCGCACCTCGGTTTTTCGATTGCGCATGATCATATCGGAAAACCGCAACACACTTTTCCGGATCATGCTGGGATTGGAGCCGGTGGATGAGCGCGCATGATCCGATGCCCCGGTCGGCCTGGGTCTTTCCGGCGCTGGCCTTGCTGTTGTTCGCGGCCGTCAGCGCGACGGATTACGTGTTCTCGCTGTCGATTGGCGGACTGCTCTTCGCAATCGTCCTCCTGGTCATTCTGTTCGGCACGGTGTTCGCTGCGGTTCATCATGCCGAGGTGATCGCGGAGCGGGTCGGCGAACCCTATGGCACGCTGGTGCTGACGCTGTCGGTGACCATCATCGAGGTCGCGTTGATCACCACGATCATGCTGGGCGACAAGCCTGCCCCGGCACTGGCCCGCGACACCGTATTCGCCGTGGTCATGATCGTCTGCAACGGCCTCGTCGGGCTCTGCATCTTCATCGGCGGCCTGCGCTATCGCGAGCAGGGCTTTCAGCTCTCCGGCGCCAACGTCTATCTCAGCGTCCTGTTCGCGCTCGCGACCATCACGCTGATCATGCCGAACTACACCACCACCACGCCGGGGCCGGTCTATTCGGCGGTCCAGCTCGGCTTCGTCGACGTGGTCACGCTGGCGCTCTATGCGGTGTTTCTCTACACCCAGACGGTCCTGCACAAGGATTACTTCGTGCACGAACGTGCCGACGGCGAGGGCGGGGCGGCGCACGTGTCGGCAGGGGCACTCGCGCTCACCGTGGTGTTGCTCCTGGTCTCGCTTCTGGCGGTCGTGCTGCTCGCCAAGAAATTCTCGCTGGTGGTCGATGCCGTGGGCGCCAGGATCGGGGCGCCACCGGCCTTCGCCGGCCTTCTGGTCGCGCTGCTGATCCTGATGCCCGAGGGCGTTGCGGCCGTCGCGGCGGCGCGCAGGAACGACCTCCAGAAGAGCATCAATCTCGCCCTCGGCTCTTCGCTGGCGACCATCGGCCTGACCATTCCTGCCGTCGGCGTCGCGACCTATGCGCTCGACAAGGAACTCGAGCTCGGCCTCAGCGCCCAGGGCAGCGTCCTTTTGCTGCTGACCTTCTTCCTGAGCATGCTGACCTTCGGCACAGGCAGAACCAACGTCCTGTTCGGCCTGGTGCATATGGTGGTATTTGCCGTCTACGTGTTCATGGTTTTCGTGCCCTAGAAGGAGCTCCCGGTGCTTGCCGCCAAGTCCGACGTCCAGATCGACAACGAGGAGGTCCGGGTGACCGAATGGCGGCTTGCTCCCGGCAGCGCCACCGGCCACCACACCCATGGGATGGACTATGTGATCGTTCCGGTCGCCGCCGGCGAGATGACCATCGTGGCGCCCAATGGCGAACGGTCCAAGGCGCAGCTTGCCGCCGGAAAATCCTATTTCCGCAAGGCCGGCGTCCAGCATGACGTACTTAACGAAACCTCAACTGAGATCGTGTTCCTTGAAATTGAGCTGAAACGCTAGGGGGCGCGCCACCCTTTGCCATCGATCCGTCGCAGTTGATCCCTCACAATGCCCTAAAGTTCCCGCATCAGGTCGCGCGGGGAGTGGTCGGAATGCTGAAATACCTCGCAAAAATTTCGATGGATATTTTCCCCTCGGTGCTCGCGACGATCATCGGGGCCTACATCGTCAATCATTACATCAACGCCAAGCCGGCCGCCGATACCCCAGCCGCCGTGACCGCGCCTGCCCAGACCGGCGGCGACGGCAAGCCGACCGATAGCGCCAACCTTCCCGCGCCTGGCGTCAAGGCCAAGGGCATCCCCGAGAAGAGCGTGACGGACAAGTCGGCAGCCGAGAAGCCAGCCGATCGTCCGCCGGCCGCCGAGACCAAGGCCGCAGACGTGGCTCCCGCTGACGCCGCCCCGCGCGGCCGACCCTCTACCCGCGACAAGGCCGCGGCGAAATCCGCACCGGCTGCCTCTGCTCCGGTGGTCGAGGCCAATTCGGCCCCGACGGCGGCTTCCCCGGCTCCCGACGCCAACGATCTGGCGCGTGCTGCGATCGAGCGCCTGCGCAAATCACCCGAGGGCAAGGCTGCCGAGGCCAAATCGTCGGAAACCAAGCCTGCCGAGGCTCGCGCTTCGGAGACCAAGCCGGCCGAGCCTGCGGTGCGGGACGCTGCCCGCACGCCGGAGGCCCCGCGGGTCGTGAATGTGGAGCCGTCCCCGGTCCGTCCGCTGCCGCCGCCGATCAATGTCTCGACGCCTTCGCCCGAGGCCTATGGCAATGCGGGCTCCAATCCGCCCTACACGGCCTCGGTCGGCAACGACGATCCGAATCGGGTGACGCCGCCGGCCGACATTCCCGTGCCGGTCATCGCGCCACCGCTCGACCTGCGTGCCGATGCGGGCGCCGCCATGCCGCGGCCGAAGAAGACCAATGTCGCCGACGAGATGCTGTCGGGCATGAAGTCGATGTTCAACGCCGTTCTGCCCAAGAGCGCTACCCCCGACTAGAACTACGCTCAGGCTACACCAAACGGTCAGCCGCCGACGCGGGCGAGACCGCTGCGGGCGGGTTCGTCGCGTGGACGAAGCGCGACCGCCCTGGTGTAGGACGCCGCCGCCTTGGCCTTGTCGCCCAGCCGCTCATAGGCCTGACCGCGCGCGGTCCAGACCTGGGCATTGTGCGGATCGGCCTCGGAGGCTTCATCGAGATCGGCTGCGGCCTCCTTGACCTTGCCGAGCGCGAGATAGCTGGTGGCGCGGCCGAGCAGCGGCTCGGCCTTTTGCGGGTTGAGGCCGCTGGCGGCGCTGAAATCGGCGATCGCGAAGTCGTGCTGGTTGTTGCCCTGGTAGATCAGGGCGCGGCCATAGAGCGCCTGCGCATTATAGGGATCGAGGCCGACCGCGCGGTTGAACTCGTCGAGCGCTGCCGCGGTCTCGCCTGACTTCGCCAGGGACTGGGCCTTCGCGGTATGGGCCTGAGCTTCGGTGACGTTGCCGGCGCTTACCGCGCTCTCGGCTGGCGTGGCGGCCTTGGGCGCTTCCTGCGGCTTGTCCTTCTCCGGCATCAGCGATCCCAGATCGAACGAGCAGCCGCACAGCGCGATTCCCGTCAACGCCACCGCGAGCGGCGGCTGCCAGATCCGGCGCCGTCGCGCAAAGCCGCGCTGAGGGAAAGGGGAGGCCATCTACGGTTCGCTCGCGCTAGAGCTTGATCCGACAAGTCCTCAAAACAATAACGCGGGCCTGGGGCCCGCGTCATCGAAAACTGAAGTCTTGCTGAATCGGATCAGCGCGGTCCGCGCGGACCTGCACCGGGGCCGCCACGACCGCCGCGATCGCCGCCCGGGCCGGCGCCGAACACCGGCTTCGGCTTCATCGGCAGCAGGCCTTCGCGCTGCAGCTTCTTGCGGGCGAGCTTGCGCGCACGGCGCACGGCTTCGGCCTTTTCGCGGGCCTTCTTCTCGGAGGGCTTCTCGTAATGACCGCGGAGCTTCATCTCGCGGAAAATTCCCTCGCGCTGCATCTTCTTCTTCAGCGCCTTGAGGGCTTGATCAACATTGTTATCGCGAACGAGAACCTGCACGCGGCATCCTCTTCAGGTGGATCGGATTTGAATTCTGGTAAGTCAAAGGGGATGGCGAAACGCGCAAGCCCTTAACCTTGAGCGCGCGGATGTATCAGACAAAACAGCAGATGTCCACCGGCCAAGCGGGTTTTCGGGCCAAGTTCGGCCATTAAATGCGGCGAAAATACCTCCGTGCGGCCCCGATTTGGGCGGTTTGGCGCCGAGGACGGGGCCGCGCCGGAGCTTTGTTCCGGAATCTTGCAATGAGGGGACCACAATGGACATCAAAAAATATGCTGCCGAAGCCATCGGCACCTTCTGGCTCACATTCGCGGGCTGCGGAAGCGCGGTGATTGCGGCCGGCTTCCCGCAGGTGGGAATCGGGCTGGTCGGCGTGTCCCTGGCCTTCGGATTGAGCGTCGTCACCATGGCCTATGCGATCGGCCACATCTCCGGCTGCCATCTCAACCCGGCCGTCACGGTCGGTCTTACCGCCGGTGGCCGTTTTCCGGCGGGGCAGGTCCTGCCTTACATCGTCGCCCAAGTGGCGGGGGCGATCATTGCCGCCTGGCTGCTCTATGTCATTGCCAGCGGGGCGCCCGGCTTCGACGTCGGCAAGGGCTTTGCCTCCAACGGCTATGACGCGCATTCGCCCGGCCAGTACAGCATGATCGTGTGCTTCCTCACCGAGGTGGTGATGACCATGATGTTCCTGTTCATCATCATGGGGGCCACCCATGGCCGCGCGCCGGCGGGTTTCGCACCGCTGGCGATCGGGCTCGCACTGGTGATGATCCATCTCGTCAGCATTCCCGTCACCAACACCTCGGTGAACCCGGCGCGCAGCACCGGCCCGGCGCTGTTCGTCGGCGGCTGGGCGCTGTCGCAGCTCTGGCTGTTCTGGATCGCGCCGCTGATCGGCGGTGCGCTCGGCGGGGTGATCTATCGCTGGCTCAGCGAGGAGCCCACCGGCGTCGTTGCGGGCGTGAAGACGGCGTAGTCGAAAAGCACCCGGCGGGATTGCAGCCTTTGCTGCGATCCCGTCACTCGTCCCGGGGCGGCCTGACTTCGGTGACGTGGCCCATCTTGCGGCCGGGGCGCGGCGTGCCCTTGCCGTAGACGTGCACGGTCGCGCCCGGCACGCTCAGCCACTTTTCGTAGTCCTTGATCTCGTCCCCGATCAGGTTGGTCATGGTGACGACGTCGCCGTGGCGTACCGGCTTGCCGAGCGGCCAGCCGGCGATGGCGCGGATGTGCTGCTCGAACTGCGAGATGGAGGCGCCATCGAGCGTCCAGTGTCCGGAATTGTGCACGCGCGGCGCGATCTCGTTGACCAGCACCTTCGGCCCGGTGCCGTTGGCGAGCACGAACATCTCGACCGCCAGCACGCCGACATAGTCGAGCGCGCTTGCGATCTTGCCGGCGATGCTGCGCGCCTCCTCGGCGAGCGCATCCGGGATCGGCGCGGGTGCACGCGATATCTTCAGGATGTGGTCGCGGTGCTCGTTCTCGGTGACGTCGAAGCACTCGACCTCGCCGGTGGCGGAGCGCGCGGCGATCACGGAGATCTCGCGCTCGTAGGGCACGAAGGCCTCCAGGATCGCCGATTTGGTGGCGAGGCTGGTCCACACTTTCGCGATGTCGTCGCCCTCGCGGATGATGGCCTGGCCCTTGCCGTCATAGCCGAAGCGGCGGGTTTTCAGCACGGCCGGAAGGCCGATCCTGGCGATCGCCTCGCGCAGCGAGGAGACGGAGGTGACGTCGGCATAGGCGGCAGTGCCGATACCGAGCCGGGTCACGAAATCCTTCTCGGCGAGCCGGTCCTGGGTGGTCTCGAGGATCTTGCGATTGGGCAGCACCGGGCGGCGCGCGTCCAGCACCAGCGCGGCTGCCGCCGGCACGTTCTCGAATTCGTAGGTGATGACGTCGACATCGTGCGCGAACAATTCGAGCGCCTCGACGTCGGCATATTCGGCGCAGGTCGCGTTCAGCACGACGTCGAAGGCCGGCGAATCCGGATCGGGCGAGAACACCTGGCAGCGCAGGCCGAGCCGCGCCGCGGCCATGGCCAGCATCCGGCCCAATTGTCCGCCGCCGAGGATTCCGATGGTGTCACCGGGCTTCAGCTTCACGTGCCTGGTGTCCGTCACGCCTGGTCCTCCGGGCGCTCGGCGACCGCCTCGGTTTGCGCCTTGCGCCAGGCGGCGAGGCGATCCGACAGGGCCGGGTCGGACAGCGCCAGCACGGCGGCCGCCAGCAGCGCGGCATTGATCGCGCCGGCCTTGCCGATGGCGAGGGTGCCGACCGGGATGCCCGCGGGCATCTGGACGATCGAATAGAGCGAATCGACGCCCTTGAGCGTCCTGGATTCGACGGGAACGCCGAACACCGGGAGTTCCGTCAGCGCCGCCGCCATGCCGGGCAGATGTGCCGCGCCACCGGCCCCGGCGATGATGACTTTGTAACCCGCGGCCTTGGCGCCCTTGGCGAAGGCGAACAACCGGTCGGGTGTGCGGTGGGCCGAAACGATGCGGCTGTCGGCAGCAATGCCGAGCGCGTCAAGCGTGTCGGCGGCGTGCCGCATCGTGTCCCAGTCCGACTGGCTGCCCATGATGATGGCGATTGGCGCGGTCATGACGTCAATTGTGCCCAGAAAAACAGAAAGATAGGCCAGATTAACGTTTCCGGCCGGCGGCTCGCAAGGCGGTGGCAAGGAGAAGGGAATCCACTATCCTGTCTTGGTGAATCCCCGCAAGCCTTCATTGAGCAGGATGCCCATGAAGAAACCAAAAAGGGCGAGCTCTGCGAAGGCCGGAAAGGGCCGGACCATCAGCGCCGGCCGATCCAAAGCCGTTTCGAGCCGCGCGGCCGAACCGGCCTTGCGCGGAGCGCCTGCTGCCGACGACAGCAAGGCGGCCATTCGCGGCCTCAGGAGCAAGCTCAAGGCAGCCCTGCTGCGGATCTCGGAACTCGAGGCGGCCGCCGACACCGATTTCCTGCTCGATATCCCCAACCGGCGCGGTTTCGAGCGCGAGCTCGCGCGCGCCATCGCCTATATGAAGCGCTACCGCGCCAGCGGGGCGCTGATCGTGCTCGACGTCGATCGGCTGAAGCCGATCAATGATTCCTTCGGTCATGCCGCCGGCGATGAGGTGCTCAAGGCGATTGTCGCCACGCTGACGCGACAGGTCCGCGCCTCCGACGTGGTCGGCCGCCTTGGCGGCGATGAGTTCGCGCTGCTGCTCTGGAATCTCAGCGAGACCGATGCCAAGGCGAAGGCCGCCGCCCTGGAGCAGGCGATCGACGAATTGTCCTTCGTCTTTCGCGGCCAGCACGTGACCGCGGGCGCCTCGGCGGGCGTCGCCCTGCTCGGTCCGCAGTCCGCGGCAGCTCGCGCCCTGGAGGAGGCGGATGCCGCCATGTATGTGCGCAAGGCGCACCGCCGGCACGAGGCGGCGGATCAGGCTCCGCAGCGAGCGCCAGTCTAGAGGGTTGCAAGATCTTCCGGCACGTTGCCGAACTTGCGCAGCAGCGTCGCATCCCCGAACTCGCCGGTCATGGGATCGCCGCTGCGGCTGAATGCGACCGCGCCGATATGGCCGGCGCCGCGCGCCAGAATCTCTGCGCGTCGCAGCGCCGCCGTCGAGGACTGGCACTCCTCTGCCGCGCCTGCGACGGGGGATCCGTCATCATCGATCAAAAAGGGCATTGCAACGTAATAGGTCACATCCGACATGGCGTTGCTCCGATGGAGCATGATCCGGAAAAGTGTGAAGCGGTTTTCCGACAAGATCATGCTTAAAACAAAGCGCGATCCCTTCGCGCTTGAAAATCAGGCGGCGCTGCTCTTGCTCCGCATCTTGCTGCGCGAGGTCTCCGGAATGCAGCCCGCGGAAATTGCCGCCTGCAATTCCTCCAGCTCGGCTTCCAGATATTCGTTGGCCATGATCAGCGCCTTGATGGTGCTGCGCAGATTGCCGTCGCACATCGCGATCGCCTGATCGCAGGCCTGTTCATAATGGCTGTTGTCGAGAAGGGCGGTCGCCGACATCTGCGTTGTCCTCGTGTGTTGTGCTTGAGCGTTCTCTGAGGTGCTGGGGTGCCCGCGAATGTTCCTATTTTGTTCTTATCGAGTCAAGCGGATTCGGGAGCGGCGGGCGCCGCGCGAGACCGGCTCGGGCTCAGGCGATGATGTCGGGCGTAATCTGGTCTTCGATGAACGCGATGCGGTCGCGCAACAACAGCTTGCGCTTTTTCAGGCGCTGTAACCGCAACAGGTCGGGGGCGGGCGATTGATGCAACGCATCGATCGCCGCATCGAGATCTCGGTGTTCCTGCTGCAACCGGGTGAGCTCGGCTTCGAGCTCACGCTCATCTTCATTGGTCATGTCTGCGGTGGCCGAAAACCGATAGGCGTGAGATCTGGGCTGTGGATGCCCTGTGGAAATTATCGTCCTTGCGCCGCGTGATCGCAAGCGATCTGCGATCCCTCGTCGCCGATCTCCCGCAAGATATTTCTGCGAGGGGCTGCGGCGCTGCGCCGTCGCATTGATATCATGGATTTTTCCGGCGTGGTTCCCCTAGTCACGCTTCGTTACATATGAACTTTCAAAAATGACGGTGCGACGACGGTTACCCATCGACAGGACGAATCGGTGATGTAGACTTGGGCGTCCGGATCGAATCCTGAGGTTCAACCCTACCGAGGAGGTTTCGAATGACAATTCAGGCACATCTCGTTGAATTGGAACGGAAGCACAAACTTCTCGAAAACGAATTGCACGAAGCTCTCGTGCACCTTTCAACAGACGACCTGCAAATTGTTGAGTTGAAGCGCCGGAAGTTGATGGTCAAGGACCAGATCGAGCGTTTGAAGCAAGGCGACACGCTCCACTAGTAACCCCCGTGACAGTGTAGAGTTGATCACATCCTTCACGCAGGGATGAGAGCATTCGTGCTCATCCCTGCTGCAAGGTGTGCACCGTGCAACAGGTTTGCGCGGCGCCCAGTCTTGTTTGGACGCGTGGTCTCGACACCAACACTTATCCGCTTCTCGAAGCGCTCTCGATGTCTGCGAGCTCGGCGACGTGATCGGCGATCGCGAGCGAGGACGTCAATCCCGGCGATTCGATGCCGAACAGATTGATCAGGCCTGCAACGCCGTGATCGCGCGGGCCCTGCATCATGAAATCCTGCGTGGCCACGGCCGGCGGCACGATCTTCGGGCGGATGCCGGAATAGCTCGGCATCAGCACGCCGTCAGGCAGCGTCGGCCAGTATTTGCGGATCGCGGGATAGAACCGCTCGGCGCGTGAGGGGTCGACCTCGTAATCGATCGTCTCGATCCATTCGACGTCAGGCCCGAAGCGTGCCTGTCCTGCCATGTCCAGCGTCAGGTGCACCCCCAATCCGCCGGGCTCGGGCACCGGATAGATCAGGCGCGAGAATGGCGCCTTGGCGTTGCAGCTGAAATAGTTTCCCTTGGCGAGATAGGCCGGCGGAATCCGATCCAGCGGCATGCCGTCGATGCTGCGCGCCACATGCGTTGCCGACAGCCCCGCGGCGTTGACGAGGAGGCTGCATTGCAGGGTCATCGGCGCCTCGCCGCCGGCATCGATCTCGATGAATCCGGCCGCCGCCCTGGCACGGATCAGCGGAGTGTGAAACGCGAAAGCCGCGCCGGCGTCCTCGGCTTCGCCGCGCAGCGACAGCATGTAGGCGTGGCTGTCGATGATGCCCGTCGACGGTGACAGCAGCGCGGCGTCGCAGGCGAGCGCCGGCTCCAGCGTGCGTGCGGCCTCGCCCGAGAGCAGCTGCATGTCGAGCACGCCGTTGGCCTCGGCATGGGCCTTGATCGATTGCAGCTTCTCGGTCTCTTTCGGGCTGGTCGCGACGATCAGCTTGCCGCAATTCTTGTGCGGGATGCCGCGCTCGTCGCAGTAGCGGTAGAGCGCGTGCTTGCCGGCCACGCACATGCGCGCCATCCAGCTCCCGGCGCGGTAATAGATGCCGGCATGGATCACCTCGCTGTTGCGCGAGGAGGTGACGGTGCCGATCGCCTCGGCTTCCTCGAGCACGATCACCTCGCGCCCGGCCTGGGCGAGCTTCCGGGCCACCGCGAGACCGACCACGCCGGCTCCGATAACGACGCAGTCGACCCTATCCATGGTTGTGCATGATACCAGTTGGAAGCATCGGTGGCGTATGGTCCGCCAACGGCGGCGCAGGCGGGGCTTCCGTTAAGATGGCGTTTATCATGACAGGGCAATTGCCGTATTTCACGTGACATTATTCTGTTGTTCCCTCAGGCGTTTACCCGATCCAAACCCGCGAGGCCAGACAATCCGACGTTGAAATCGCGGGTGGCTGATGGCTGAGAAGAACTGGCACGTGGGCAGCACGCTTTCGATTGCTGTGCAGGCCTTCCTATGCCTGGCCGGCACGGGCGCGCCTGCGCGCGCCTTTGCGGCATCGGACAGCCTTGCCGTTGCGGCAGATCTCACCGGGCTTGATCCGGGCGTGATCTGGGAAGCCCTGATCGCCGGCATCGTGGTCTGCGCGTTCCTCGCCGCGATCGGGCTGTGGATCCATTCCTCATTGCGCCGGTCCAGGCGTTTGCAGCTGCGGCGCAACGCCTTCATCTCCTCCGCCATGAACAATCTCAACCAGGGCGTGGTGATGACGGATGCGCAGCGCCGCATCATCTTCTGCAACGACCGCTATCTCGAGATCTATGGCCTGACGCGGTCGGAAGTCCGACCTGGCATGAATGGCCACGACCTTCTCGAGCTTCGTCGCAGGCGCGGGGTGCTGAATGCCGCCTCCGACGCCGAGTTCTACGATAAGGCATCGAGCGTCAACGGCCTGATCACGGAGCTGCCCGACGGACGGGCCATCCTGGTGAAATATTTCGTGCTGCCGAACGGTGGCTCGGTGGCGACCCATCTCGACGTCAGCGAGGAGCGCAGGCTGTCGCGGCAGCTCGCCTCCACCAAGCAGTTCCTGGAGACGGTGCTGGACCATGTGCCTGCCTGCGTGGCGGCCAAGAACATCGAGGACGGCTGCTACATCTTCGCCAACAGCGCCTATGAGAAGTTCTGGGGATTGTCGCGGGACTTCGCCGTCGGCAGGAATGCGCGGGAGCTGTTTGCATCGGCCTCGGCAGCGAGCATCGAGGCGGCCGACCAGGCGGCACTCCATTCGCCGGATGGCCAGTACCGCAACGAGTTCGACGTGGATCGTGCCGGTGCGCAGCGCACGGTCGCCTCGATCCGGATCGTGGTCCGCAACGAGAGCAATAAGCCCGAATTTCTGCTCATCGTGTTCGAGGACATCACCGACCGCCGCTCGCTGTCGGAGGAGCTGGAGAGCACCAAGAAGTTCCTCGAGCTCGTGGTCGACAACATCCCGGTTGCGCTGATCGTGGAACAGGTCAAGGACGGCCGCTATCTGCTCGCCAACCGCAGCGCCGAGACGATCCTTAACCGCAGGCGCGAGGAAGCCACCGGCCTGACCGCGTCCGACATCTTCAACGCCAAGGAAGCCAAGCTGATCGTCGCGCGCGACGAGGCCGCGATCAAGAAGCGCGGGATGATCACCGAGGAGCATCCGATCTCGACCAAGGACGGCCTGCGGCTGTTCCTCACCCGCCGCGCCACCGTGCTCAGCGAGGCCGGCGAGCCGCAATATCTGATCAAGACCCACGAGGACGTCACCGACCGCCGGCAGACCGAGTCGCGCATGGCGCACATGGCCTATCACGACGGCCTCACCGATCTGCCGAACCGCGCCGCCTTCCTGCAGGCGCTGACCCAGATGATCGAGGCCTGCGAGGGCACCGGCGAGGAGTTCGCCGTGCTCTGCGTCGACCTCGACGGCCTCAAGGAGGTCAACGACGTCTTCGGCCATGCGCTCGGCGACAAGCTCCTGATCGAGGTCGCCCATCGGCTCCAGGATTCCGCGCGCGGCGGCGTGGTGGCGCGCCTCTCCGGGGACGAGTTCGGGCTGATCATCGACGGCAAGCAGCCCGAGGCCGGCCTCGCGCTGGCGCAGCAGATCGGCGAAGCCGTCGCGAAGGATTTTCAGATCGACGGCCGTCCGGTCCGCGCCGGCATCACCACGGGCATGTCGGTGTTCCCCCACAATGGCACCGATGGCGCCTCGCTGCTCGCCAATGCCGGTGCCACGCTGTTCCGCGCCAAGCAGAAGTCGCGCGGCACGATCAGCCTCTACCAGCCCGAGATGGACCAGCAGATTCGCGACCGCCGCGTGCTGCACCAGGACCTCTCCATGGCGGTCAAGAACGGCGAGCTCGCACTCGCCTTCCAGCCGCAGGGGGCCGCGGGCCACAGCGTCGCCGAGAGCGAGATCATCGGCTTCGAGGCGCTGGCGCGCTGGCAGCATCCGGTGCGCGGCCAGGTCTCCCCGGCCGAGTTCATTCCCATCGCCGAGGAAAGCGGCCTCATCGTCGAGATGGGCGAGTGGATCCTGCGCGAGGCCTGCCGCGAGGCGGCGTCCTGGCCGAAGCCGCTGCAGGTCGCGGTCAATCTGTCCCCGGCGCAGTTCATGCACGGCGATGTGGTCGGCCTCGTCCATTCGATCCTGCTCGAGACGGGCCTTGCACCCGGCCGGCTCGAGCTCGAGATCACCGAGGGTGTTCTGATCGAGGATTTCGACCGCGGTCTCGCGCTGCTGCGCCGCCTGAAGGCGCTCGGCGTGCGCATCTCCATGGACGATTTCGGCAGCGGCTATTCCTCGCTGAGCTATCTCCAGGCGTTCCCGTTCGACAAGATCAAGATCGACCGCGCCTTCATCATCAATCTCGGCCGCAACCCGCAATCGGCGGCGATCGTGCGCGCCGTTATCGACCTCGGCCACGGCCTCGAAATGTCGATCATCGCCGAGGGCGTCGAGACGGTCGACCAGCTCGCCTTCCTCGCCAAGGAGGGCTGCGACGGCGTGCAGGGCTACCTGCTCGGCAAGCCCTTGCCGATCGGCAAATATGCCGGCCTCGTCGGCCGCGACGAAGCCATGGAGCTTGCGCTGAAGACCGGTTAGTGATGGGAGCGCTTCGCTCCCATTCGACGGCTTCATGGCGGATTACGATCTCGCGATCATCGGCGGCGGCCTGAACGGCGTCAGCCTCGCCCGCGATGCGGCGGGCCGCGGCCTGCGGGTAATCCTGTTCGAGCAGGGCGATCTCGGCGGCGCGGCGTCGTCGGCCACACCGCGGCTGATCCACGGCGATCTCTCAGTGCTGGAGCGCCGCGGCTTCTGGCGGGTGCGCCGGGCTCTGGCCGAGCGCCGGATCTGGCTCCGGATCGCGCCGCATCTGGTCCGGCCGATGCGTTTCGTGATTCCCGCGCACGTGGACGAGCGTCCACCCTGGTTGCTGCGGGCCGGCCTGTTTCTCTATGACGGCCTCGCCGGCCGGAGCGGCCTGCCCGCGTCGGCGACCCTCGACATCACCCATCACCCTGTCGGCAACGCGCTGAAGCGCCCGTTCGGCACGGCGTTCGAATATTCGGACTGCATCGTCGACGATTCGCGCCTTGTCGTGCTCACGGCGCTGGACGCCGCCGAGCGTGGTGCGGCGATCCGGACCGGGGCACGCTGCGTGCGTGCCGACCGAACCGACATCTGGCGGCTCGCCGTGGTCGATCGCGGCCACCGCCGCTCCATCACAGCCAGGGCGCTGGCCAATACCAGTGGCGGCTGGACCTCGATCGTCGCGGAGACGATCCTGCGCCAGCCGCAGCCCGCCGTGACGGCCATGCAGATGAGCCAGATCATCGTGCCCAGGCTGTTCGATTCTGACAATGTCTACGTGTTCCAGAACAGCGACGGCCGGCTGATCTTCGCAAGCCCGTTCGAGCGCGCGTTCACGCTGATCGGCACGGTCACGCATGATTTCACCGGCGACCCCGCCATCGTGGCGATGCGCGGTGCCGACGTCGATTATCTCTGCGAAGCGGCGAGCCGCTACTTTCGCGAGCGCATCGTCCCGACCGACGTGGTCCGGACGGTCTCCGGCGTCAATTTGAGGCCGGCGTCCGCGCGGCAACGCGAGGGCACGACCCTGTTCCATGCGCGTCGGCGCAAGGCGCCGCTGATCACGATGTTCGGCGGCGACGTCACCACCTCGCGCCGGCGCGCCGAGCGGGCGGTGACGAAGCTGACGCCGTTCTACCCGATGTCGCCGCCCTGGACCGCCGGCGCAACGCTGCCGGGTGGAGATTTCGCCTGGGACCGTTTCGACACCGAGGTCGACCTCGCACGCGAGCGCTGGCGCTTCTTGTCGGAGCCGGAAGCCCAGCGCCTGGTTGCCGCCTATGGCTCGCGATTGTCGGCCGTGCTCGGCGAGGCGAAGGCACGTGAGGATCTCGGCCCCGCCTTCGGACCCGAACTGACCGGCGCCGAGGTGCGCTATCTCATGACCCGTGAATGGGCGCGGTTTCCGGATGACGTTCTGTGGCGCCGTTCCAAGCTCGGCCTGACCATGCCCGCCGCGGACCGTGACGCGCTGGCGGCGTTCATGGCGGATCCGAACTAGGCGGGATCTCGCGCACCCGGCATCCCTCCGGGATCGCGAGCCCCATGACGGATGGCATGGATGATGATCTCTTGGTCTCCGATCTCGTAGAAGATCAGAAAGGGGTAGGGCGTTGTGGTCAGCCTCCGGATGTCCCGATCGTCCGTTCGTAGACCGATCTCGGGATGCGCGAGCAGCAGACCGATAACGTCCTGAATGCGCTTTTGGACGCGTGCCGCTCCTTGCGGAGACGCTTCTGCAATGTAGGTCAGTATCGAATCGAGGTCGGCGAGCGCCGGAAGTGTGTAGCGAATCTTCACAGGCCGTGTTTGGCCCAAGTCGCTCGGACTTGAGCCTCGGTTGCGAATTCCCTCCGTTTGGCCGCGGCCTTGGATGCGGCGATTGCCGTTCTCTCGTCATCTGACAGGATGACAGGATGCGCTGCATCGCCACCAGCAAGCTGGAGTACGATGCGGGCAATGTCGTCCTGCGCGTCGGCGGGCAGACTGCGTGCGATCTCCAGGGCCTGATCCAGCAACTTGGTCATGTTCTGATCATACGCCCTTTGACGCCTCGCATGAAGGCCAATTTCCGATCATTCGCCCCGAACCGGTTGAGCTAAACACGATCGGCCGCTAGCGTGCGGCGGAATCGGGGTTGGCAGGGACCATGGCGGAAGAATTGCCCGGAACGAAGGTTGCGGCTGAACCGGCTGCCGGAGGGTCATTTCCGGCAGCAGGCCAGCCGCTGCTGCGCATCGAGGGCGTCGCCAAGACCTTCGGCGCATTCCGCGCCGTCGACGGCGTGTCGCTCGATATCAACGCCGGCGAGTTCTTCGCGCTGCTCGGCCCGAGCGGCTGCGGCAAGACCACGCTCCTGCGCATGCTCGCGGGCTTCGAGGCGCCGGACGAGGGACGCATCCTGCTCGGCGGCAAGGACATCGCGCAGGCGCTGCCGCATGAGCGGCCGATCAACATGATGTTCCAGAACTATGCGCTCTTCCCACATCTGTCGGTGCGCGACAACATCGCCTTCGGCCTGAAGCGCGCCGGCATGCCCCGCGCCGACATCGCCACGCGCGTGGCGGAGATGGTCGCGCTGGTCAAGCTCGAAGGATTGGAAAAGCGCAAGCCGGACCAGCTGTCCGGCGGTCAGCGCCAGCGCGTGGCGCTGGCCCGCGCCCTGGCGCGCCGGCCGCAGCTCCTGCTGCTGGACGAGCCGCTTGCAGCCCTCGACAAGAAGTTGCGCGAAAACACGCAAGCCGAGCTGATGGAGCTGCAGCGGCGGCTCGGCATGACCTTCATCATCGTCACCCACGACCAAGAGGAGGCGATGACGATGGCGAGCCGGATCGGTGTGATGAAATCAGGCAAGCTCGCCCAGGTCGCGAGCCCCCGCGAGCTCTACGAGGCGCCGCGTTCGCGCTGGATCGCCGAGTTCGTCGGCGACATCAATCTGTTCGACGGCGAGTCCAAGTTGCGCGACGGTCATCGTCTGGTCATCGGCACGCGCGATGCGGGGGCGCTGGTGGTGGCCGAGCCGCGCGAAGCCGTCGGCACCGGAAAACTGGCGGTCGCAATCCGCCCCGAGAAGATCAAGCTGTCGCGCCGCGCCCCGGTCAGCGAGGCTGGTCGTGAGACGGCGATCAACACTCTCGACGGCGTGATCGCCGACATCTGCTATCTCGGCGGCACCACCACCTACAAGGTGAAGCTCGAGACCGGCGGAATGCTGCAGGCGTCGGTCGCCAACAGCGCGCGGCTCGACGTCGACGCCTACAGCCTGAACCAGCATGTCGTCGCCTGGTTCACGCCTGATGATTGCGTGGTGCTGCAATCATGAGCTCCCGCCGCATCTTCGCAAGGCCCGCGCGCTTCGCCGCGATCGCGCCCTATGTCTGGATGGTGCTGTTCTTCCTGGTGCCGTTCGCCTTCGTGCTCAAGATCAGCCTGTCGCAGACCGCGATCGCGCAGCCGCCTTACGAGCCGGTGTTCGACGTGACGGCGGGATGGGACGCTCTCAAGGCGGCGTTCGCAGCGCTCTCGGTCGACAATTTCAAGCTGCTCGGCTCCGACGACATCTACGTCTTCGCCTATGTGCGCAGCCTCACCGTGGCCATCACCGCCACCGCGCTGCTGCTCCTGATCGGCTATCCCATCGCCTACGGCATGGCGCGGTTGCCGAAACGCTGGCAGGCGGTGGCGATGGTGCTGGTGATCGTGCCGTTCTGGACCTCGTTCCTGATCCGCATCTACGCCTGGATCAACATCCTCCAGCACGACGGCCTGCTGAACCAGGTCCTGCTCGCGCTGCATCTGATCAGCCGGCCAGTGGTGTGGCTCTCCACCGACACCGCGATGTATATCGGCATCGTCTATTCCTATCTGCCGTTCATGATCCTGCCGCTCTACGCCACGCTCGCCAAGATGGAGCCGGCGCTGGAGGAGGCGGCCTCCGATCTCGGCGCGCCGCCCTGGCAGGTGTTCTGGCTCGTCACCTTCCCGCTGTCGCTGCCCGGGGTCGGCGCCGGCGTGCTCTTGTGCTTCATTCCGATCGTCGGCGAGTTCGTGATTCCCGATCTTCTGGCTGGATCCAATTCGCTGATGATCGGACAGATCCTGTGGCTCGAATTCTTCACCAACAAGGACTGGCCGGTCACCTCCGCTGCCGCGATCGTGCTGCTCGTCGTGCTGCTGCTGCCGCTCCTGCTGTACGAGCGGCTGCAGAAGCGACAGCTGGAACAGGGGCGTTGAGACGATGCGCAAGGTCGCCCGCCTGTCCCGCTTCAACATCGCCTCGCTGGCACTCGGGCTGGCCTTCCTCTATCTGCCGATCCTGATTCTCGTTCTCTACTCCTTCAACGCCTCGCGCCTGGTGACGGTGTGGGGCGGCTGGTCGCTGCGCTGGTATCACGAGTTCTTCAATGACCGCGCCATGATCGAGGCGGCCTGGATGAGCCTGCGGGTTGCGGTCGCCTCCGCGACGATCGCGACACTGCTCGGCACGCTGGCGGCGGTGGCGCTGTCGCGCGGGGAGAGGTTCCGCGGCCGTACCCTGTTCTCCGGCATGCTCTATGCCCCGCTGGTGATGCCGGAAGTGATCACGGGGTTGTCGCTGCTCTTGCTGTTCGTCGCGCTGAATGCCGAGCGCGGCTTCTGGACGGTGACGATCGCCCATACCACGCTGACCATGTGCTTCGTCGCGGTGGTCGTGCAGTCGCGCCTCGGCTCGCTCGATCGCTCGCTGGAGGAGGCGGCAATGGATCTCGGCTGCGATCCGGTGCGGGCGTTCGTCGCCGTGACGCTGCCGCTGATCGCTCCGGCGATCATCGCCGGCTGGATGCTGGCGTTCACGCTGTCGCTCGACGACCTCGTGATCGCGAGCTTCACCACCGGCCCGGGCTCGGCGACCCTGCCGATCCGCATCTATTCGGAGGTGCGGCTCGGCGTGAAGCCCGAGATCAACGCGATCTGCACGCTGGTGATCGCCCTGATCGCGGTCGTCATCGTCATCGCCTCGCTCGCTTCGAAGCTGTCGAGTTCGCAGGGCGAGAGCGCGGCGCCGCTGTAGCCGGTCGCGCGGCGAAGCGCGCACGGGCGGCGTCCTGCATGGCCGCACCGAGCTGGCGCAGCGCCAGTGCATTGAGCGGAAACTCCAGCAGGATGTGAATCAGGCTGAGCGCCAGCAGGAAGGTGAAGCCGAACGCGTAGTCGTAGAAATAGAGCGCGGTCGCCGCTGCGCTGGCAGCGGCCATTGCCGCCAGCCGCGCCTTCGGCACCTCGGTCCAGCGGATCACGTCGGCTTTGATGAACCAGTTGAGGTAGTGATAGGTGTAGACGAAGGCGAGCAGGCTGGTCAGCCTGGTGTCGAGCACGAGCCCCGGCACGCCGAACAGCCGGCCGAGCGCCGGGCCGACATTGCCGAAATAGTCCTGGCCGACCCGGGCAAAGCTTGCGATGCGGATTTCGGCGGCGGGCGGCAGCAGCAGGATCGCGGCGATTGCGGCGAGATAGAGCACCACCAGCGCGGCCTGCACGCGGCTGCCGGACCGGTAGGCGCCGAGCACCATGAAGATCAGCGTGAACAGCGAGACGTGAATCAGCGTCGGAATCAGGATGCCGATCACGGCGAGCGAGGAGCCGCTCGAATACATGATCGCGGAAAGGGCAAGCGCCACCATGAACAGCAGCATGCTCTCGATCGCGGTGGCGGTCGCCGCCAGCATGGCGCAGACGACCAGCGCGGCCCACATCGCAAAACCGAACCACGAGGCGTTGTCGATCAGCGCCGCGACCACGGCGACGATGGCGAGAACCGCGGCAATGCCGCGATGGGGCAGGTAGTAGCTGCGGTCATGCAGCCACGAGATCTCGGTGAAATAATGCGCCGGGCCGAGCACGACATAGGCCAGCAGCAACAGCTCGAACGGCACCAGATAGGCGGCCGCGAGCGCCAGCAGCATCAGGCCGAGATGGATCGCGTCGTTGCTTCGCATGATGCCGGGCCCCGCCTTTGGGAACCCGGAGGTTAGATGAGGCGTGGACAATCTTCAATTGCCCACGCCCTTGCTCGACCGCTTTGCTTGCGGCGACCCCTTGCGTCCTGTTGCGTCAGGACTTCACCGCACCCGCCGTCAGCCCGCCCACCATGTAGCGGCGGAAGGCGTAATAGACCGCGGCCGGCGGCAGCGCGTAGATGAAGCCGGTGGTCATCAGCAGCTCCCACGGCGAGTCGTCGGCGGCGAGGAAGTTGCCGAGCGCGACGGGGAGGGTGATCTCGCGGTCGTTCGACAGCAGCAGGAACGCGTAGAGATATTCGTTCCAGGCCAGCAGCACCGCATAGGTGCCGATCGCGACCAGCGAGGGCATCATCAGCGGCACGTAGACCAGGCGGAAGATCTGCAGGGTGGTGGCGCCGTCCATCACCGCGGCCTCGTCCAGCTCGACCGGCAGCTTGTCGGAGGCCTGCTTGAGCACCCAGATGGCGTAGGGGCTCGCGATCGTCACCATGGCCAGGATCAGCGACCAATGATTGTTGAGCAGGCCGTAATTGCCCATGGTGCGATACATCGGCACCGCGAGGAACGCCGCCGGAATGAAATAGGTGAAGAGCGCGAGGTTCAGCACCGCGCGTCCGCCCGGCACCTTCAGCCGCGAGATCGAGAACGCGGCTGCGGTCGCGATGACCAGCGTCAGCGCGCCGACGGAAGCCGCGATCAGCGTCGAATTCCAGAACTGGACGTAGAAGTCGCGCAGGAAATAGTGCTGCTGCTTGAACACGATCTCGAAGTTGTGCAGCGTCGGATGATCCGGCCACAGCTTGCCCGAGAACGCGTCCTCCTTGGGGGAGATCGCGAACAGGAACATGTGGTAGATCGGGATCATCGTCCACAGGAAGACGGGAATGCCGATCAGCAGCAGCCGCGCTTCCGTCGCGACGTCACGGAGGGAGGGAAGCTTCATCGCGACAACCGTTTCATCATGAAGTAAACGAGCGGCAGGACGAACGGCATCGCGCAGACGATGGACGCCATCGCGAGCGAGAGCTGGTCGAGCCGGAGATAGCGGATACCGAGCGTCGCCAGCACGTGCGTGAGGTCGGCAGGTCCGCCGCCGGTGAGCAGGTAGACGCTGTTGAAGTCGCCCAGCGTCCAGATCATCGAGAGCAGCGTGCAGGTGATGTACAGCGTCTGCATCGACGGCCAGGTGATGTAGCGGAATTTCTGCCACCAGCTCGCGCCGTCGACCTCCGCGGCCTCGAACAGATCGTGCGGGATCGCGAGACGGCCGGTGATCAGGATCAGGGTCCAGAACGGCAGGGACTTCCAGATGTGAACGCCGATTGCCATGCTGAGCGCCACGGTCGGGTCGTTCAGCCAGTTCGGGCCGTCATCGCCGGTGAACGAGAAGATGAGGTGGTTGATCACGCCCCATTCGGGATTGAGCATGAAGCGCACCGACAGGATGGTCGGGATCGACGGCACCGCCCACGGCAGGATGAAGATCACCGAAAGCCATCTGATCCAGGTGCGCTGCTGCGCGAAGAAGCCGGACAGGAACAACGCGATCAGCATCTTGATGTTGATGCCGATGACCAGGAAGATCAGCGTATTGATCGCGGCGCGCGCGAAGATCGGGTCGTTGTACAGCGCCACGTAATTCGACGGCGCCCGCGCCAGCCACAGCCCGTAGCAAACGGGATAGACGACGAAGGCCAGGAAGACCAGCATGTAGGGAGCGAGCAGGATGATGCCCCAGACCTGCGCCGGGGTCAGCCGCGACGACAGGGGCGGGCCGGGGATTGCCTGATCGCCAGAGAGCGTGATCGCCATTCTTTCGAAACTCTTTGAAAGGACTTCCGGCCGCACGAGGCGGCCGGTGTTTGTCGTTTACCACTCCCTGCGAGCCACGGGGAGAGAAGGATGGACCTTAGCCCGCGACCTGCTTGATCCGGGCGATCAGCTCGTCCACGGCCTTGTCGACCGGAACCTTCTCGCTGACGACGCGGTTCATCGCCTTCGCCCACACGTTCTCGTTGTTGAGGATCGTGAACTTCCAGTTCTTGGTGAAGTCGAACGCCGCGGTGCCGCCCTTGAACTGCGCGTAGACCGCCTTGCGGTGCTTGTCAGCCTGCCAGAACGGGCTTTCCTGGCTTTCCTTCGTCACCGGGAACCAGCGGCCGAGCGCGCCCTCGATGTAGGGACGGACGTTCTCTTCCTGCAGCAGGAAGCTGATGAACTGCTTGGCCTCGGCCTTGTTCTTGGCCGCGGTGAAGACCAGTCCGGTCTTGACGTCGGAGCGGTAGCGGATGGTCGAGCCATCAGGCGCCTTCGGGAACGACGCCGTGATGATGTCCTGTTCATAGGCCTTCTTGCCGGCCTCGCGCTGTTCCGGCGTGAGGTTCTGGTTCTGGGAATCCTCGAACCATTTCGCCGCGATCGAGATCGTGAAGTTATGGGTCATCACGATCGTCTTGTTGTGGAACGCAACGTTATTGTCGGGATCCTTCCAGGTGGTGGAGGACGGCGGGGTGCAGCCCTTGATGTAGGTGTCGGTGTAGTCCTTCATCGCCTTGATCAGGTTCTCGCGAACCGCGGGATCGTCGACCAGCAGCTTGCCGTCGTCGTCGACCAGCTTGACGTGATAGGCGTCCATGAAGGTGTAGAACGACTGGAAGGCGTCGGTGGATTCCACGCCCATCGGCTGGCCGACGGCGTAGAGGCGCTGGCCGGTCGCCTTGCGGATCGCCGGCTGCACCTTGTCGCACCAGAACGTCCAATAGCCCGCCCAGTCGTTCGGAATGTCGCTCAGCTTGAAGCCGGCCTTCTCCAGCAGGTCGTTCCAGATCTGAACGTGCATGCTCTGCTGCTTCAGCGGAAAGCCGTAATAGGCCTTCTTCTTGGTGACGTCGTTGTAGAGGATCGAGGCGTCGAGCGTGTTCTGCACGAACCGGCCCTTGATCGGCTCCATGACGTCGGTGAGGTCCTCGAGCTTGCCCTCATAGGCCCACTTGCCCTGTACCTGCACGTCGTAGCTGTCGGAATAGGCGACGTCGGGCACGGTGCCTGCATCGAGCGCCGCGACGGTCTTCGGAATCATGTCCTGGATCGCGTACTGCGACAATTCGACCTTGATGCCGGTCTTGGCTTCGAATTTCTTGATCGTCTCGGCGAGCGCTTCGTCCTCGGACTTGTAAAAGCCCTTGACCCACCAAACCGTAATCGTCTTTTGCTGCGCAAAGGCGGGTGCGGTGGCGGCAAATAGCCCAGCCGCAGCGACCGCCAATGAAACTGCGCGAATAACCTTGGATTTCACGTTTTTCTCCCTCAAACGGCCGGTGTTTTAACCGGTCGTATAAAACACTAGCGCATGGCCGTCATCCGATCTAGCGGCTTCTTGTCAGACCTATGTCGCGGTTGGAGCGAGGCTGCGACGATGCGAATTCGCGCATCGATCCAAAGGCCGCATCAATACATGCCAATCAATTCGCCTCGTGGTGTCTGGTCTGTCAGCGCTTACCCTTGATGCCGGCCGAAGCGGCAGTCGGGCTCGTGTCAGCCGATCGCGCGCGCGGCTTGCCTTGCCCGCTGGTCCGAGCGGGCGAACGCCATGCCTCGAGCAGCATCTTGAGAAACTGGCTGGCATGAGGGGACAGAGTCGCTCCGCGCCTGCGCACGATGCCGATCGTCCGCGACACTTCCGGCTCGATCAGGCGAATGGTCTGAATGATCGGATGGCCGGCCGCGGGCGTCGCGAGCTTCGGTAGTACGGCGATGCCGAGGCCCGCTTCGACCAGGCCAAGCGAACCGGAGAGGTGAGCCACTTCATAGGACCAGTTCAGCTGCAGGCCGTGTCGCGCCAGCGCGTTGTCGATCAGCGCACGATTGCCGCTGTTGCGGCCGACGGTGATGACCCGGTGCGGCACGATCTCCGGCCAGCTGACCTGCTTGCGCGATGCCAGCGGATGGTCGTGACGGCAGGCGAGGACGAAAGGATCCTCCACCAGCTTCTCGAACTCGATCTCGGCATGGGAGGCCCCGATGAAATTGATGCCGAAATCGACCTCGCCGCGCGCGACCGCTTCCAATCCCTCATTGGCACCGATGTCGAGAATCCGGATGCGAATGCGCGGATAGGCTTCGGCAAACCGGCCGATCGCGCGCGGCAGGAAGTAGAACACCGCGGTGGGCACCGCCGCCACCGAGACCAGGCCCGAACTTCGCGCGCCGATATCCTGGATGGCGAGCACCGAGGTCTCGAACTCGTCGATGAGGCGGCGCACCTTCGGCAGGAAATCGCGGCCCGTCATGGTGAGATTGACGTGGCGCGTCGAGCGTTCGAGCAGCGGCGCACCGAGGCCCTCTTCCAGTTTCTGGATGCGTCGGCTGAGCGCGGGCTGTGACAGGTTCAGTGCCCGCGCGGTGCGGACGAAGCTTCCGGTCTCCGCCACGGTGATGAAGGCCTTGAGGTCGAGCAGTTCCGCATTCATGGTGCCTCCAATTATACCGGTTTTCGAAATAATACCACGGATATTTGCATTTCACAAAAGAGTTCTGCCGGACGATGCTGCGGCCAGCGCGAAGGTGTCGCCGAACGGATCAGCTCCATGAACGATCAGATTGCCATTCCCTGTGTGGTCATGCGCGGGGGTACCTCGCGAGGCCCGTTCTTCCTGGCCCGCGATCTTCCGGTCGACGCAAGGTCGCGTGACGCGGTCCTCTTGTCCGTGATGGGAGGCGGACACGACCTTGGCATCGACGGGATCGGCGGCGGCAATGCCGTCATCAACAAGGTCGCGATCGTTGGACCGGCATCGGTGCCCGGCGCCGACGTCGACTATCTGTTCGCCCAGGTGCGGGTTCGTGAAGGGATCGTCGACACCTCGCCGAACTGCGGAAACATGCTGGCGGGGGTGGGGCCGTTCGCAATCGAGGCCGGCCTCGTCACCTCCACCGCCGATCGCACCCATGTGCGCATCCACAACGTCAACACCGGCAAGCTGATCGACGCGACGGTCGCCACGCCGGGAGGGCGGGTGACCTATGACGGCGAGGCGCAGATCGACGGTGTGCCGGGAACGGCCGCGCCCATCGAGCTGTCCTTCCCCAACGCCGCCGGCGCACGTACCGGTCGTCTCCTGCCGACGGGACGCGCCGTCGACACCATCAAGGGAATCGACGTGACCTGTCTCGATGCGGCGATGCCGGTCATGCTGGTCCGTGCGGCGGATCTGGGATGGAGCGGCCGCGAGGCTCCCTCGGACTTTGCCGACAGCAGCTTCCGCGCGCGCCTCGAGGAGTTGCGGATCGAGGCCGGACGCCGGATGGGCTTTCCCAATCCCGCCTCGATGGTGATCCCGAAACCGGTTTTGATCGCGCCCGCGAGCGGGGCGACGTTGAACGTCAGATACTTCATGCCGCACGACTGCCATAGCGCGCTGGCGGTAACAGGCGCCGTCGCGATCGCGACCGCATGCGTCACATCAGGAACGATTGCCGCAGAGATGGTCGGACCGCTGGCGCCGCCGGTGCCGATCACGCTCGCCCATCCCTCCGGCCAGCTCGTGGTCAGGCTCGAGCCCGGCCCGGTTGCCCGGGTGCTGCGAACAGCCCGGCGGATCTTCGAGGGCCACGTCTTCGCCCGCCGATCACACGTGCCTCATTCGGTGCTGGCGGCCTGAGCCCCGCCGCCTCCGAAGCCATCACAAAAAAACAGAGCCATGGGAGAGATGAGAATGCACAAGGAAGCGCTGGCTGGCCACGCCAACACCGAGGCGGGAAAGCCCTTCTACCGGATTCTGTATGTCCAGGTGCTGATGGGCCTCGTGCTGGGTGTCCTCACCGGCCATTTCTGGCCTGAATTCGGTGCCGCGCTCAAACCCTTCGGCGACGGCTTCGTCAAGCTGGTCAAGATGATGATCGCGCCGATCGTATTCTGCACCATCGTGAGCGGCATCACCAGCATCAGCGATTCCCGCGAGGTCGGCCGCACGCTGGTGAAATCCATGGCGCTGTTCTACCTGCTGACCGTGCTCGCATTGCTGGCCGGGCTGGTGGCCGTTTGGCTGATCCAGCCGGGCGTCGGCATGCATGTTTCCGTCAGCACGCTCGATCCGTCGGTGGCTGCGAAATTCACCAAGCAGGCCAGCGCGACCGGATTTACGGACTTCATGCTGCACATCATCCCGCATTCGTTCTTTGGAGCGTTCGCCGACGGTGAAGTGCTGCCGGTCCTGCTGATCTCCATCCTGATGGCCTTTGGCCTCAGCCGCGCCGGGGACGGAGGTGTGGTGGTGACAAAGGCGGTCGCCTCGTTCTCACACGTGCTGTTCGTGTCCTTCGGCTTCATCATGAAGCTCGCTCCGCTCGGCGCCTTTGGCGCCATGGCGTTCACCGTGGGCCGCTACGGCATCCGTTCGATCGGCTCGCTCGGACTGCTGATCCTGACCTTCTATCTCGCCTGCTCCGTGTTCGTGGTGGTCGTGCTTGGCACGCTGGCGCGGCTGAACGGCTTCAGCCTGTGGAAGACCATCCGCTACTTCAAGGAAGAATTGCTGATCGTGCTCGGCACCTCGTCCTCGGAGCCGGCGCTGCCGGGTGCGCTGCGCAAGCTGGAGCAGCTCGGATGCCGCAAAGGCGTCTCGGGGCTCGTGCTGCCGATGGGCTATTCCTTCAATCTGGACGGCAGCGCCATCTATCTCACCCTGGCGTCCATCTTCATCGCGCAGGCTTGCGACATTCACCTGTCGTGGGGGCAGATCGCCGCGATGCTCGGGCTGATGCTGCTGACGTCCAAAGGGGCGGCCGGCGTCACCGGCAGCGGCTTCGTCGCGCTTGTCGCGACGCTCTCGGTGATGCCGGATCTGCCCGTGACGGGCGTGGCACTGCTCGTCGGCATCGACCGCTTCATGTCGGAGGCGCGGGCGCTGACCAGCATGATCAGCAATTGCGTCGCGTCCATCACCATTTCGCTGTGGGAGAACGCCTGTGACCGCGAGGTGTTGGCCCGCGAACTCGGCCAGGGCAGCACGCCTGCGGTCGCGGCCGCGCCGACGATCGCTGCAGCGCCCCTGGAGCGGGGAGAGAAGAGCTGGATCTCGACGACCCAATCGGCCGCGTGAGGCCGCGCCGGATCTTGCCTCAGTTGGACTTGGCGTTTTCTTTGGCGTTTTCCTTGCCATTCTCAGCAGTCGGCGATCCATCGGGGCGCTTTCCGCCTCCCGTGATGCGCTGCTTCAGGAGATCGAGGAAGGGAGACGCTGCAGGCGACTGCCGGATCAGGCTTTCGGGATCGGGAAAGATCAGCGGATCGTCCCAGGGGCCCTGCACCATGAAGGGCAATTGAAAGCCGGACGCCGTGTTGAGGCTCGCCACGCCCTTCATGTCGTATTCGCGCGCCGGCACCGAGGCGGTGCCGGTCAGCGTGATCTTGGCCGCCGGGCCCTCGATGCGGATGTCCTCGGCGGTGGCGATGCCGTCGGAGAATTTCACCGAGATGGTGAGATTGTCGTATGGCGTCGAGCCGTTGCGGAAATTGCCGCCACCCGACAGCGGCCGTCGCTCCAGCCGCTTCAGCAGCTGCTCGGCATTGAAGCCCGAGATCGCGCCGTTGTGCCCGGTCACGGTGGCGCTGCCGTCGAGGGACTGCACGAGGCCGAACGGGCTAGAGCCCGAGGCGAAGAGCGAGACGTTGATGTTGCCGCGACCGGACAGCTTGTTGAGGCCGAACAGCTCAGTGGCGCAGGCCTGCAGATCGACGTCGGTGAACTGGAATTGCGCCTTGATGTCGGCGACCGTATCGGACCGCGCGATGCCGAACGAGCCCTTTGCGATCCCGCCATAGACCTGCGCCTCGCCGACCGAGAGCGCCAGCGTGCCATTGCGCACATTGGCGCCGATCGCGGTGCGGCCGAGCTTGGTCGGCCCAACCGTCAGCTTGGCCGCCGACAGGCGCATGTCGAGGTCGGTGGTCGACAACCCGTTGAGATCGAACAGTTGCCTGTTCCAGTCGCGCGCGCCGCTCGCGAGCAGGCGGAACGTCGAGATATAAGGCGTGAAGTCGAGCGCGTCGGCGGCGAGCGTCGCCTGCAGCGTCTGCCGGCCGTTATTGGCGTAGGTCATGACGCCCTCGGCGGCATTGCCGTCGAGCTCGACATTGACATTGGTGAGCGCGATCGAGGCGCCGACGACGTTGGCGCGCGCCTTCAGCACGAAGCGGCCGAAGCCGCCGCTGCCGGGCTGCGGCTGTCCGGTCCAGCGCAGCGCGTTGCGCAAGGACGGGCTGTCCACGGTGAGCGTGCCCTCCATCATCGGGCTGGTACGGTTGGCGACGCTGCCGTCGAAGGCGAGCTTGAGCGGCGCGCTGGCGATGCGCGCCTTCAGGCCGGAGCGGTCGCCGGAGAGGGCGGCGACGAAATCGGAGAAGCTGATCGAGCCGTCGACGCGCTCGCCGCGCCAGTCGAACTGCCCGGTCGCGGCAAAGGAGCGCGAGATCGAAGGCCAGGCCAGCGACAGGTCGATGTCCTCGAGCTTCTCGGTGGCATGCGTGGCAACGTCCTCGTAATCGAGCACGCCGTCCTGGATGCGGATTTCGGAGAACGAGACCTGGTTCTCGGCCCCGGGCTTCATGGTGCGCGCGATGGTCTGGATGAAGGGCGTCCAGTTGCTCTCGCCGTCCGGCTGGAGGCTGACGTGGATGCGCGGCCGCAGCAGCGTCAGGTCGGCGATCTCGAAACGTTGCAGCAACAGCGGCAGCAGCCGCAAATTCGCGGTGAGCACGTCGACCTGGAGCGCGGGAGCACTGTTACCGCCGCCCTTGAGGCCGACGTCGCGGAAGGAGATGTAGCTCGCCGGAAGCACCGAGATGTCGATGCTGCCGGCGACATTGAGCTCGAGCCCGGTGACGTCGCGGATCTGCGCCTCGACCGCCTTGCGCAGCGCGTCGCGGTTGATGAGCCAGGAGGTCGCGATCAGGGCGATCAGCGCGATGCCGAGCAGCGCCGCGATCGGCGTCCCGAGGCGCTTCATTCCTTGGGCCATGGTCAATGGCATGTCCTGATCGGGTTGGTCGTTGGAGCCAGAAGGGCGGGCCGCGAAAGCTTGCGTGCCGACGCCCAGATCCTATGGTGTTAAGTGCCGCAACTTGATGGGTTTTCTTGACGCTTTCAAGGCCGCTGCACGGTTATGCCCACGGCATGGGCAGCTTCTATCACCCGGGGGCGGAGCGGAGAACCCCGTATCATTGACGGCTTCGGACGATTTCGCCTAATAATCGCCGCCAATGAGGCGCGACGCCCGCCAGCCCAAGGTTCAGTCGAGGTTTTTTGCATGAACAAGGTCTATCCCGACGCCAAGTCGGCGCTCGACGGTATTCTCAAAGACAACATGATGATCATGTCGGGCGGCTTCGGCCTCTGCGGCATCGCCGAGGAGCTGTCGGACGCGATCCGCGACTCCGGCGTCAAGGGCCTGACGGTGGTCTCCAACAATGCCGGCGTCGACGGGATCGGCCTCAGCCGCCTGCTCGAAACCCGCCAGATCAAGAAGATGATCTCGTCCTATGTCGGCGAGAACAAGCTGTTCGCCCAGCAATACCTCGCCGGCGAGCTGGAACTCGAATTCAATCCGCAGGGCACGCTGGCCGAGCGCATCCGCGCCGGCGGCGCCGGCATCCCGGCCTTCTACACCAAGACCGGCGTCGGCACCCTGATCGCCGAAGGCAAGGAAGTGAAGGAATTCGACGGCGAGAAGTACCTGATGGAGCGCGGCCTGTTCGCCGACCTCGCCATCGTGCATGCTTGGAAGGGCGACACCGCCGGAAACTTGATCTACCGCAAGACCGCGCGCAACTTTAACCCGATGATGGCGACCGCCGCGAAGATCACGGTGGCCGAGGTCGAGCACCTGGTTCCCGCCGGTGAACTCAATCCCGACCACATCCACACGCCCGGTATCTTCGTGAAGCGCATCGTCGAGGTCGGCACGGCCAAGAAGCGCATCGAATTCCGCAACACCCGCCCGCGTACCGCCGCTTAAGGGCAACAGGAGACTCATATGGCCTGGACCCGTGAACAGATGGCCGCGCGCGCCGCGAAGGAATTGCGCGACGGCTATTACGTCAATCTCGGCATCGGCATCCCGACGCTGGTCTCGAACTACATCCCCGACGGCATGGACGTCTCCTTGCAGAGCGAGAACGGCATGCTCGGCATGGGGCCGTTCCCCTATGAGGGCGAGGAAGACGCCGATCTCATCAACGCCGGCAAACAGACCGTGAGCGAGCTGCCCTCGACCTCGTATTTCTCGAGCGCGGATTCCTTCGGCATGATCCGCGGCGGCCACATGGATCTGTCGATCCTCGGCGCCATGCAGGTGGCCCAGAACGGCGATCTCGCCAACTGGATGATCCCCGGCAAGATGGTCAAGGGCATGGGCGGCGCGATGGATCTCGTCGCCGGCGTCAAGCGCGTCGTCGTGGTGATGGAGCATTCGGCCAAGGACGGCCCGAAGCTCCTGAAGACGTGCAACCTGCCGCTGACCGGCGAACGCGTGGTCGACATGGTTGTCACCGATCTCGCCGTCTTCACCATCGACAAGCATGGCACCGGTGGCATGGCGCTGATCGAGCTCGCCGACGGCGTCTCGCTCGACGAGGTCAAGGCAAAGACGGAAGCCGAATTTCGCGTCGCGCTGAAGAACACGTAGGCGATCACTCGATCAAGTCGGGTGATGACGGTTGAGTTTGTTGCGCGCAGCTCTCTCAACAGCGTCATTGCGAGCGCAGCGAAGCAATCCAGAATCTTTCCGCGGCGGCAGTCTGGATTGCTTCGCTGCGCTCGCAATGACCGGCGTGTGCTGCAGCGGCTCCTCCTCCAATTTCTCCCTCGGCGGGCGATAGGCCTTGCCGCTCTTGCGACAGCCAGCTCGCACGGCCTCCCCCGACGGGGCATCCCGTCAAGCGGGGCCGCTCGGCACTTCGGAGAACCGGGTCAGCCAGGCAACCGGGCCGATGCTGGCGACGATGATCAGGAGGGCCGCCAGCGCGCCGTCCTCGAAATTGCCGCGGCTTGCGTACTGGTAGATCGACGTCGACAGTGTTTCGACGTTGAGGGGCCGCAAGAGCAGCGTTGCCGGGAGCTCCTTCAGACAGTCGACGAACATGATGATGACGGCGCCCAGCATCGCGGGCCGGAGCAACGGCAGATAGATCTGCCTCAAGATGACTGCCTGGCCTGCGCCGACCGCGCGCGCGCTCTCGTCATAGTCGCTGGGAATGCTGTCGAACCCGGCCTTGATCATGCCGACCGGCACAGCCAGAAAACGAATCGTGTAGGCGATCACGACGGCCATCCCGGAGCCGACCAGGACCAGCCCGGGAAGGGAACGTCCGGTCCAGGTCGCGACCGCGCTCAGCGCATTGTCGACCGCCAGGACCGGGGTGAGCAGGCCGAGAGCGATGACGAGACCCGGCAGCGCGTGTCCGGCCTGCGCGATGCTCAGCGCGACATATCGCAGAGGATCCGGCCGCAAGCGGTGCGCGATCGTCGTAGCGAGCGCAAGCATCAGCGCCATGAGCGTCGCGAGCCCTGCAAAGGCAAACGAATGGAAGGTGTGGCGCCACAGCAGCGGGTCGAAATTTGCAAGCAGTCCGCGACCGAGAGCCTGATGCGCCAGATAGAGCAGCGGTACCACGAAGCCGATCAGCACCGGCAGCGCGCAAACCGCGAACGCGATCGACGCTCTTGCGCCCGACAGCGGGGTTCGCTGCCTCACATGCGGGCTTTCGGCCGAGAACTCGGTGCTGGCGTTGCGACGGCCGTAACGCTCCATCGCGATCAGGCCGGCGACGATCGCAAGCATCAGGCATGCCAGTTGTGCCGCACCGGCAAGGCTGCCGCGGTTGAGCCAGGTGGTGAAGATCGAGACCGTCAGCGTGCGGATGCCGAGATATTCGCTGGCTCCGATGTCGTTGAGCGTTTCCAGCGCGACCAGCGCCACGCCGATCGCGAGCGCCGGCCGCGCCATTGGCAGTGAAACGCGCCAGAAAACGGTCCATCGGCCGGCGCCCAGCGTCTTGGCCGCTTCGGCAAATTCGGCAGACTGAACCTGGAACGTCGCGCGGGCCGACAGATAGACGTAAGGATAGAGCACGAGCCCGATCACGAAGATGGCGCCCAGCAGCGAGCGCAGGTTGGGCAGATGGCCGAGTGCATCGCGCAGCGGCAGCCAGATCGCCAGGGTGCGGTGCACGAGGCCAAGCGGCTCGAACAGGTCGGCATAGACGTAAGCCGCAAGATAGGTCGGAATCGCCAGCGGCAGCGGCATCAGCCACAGGAGCATGCCCCGGCCGGCAAAATCGTGGCGCGATATCACCCATGCAGTGCCGGCGCCGATCAGTAGTGTGACCGCGCCGACCCCGACGAGCAGAAGCGCGGTATCCAGCAGGGCGGCCGGCAGCACGTAGCTGATCAGGTCGTGCCACACATCGGGCGCCGGCTGCAGAGCCAGCGAAACGATCGAGATCACGGGCGCCGCGACCATGATCGCGGTTGCGATCGCGATTGCGGTTGCGGCGCGCCCGGCGTGGGCACGGCGTCTCGAGCGAGGCCGTGCGTCCGAAGTTTCTCCCAGTGTAAGAGACGTGGGCCGCCAGAGATCAGTTGTCAAAGCCGACCTTGTCCACCAGCGAGGCCGCAGCCTTGCGGTTGGCGGCGATCTTTGCGATCGGCAACGGATCCGGGCCGAGCTTGCCGTAGCCCGCGATGGTCGCGTTGACGGCGACACCGCTCCGAACCGGATATTCGTAGTTCTGGTCGGCATACATCTGCTGCGCCTGCTCGCTCACGAGCCATTCGATCAGCTTGATGCCGTTTGCCTTGTTGGGCGCGTTCTTGGCGAGCAGCACGCCGGAGAGGTTGACGTGAGTGCCGCCGCCCTCGAAGGTCGGCAGGATGACGCGGGTCGCCTCCGCCCACGGCTTCTTCTCGGGATCGTTGTTCATCATCAGCGCCCAGTAATAGGTGTTGCCGATGCCGATGTCGCATTTGCCAGCGGCGACGTCACGCGCGGCTTCGCGATCGCCGCCCGACGGCTTCTGCGCGAGGTTGGCCTTCACGCCGCGCAGCCATTCCTCGGCCTTGGCCTCGCCGTACTTGGCCGCGTAGGCCGCGAACAGCGCGTTGTTATAGATGTGCTGGCCCGAGCGAATGCAGATCTTGCCCTTCCACTTGGGATCGGCGAGCTCCTCATAGGTGATCTTGTCCTGCTTGACACGATCCTTCGAGGCATAGATCACGCGCGCGCGCATGGAGATCCCGGCCCAATGTCCGTCCGGATCGCGATACTGCGCCGGCACGACCTTGTCGACCGCCTCCGACTTGATCGGCTGGGTGACGCCGGCCTGCACGGCCTCGTCGATGCGGCCGATGTCCACCGTCAGCAGCACGTCGGCCGGACTGTTGGCCCCTTCCGCCTTCATGCGCTGCTCCAGACCGGAGCTTGCGGAGACGACGTTGACCTTGATGCCCGTGTCCTTGGTGAACGCATCGAACAGCGGCTGGATCAGCTTGGTCTCGCGGTAGGTATAGACGTTAACCTCGCCATTGGCGGCTGCCTCCGACACGAAAGACGTGGTCAGGCTCAACACCGCCGCAGACGCGGCGAGGACGCGAAGATAGATCATAAGGGCTGCTCCCAGGCGCGCGATTGAACGCCGATTGAGTAGCGCAGGCGTTGGAACAAAGTCAGCGACGCGATGTCGCGACGGCATGAGCTTAGAGCAATTCCAAAGTACCTTTTAGACTCGTTCTAATGCTTGAGCCGAAGGTATGGAGAACGATGGCCGCCCCTATGATCTTGCCGGCCTCGTCTTGAACGCCACCTCAGCGCAACTGGCTTGCATATCAAGTTGGAGGACGATCTCGATCGTCTCGGCTCGTGCGCACGTGGGTGAGATCGCGAAGGAGGCTTTGGCGAACGGCCGGTCAGAGCGGATTCACGGCGAGCCAGACCAATCCCAAGATCGCGAGCGCCAGCGCGACGAAGACGGCGATTGCGGCAACCAGGGCGCGCACCACGCCGACCGGGGCAGGCGCGGCCGGCGCGGGCCGGAAGTCGTCGAAACGCGGGATATGGCCGCGGACGTCGAGCAGGGAGAGAATGAGTTCGAGTGCGAAAAGCCCCATGGCAAACGCTCCGGATGGCCGCGAATATCGCTCACCATGGCCGAGACGGGGCCCTCGCGCTTTGCGCGAGCGCAAAGTCGCTGCCGCGGATCCGGGTTATCTGAATTCATTCCGTGATTTGCCGCGATGTCTGCACGCGGCGGACGTTTTCGAATGGGTAACTCATGAGAGCTGATCTTGCGGCGATCTACGGCGAGGAACGCCTGCCACGCTACACCAGCTATCCGACCGCACCGCATTTCACGCCCGCGATCGGTCCGGACACCTATGCCCGCTGGCTGGCGGAACTGCCCGTGGCCGCCAGCGCCTCGCTTTATCTGCACGTGCCGTTCTGCCGCGAGATGTGCTGGTATTGCGGCTGCCACACCCAGATCGTCCGCCGCGACGATCTCGTCGCCGGCTACCAGCGGATGCTGCGCAGCGAGATCGCGCTGACCGCCGAAGCCATCGGCCACCGCATCAAGGTCGAGCACATCCATTTCGGCGGCGGTACGCCGACGATCATGGCGCCGGACGCCTTTGCCGAATTGATGGCGACGATGCGCCAGGAATTCTTCGTGCTGCCTTCGGCCGAAATCGCGGTCGAGATTGATCCCCGCACGTTGACCGCAGACATGGTCGAGGCGATGCGGCTCTCGGGCGTCAGCCGCGCAAGCCTCGGCGTGCAGAGCTTCGATCCCGTGGTGCAGCGGGCGATCAACCGCGTGCAGAGCTTCGAGCAGACGGCCTCCGTGGTCGAGATGCTCCGCGGCGCCGGGATCGAGGGCATCAATTTCGACCTGATCTACGGGCTGCCGCACCAGACAATGGCCTCGTGCCTGGAGACGGTGCGGCGCAGCCTCGCGCTCGCGCCCAGCCGCTTCTCGGTGTTCGGCTATGCTCACGTGCCACAGTTCAAGAAGCACCAGCGCATGATCAACGAGGCCGTCTTGCCCGACGGCCTTGCGCGCCACGATCAGGCCTGCGCCATCGCCAATGCGCTGAAGGAAGCCGGTTACGTGCAGATCGGGCTCGACCATTTCGCGCGGCCCGACGATGCCATGGCCGTGGCGTTCGAGCAGGGCACGCTGCGGCGCAACTTTCAGGGCTACACCACCGACCGGAGCGAAGTCCTGCTCGGCTTCGGCGCCAGCGCGATCGGGCACCTGCCGCAGGGCTATGTCCAGAACGAGGTGCAGATCGGCGGCTATGCGCAGAGCATCGCGGCCGGCCGCCTCGCGACCGCGAAGGGTTATGGCCTCACCGATGACGACCGGCTGCGCGCCGACATCATCGAACGCATCATGTGCGAGTTCGGTGCCGATCTCGGCGACATCTGCGCACGCCATGGCGCGGAGGCCGGCGCCATGCTGAAAGCGGCGTCTCGTCTGAAGCCGCTGATCTCCGACGGCGTCGTGAGGCTGGACGGCGAGCGGCTCGCCGTCGCCGGGGATTCGCGCTTCCTGGTCCGCAGTGTCGCCGCCGCGTTCGACGCGCATCTGGATCCGGGCAAGCAATTGCACAGTCGGGCGGTGTAGCCCTGTGTCATTCCGGGGCGCGCCACCCGAACTCGGGTTTACCCGAGTTCGGCAATTCGAAGATCCAAGTCGGCAACAGCCGACTTGGATGGCGCGAGCCCGGAATCCATTGTTCCGTGTCATCCGCAGCACGATGGATTCCGGGTTCGCGCTACGCGCGCCCCGGAATGACAAGCCAGCTTGCGCTCCAACAAAGAAACTCGGTCCCGCGCCGCTATCGTCAATCGGAATGGAGTTGGCCATGCCTTTCCGATCCGACGATCTGGTCGACGACATCATGCAATCGGCGCCGCACACGATCCGCGTGTTTCTCGCCTTCAGGATGGCTTGCGTCGGCTGTCCGATCGCGACCTTCCACACGGTCGATGACGCCTGCCGCGAGCATGGCATCGACCGTGAGAAGTTTCTCGCCGCGCTGAGCGAGTGTGTGCCGGCTTGAAACGGCAGGAATCGCGCAGGTGTGCGCGGATTCCCGGATGAGGGCGCGCTTTCGCCGTAAGCGGAAGCGCGCCTCATCCCTTCCTTCGGGGAAGAGGCGTCAGTTCTCACGCCGCGCCGCTGTCGGCGCTCCGCTCCGCCAGCACCACGATCTTGTGCGGCTCGCGTAGGATGATGCGCTGGCGACCGCTCTCGACGAGGCCCTGGCTCTCCCAGCCGCTCAGGATGCGGCTGACGGTGTGCAGCGTGGTGCCGGTCATCTGCGCGATGTCCTGGCGGCTGATCGGGAAGTCGATCTCGATGCCGTGGTCGAGCTTCTTGCCGGACCGCTTGGCGAGGCGCAGCAGCGCGTGCGCGATGCGTTGCTCGACCTGCTGCGTCGACATTTCCAGGATGCGGGTGTGACTTTCCTGCAGCCGGGTGCCGACGGTCTGCAGCGTGTTGGCGGCAAGCGCCGGAAACCGCTCGACCAGGCGCGGCCAGGCCGAATTCGGCCAGATCAGCACGACGCTGTCGTCGACCGCCATCGCCGTCGCCGGATACCGCGCGGCTCCGATCGCCATCGCGAGTCCGAACGTCTCGCCGGGCGCGACATAGCGCACCACGATCTGCTCGCCGGCCGGCGTGGTCTTGGCCGCGCGGACATGGCCGTGCAGCAGCAGGAAGAAGGACTGCGCGTCCGCCCCCTGCTCGAAGATCGCACTGTTCTTGGGATAGGGTGCCGAGCGGGCCTCACGCAGGATCTCGTCGAGAGCTTCCGGCGTCATCCCCGCAAACAGCGGCAAATGCGCAACCAGCGATGTGTCGACCTTGGCCATTCTGCCTCCTTGGCATCAGGGAGTGTGATGGCACCTGCAATCGTCAACGAGTTTGCGTTAGCGCAAAACGAGGCGGCCCGGCGGCAGTATTTTTCCAGGTAACGGTCTGAATTGATTGGAGTTGACACCATGGCTGGCGCCCGATCCCGCAACTTTGCGGGCTGGCCGCTGTTTGCGAACAGCTTTCGCCCCTTTTTCCTGCTCGCCGCAATCCAGGCGGCGCTGTCGATCCTGGCCTGGCTGCCGATGTTCTACGGCGAATTGTCGGTGAGCTCCGCGTTCGCGCCGCGCGACTGGCACATCCACGAGATGCTCTACGGCTTCCTGCCGGCTGTCATCACCGGGTTCCTGTTCACCGCCATCCCGAACTGGACGGGGCGCCTGCCGATCCAGGGCGGGCCGCTCGCGGCGTTGCTGGCGGTCTGGCTTGCCGGGCGTGTCGTGGTGACGGTGTCGGCGAATACCGGCTGGGCGCTTGCGCTGGTCGTTGATGCCGCGTTCCTGGCATTGGTCGTTGCCGCCGCGACGCGCGAGATCATCGCAGGCGGCAACTGGCGCAACCTGCCCGTGGTGGGGCTGGTGCTGGTTCTGCTCGCCGGCAACGTCGCCTTCCACGTCGAAACGCATTTCGAAGGCGCGGCCGACGTCAGCATCCGCGTTGGCATCGGCGTGGTCATTCTGCTGATCGGCCTGATCGGCGGGCGCATCATTCCGAGCTTCACCCGAAACTGGCTGGTCAAGTTCAATCCCGGCCGCCTGCCGGTGCCGTTCGGACGATTCGACGGCGCGGTGATCGGCTTGAGCGCGCTGGCGCTGATTGCGTGGATCGTGGCGCCGCTGAACATGATCACCGGCGTCGCGATGGCGGTGGTCGGCGTGCTGCATCTGGTTCGGCTTGCACGCTGGGCCGGCGATCGCACCACGCGCGAGCGGCTGCTGCTGATCCTGCATGTCGGTTACGTCTTCGTGCCGCTCGGCTTCATCCTGAATGCCGTGGCCGCCTTGGGCGAGCTGCCGCCAAGCGCCGGCATCCACGCCTGGATGGCAGGTGCGGCGGGAACGATGACGCTCGCGGTGATGACCCGCGCGAGCCTCGGCCATACCGGACAGGCGCTGACGGCTTCGCCCGCGATCCAGGGAATCTATGCTGCGATCGTCATCGCGGCCCTGGCCCGCGTCGGTGCCGTCGCGTCGCCCGCGTATAACGATGTGCTGCTGCACATTGCCGCCTGCGGCTGGATCATCGCCTTCCTCGGATTTGCCGTCGCGTTCGCCCCGCTGCTCGCCGGCAGCGGGCGGCGGGCGCTCGCCACGATGGGCGTGCCCGCTCCCGCGCGCTGAATTCAGGCGGCAGTCGCCGAGGGCTGTGCTGACAGAGGCCGCACGCCCTTGCGCCAATCGGTGATGGTGCAGCCGAAGCGGCCGCGAAACCAGCGCGCCATGGCGCTCTGCGCGGAGAAGCCGAGCTGCACCGCGATGTCGGCCAGCGGCCGGGCGGGATCCTCGATCAGCTGGACCACGAGATCGGCGCGTTGCGCGTCCAGGATGGCCGAGAAGCTGGTGGCGGATGCGGCGAGGCGCCGGTGGATGGTGCGGCGCGTGCAGGCCAGATGCTCGGCGACGCGCTCGACCGTGCAATCGCCGCTGGCGAGCAGAGTGCGCACCACCTCGTCGACCTTCGCCTCCCAGCTGGACGGTCTGCTCTCGATCGCCTCGATCCGCTTGCGCAAGTAATTCGCGATCAAGGGATGCGCGCTCGGGATCCGGCGCTCCAGGTCGTGCGCCGACAACAGGATCGCATCGTCATCCGCATTGAAGGTCACCCGGCAGCCGAAGAAGTCGCGGTAGCGCTTGCGGTCGAGTGGCGGCGGGTAATGCAGGCGCACTTCCAGCGGCCGCCAATCGCCGCCGAACAGGGACTGGATGATGCGGTGGACGCTGCCGAGCGCCATGTCGATCGACTGCCGCGGTGCGCGTGGCTGCCGGCCGCGCAAATGCAGCGTGAGGATCACGGTTCGCTTGTCACGCCTGACGTCGAGCCGCATGCCGTCATGATGGACGTGGATGAAACGCGAGAACGCCTCGATTGCTTCGCCGACGGTCGCCTGTTCGCGCACGATCAGGCCGACCGCGCCGAAATTGGTGAGGCCGCCGCGCTCGGCGAGACGCAGGCCGAAATCCTCGGCACCGGACGCCTCTGCCGATAATTCGAGCAGGCGGCGCAGGCCGGTGACGGCGATGGGGATGTCCGGCTTGTCGAGGCAGGCCAGCGGCAGCCTGACCTTGCGCATCATCTGGTTGGGGTCGAGCCCGACCGACCGGGCGACCTCGGGATAATAGCTCAAGCCTGCGCTGCGAATGAGGTCGGTCATGCGACCCGTTCCTGCCAGCCATTCCCGCAGATGTCCCGAAATGTAAAGTTTCTGTCTCAATCCGTCAAATCCGGGAACCGGGTGGCGCATACATAAGAGAAACCGAAGCACTGGCGTGAATGCCGTGCGCACGACGGCGGGGCGCGACGGAGCCTCCGGCCGTCTCGGGCCATTTGACCAAGACATTGCTGGATCGGGACTATGCCGGGGAACATGCTTTCCAAGGGGGAGGTTTTCGTCATCGACACTGACGCCGCCTTCCGCGAACAACTTTCCGCCGCGCTTGAGCAGAGCGCCTATGACGTGATCTGCTTTGCCGATGGCGCGTCCCTGCTCTTGGAAGCCAAGGCCCGCATGCCGGCCTGTGTGCTGCTGGAGATGCCGCCGGATCGCTCCGCTCTCGACGTGCTCAGGCGGCTGCGCGAGGAGAATTGCATGGCGCCGGTGCTGGTGACGTCGGCGAACGGCAGCATCGCCATGGCGGTCGACGCCATCAAGAGCGGCGCGACCGACTTCATCGAAAAGCCGTTCCGCACCCACGACATCGTCGGCCGGATCGATGCCGCCATCGATGAATTCGCGCAGCCCAGCGCGATCCGGCAACGCTGGCTGCCGGGCTGCGAACCTCTGACCGCGCGGGAAGCCGACGTGCTTGAGCATCTTGCCGCCGGCCTCACCAACAAGGGGATCGCCCGGCGGATGAATCTAAGCGCCCGGACGGTTGAAGGTTACCGCGCCGGCATCCTCAAGAAGGCCGGCGCCAAGAATGTCACCGATCTGCTCCGGCGCATCTTCGGCCAGGGCTCGTAGGCCCAGGCCTGAAGCTGCCGGGACCATCCGAGCGTTCCGCGGCCATGGTGCCGCCGCGGCGGCGCCCCATGGAAACCTCAATCGAACCAGTTCCTTCCCTGCCGCGTCCAACCACGATGGCGAGGCATTTCATCGCGCGCGTCCGGCTGGCGGCGCGGCGATACCGGCAGGAGGGACTTCATGCGCATCACCGCCAGATATTTGGCAACCACGGGCCTGGTCCTGGTGACCACGGCCCTCGCATCGCCGTCATGGGCGGCCAACGTGGACGCCACGTCGACGATCGACACGGTCATCGTCTATCCCGATGGCGCCACCGTCACGCGAGTCATTTCCTTCGATCTCGCCTCCGGCGATTCGACGCTGGTCGCCAAGGATTTCCCGCTCTCGCTCGATCCGTCGTCCCTCCGTGTCGAAGGCGAGGCGGGTGCCAAGCTCACCATCGGCACGATCGATGCGCGCCCGCCGAAGGCCGCGCCGCCGGTCAACCAGCCCGAGCTCGACAAGCGCATCGAAGCGCTGAGGGATCAACGGGCCGATCTGCAGGGTGCGATCGACTCGGCCAATGCCCGGCGCAGGTTCGCGCAGCATTTTGCAGAGGCTTCGCCGGCCGGCCTCGGCGAGAAGGGCGAGGCGCGCCCGATCGCCGAATGGCGCACGGCCTTTGCCGCAATTGCCGAGGAGGTCGCGACCGCCGACAGCGCAATTCGCGATGCGACGCGAAAACAGCGCGAGCTCGACCGCCAGATCGCGGAATTGGAAGCCGAGCGTTCGGCCAAGCCGCCGAGCAAGCTGGAAGTGCGGATCGATGTCGCCTCGGCCGCCGCGACCAAGGCGACACTGCGCGTGACCTATGCCGTGCGCAACGCGCGCTGGGTGCCGCTCTACGACGCCCGGCTCGACACCGGCGCCAAGGATCGCAAGCCGCAGCTCGAACTGGTTCGTCGCGCCGAGGTGACGCAATCCACCGGCGAGGACTGGTCGAACGTGACGCTCGGCGTCTCCACCGTGCGCATCAGCCGCGGCGGCAGTGCGCCGGAGCTGCATTCGCTGATCGCGCAATATCCACAAGTGCCGAAGCCGCTGGCAGCAGGTTCGGTCTCCGATCTGGCGCGACCCGCGCCAATGACGCGCCAGGCGCAATCGCCCGCCATGGCCAAGATCGCAGAGGCGGCCGAGTCGCGCGAGCGGGCGGACGAACAGCAGGCCATCGCCGAGATCGGCGACTTCCAGGCGACCTTCAGGATTCCCGGCCGCGTCAGCCTCGGCGCCGCCGAGGGCGCCAAGAGCCTCCGCATCGCTTCGGTGAACGTGCCCGCCGATCTCGCGGTGCGCGCCGCGCCGGTGCTGGATCCGACCGCGTTCCTCGAAGCCAGCTTCAAGCAGACGGACGACACGACGCTGCTGCCGGGCAAGGTCGCGATCTACCGCGACGGTACCTTCGTCGGCCGCGGCAAGATCACGGCGTCCGCCAAGGACGACATCGTGCGGCTCGGTTTCGGCGCCGACGACAAGGTCAAGATCGAGCGCGCCGTGCTCAAGCGCAACGAAGGTTCGGCCGGCCTCTTGGTCACCACGTCGAAGACCGACGAGCGCTCGTTCAAGACCACGATCCGCAACGGCCATGATTTCCCGATTCGCGTCGCGATCGAGGATCAGCTGCCGGTCAGCGAGAATGAGGACATCGTCGTCGAGTTGCTGCCCTCGAGCACCCAGCCGACCGCAACCAACATCCGCGACAAGCGCGGCGTGCTGGAATGGTCGTTCGACGCCAAGCCCGGCGAGGCCCGCGACATCAACTTCGCCTGGCGCGTCCGCTGGCCGAAGGACAAGAGCATGGTGATCGTGCCGGCGGGGTAGCCCCGGCCGCGTCACAAGGAGGTGCGCTCCCTCTCCCGCTTGCGGGAGAGGGCCGGGGTGAGGGCTCTCACCTCTAGGGGATTGTCCCGTTGTGGTGACACCCTCTCCCCAACCCTCCCCCGCAAGCGGGGGAGGGAGCGCACCGTCTTTGCAGAAACAGGATTGGCTAAATTCCAGTGTGTACCGCCCGCATCGTCTGTGGCAGCACATACGGCACGCCGTCAGCCTGATGCACGAGCGCGTCGATCTCGAAAATATCCCGGATCCTCTCGCGCGTGACGACATCGGCGCGGGGGCCGTCCGCGGCGAGCCTGCCGCCGGCCAGCACGACCAGTCGGTCGCCAAAGCGGATCGCGAGATTGAGATCGTGCAGGATCGCGATCACGGCGGTGCCTGCAGCCGCTCGGCGGCGCGCCGCTTCGACGAGGTCGATCTGGTGACGCAGATCGAGGCTCGAGGTCGGCTCGTCCAGCAGGAGGAGGCCGGGACCATGCTCGGCCTCGCCGCAGGCGAGCTGCACCAGCACGCGGGCGAAATGGGCGCGCTGCTGCTCGCCGCCTGACAACGTCGGCAATTGCCGCTCGCGGAAATGCGACAGGCCGACCTCGTCCAGCGCGGCATCGACGAGCGGGCCAGCCTCGCGCAAGCTGCGCTCTCCCGCGCCCATCAGCACGATCTCCTCGACGGTGAAGGGAAAGGTGACGTTGATGTGCTGGGACAGCATGGCACGGCGCGCGGCGAGCTCGCGCGGCGTGAAGCTGCCGATGTCGCGCTGCTTGAGCCGCACCTCGCCGGCGCTCGGACGGAGATCGCCGGAGAGCAGCCGCAGCAGCGTCGACTTGCCGGCGCCGTTCGGGCCGATGATGGCGACCATCTCGCCGGCCGCGACCGTCAGGTCGACGCCGTCGAGCAATGTCGCGCGGCCGGCGCGCTTGCCCAAGTGTCGTGCCTCGAGCACCGCGGTCATAGCGCGGCGAGCCCGCGCTGCCGCAGCAGGATGAAGAGAAAGACGGGTGCGCCGACGGCCGCGGTCAGGATGCCGATCGGCATCTCCGCCGGCGCCACGATGGTGCGTGCCAGCGTGTCGGCGCCGACCATCAGGATCGCGCCTGATAGCACCGAGGCTGGCAGCAGCAGGCGATGCGCCGGGCCGATGACGAGACGGAGCAGATGCGGCACCACGATGCCGACGAAGCCGATGACGCCGCTGATCGACACCGCGACGCCGGTCATGGCCGAGACGATCACGATCGAGATCCGCTTCAGGCGCTCGACATCGACGCCGCCGTGAAAGGCGTCGGCCTCGCCGAGCACCAGCAGGTCGAGACCGCGGGCGATGAAGGCGCAGGCCGCTAGACCGGCGATGAGGATCGGCGCGAGCACGGCGGTCTTGGTCCACGTCGCGCCGCTCATCGAGCCCAGCATCCAGAACGTGATGTCGCGCAGCTGGCGATCGTCGGCGATGAAAACCAGCAGCCCGATGCCCGCATTGGCGATCGCGGTGATGGCGACGCCGGCGAGCAGGAAGATCGCGATCGAGGTGCGCCCCGAGCGGCTGGAGATGCCGTAGAGGATTGCGGTGGTCGCCAGCGAGCCCGCGAAGGCCGCCAGCGGCAACAGCTCGGTCTGGAGAAAGCGCAGCGCCTCGCCGAAGCGGGAATCGGTGAAGACGATCGCGCTTGCGGCCGCGAGCGCGCCGCCGCTGGAGACACCGACCAGGGCGGGATCGGCGAGTGGGTTGCGGAACAGCCCCTGCATGATCGCGCCGGCCGCGGCAAGCAGGCCGCCGATCATCGCGGCCGCCGCGATCCGGGGAATGCGGATCGACCACAGAACGAGCTGGTCGCGTGCCGTCATGGCCGTGCTTTCGCCGGCCAAGCCCAGCGCGGCAGGCAGCCGGGAGAGCGGGATGCCGGCGGCGCCGACCGTCAGGGCGGCGATTGCGGTGATCACCAGCACCACGAGCAGAAGGGGAATCGCGAACGATGCGGCCCGCCGTCCCGCGCTGCGTCGCGGGCCCCGTGCTTCGAACCCGACGGCCGCGCTCATTGCCGGCAATTCGCCGTCGACAGCGCCGACGTGAATGCGCCGCCCGCAGCCAGGGCCGGGTAGAGCTTGACCGAGAGATCGCGCGCCGCCGCCGCGGTGCGCGGCCCGAAGCCGAGCAGATAGAGCCCATCCATGGTGATGAAGCTTTTGTTGGCCGCGACCGGCGTCAGCGCAAAGCCGGGGTGCGTGTAGACTGCATCGGCCTGCAGCGATTCCTTGCCGCGCTCGATCGACAGCACGACATCGGGCTTTGCGGCCACGATCGCCTCGTCGCCGATGATCTTGTAGCCGTCGTAATCGTCGACCGCGTTGGCCGCGCCCGCCAGCTGGATGATCTCGTCCGCCGCGGTCTTGTGGCCCGCCACCATCGCCCGCCCGTTCTGGAGCGACATCACGAACATCACGCGCACCGGCTTCGTCACCTTGGCGCGCAGCGCGCGGAGCTGCGCAAGATCGGCGCCGACCGCGGCGCTGAGACATTCGGCACGCGCATCGACGCCCATGGCGTGACCGACCAGCTTGATCTTCGCAATCAGGCCGTCCTCGGAAAAGGTCTCGGGCACAAGCACCAGCGGCACTTTCGCCGTCTCCAGGATGTCCATCGTCTCGCGCGGGCCCGAGCCCTGGATCGCCAGGATCAGCGTCGGGTTGAGTCCGAGCACGCCCTCGGCCGAGATCTGGCGCATATAGCCGACATTGGGTTTGTCGTGCAGCGCCGCCGCCGGATAAAGGCTCGTTGTGTCGACGCCGACCAGCCGGCTTTCCAATCCTAGCGCATAGAGGATCTCGGTGATGGCGCCGCCGATCGACACCGTGCGGGCAAAATCGGCAACAGTGACGTCGCGATTGCGCGCGTCGTGCACGGTGATGCCCGCGGCGTGCGCAGCAGACGCGAACGCGATTCCACCGGAGAGCAGAAGACTGGCGAGGGTGCGGCAAAATGGCATTGCAATTACTTCGTCAGGATCAGCTTGTTCTGCGAGGTCAGGCGGAGACGATAACTGTCCTCGCCATGCGCAATGATGATCTCGCGCTCGGCGGCAAACAGCTCGCGGCTGTCGATGCGGCTCCCGCGCATGGTGAGCGTTCGCGTTGTTGCAGAAGGGCTTTGTGCCGGCCCTGCCGCGCTGCCGCTGCTGTCTCCTGATGTTGCTGACATAGTCGGTGTGATGCGCTTTCGGAACTTGGAGTACCGCCCGTTTGTATAGGCGGCGCCAAGCGCATTCCAACGTTCGCAGTTTACAATCGATATAAACTGCAACCTGATGTCATTGACCGTCAGAGTGTTGCCACGTAACCATTTCTGGCAGCGGGGAACTTGCCCGCCTCTCGAGACAATCAGCCAGCCAGTCGCTCGCGTTGCGAGCGCACGCCAGCCAGACGACATCAAAAACTAAAGTGAAGTGCAAGCTGGGGCTGATATGGCTGACGGGGCTAGGTATTCGCGCGCCCTGATTTTGGGCGCGTCGGTGGTTTCAATTGCGGCAATGACGGCGGAAGGCAGTCTCGCGCAGACCGCATCGCCGCAGAGTGAAAACGCGTCCTCCGAACGACCGAAACAGGCCAAGCGCAAGCCTGCGAAGCCGCAAGTCGCACAGCAGCCGACGCCTGACGCTCTGAATGCGCGCGCCCAGGCTGGCAGCACGGCACCCGTTCAGGTGCTCGACACGATCACGGCTGCGGCGAGCAAGACGGAAGAGCGCGCCGTCGACGCGCTGGCGCCGGTCAGCGTCGTGTCGTCCGAGCAGATCGAATCCCGCCAAGCCAGCACCATCGGCGATCTCATATACAACTTGCCCGGCGTCTGGGTTCAGAATCGCGGCGATGATCCGGCCACCTCGATCAACATCCGCGGCCTCCAGGATTTCGGCCGCGTTGCCGTCGTGGTCGACGGCGCGCGGCAGAACTACCAGCGCACCGGCCACTTCGCCAATGGTTCGTTCTTCCTCAATCCGGAATTGATCAGCGGCATCGACATCGTGCGCGGGCCGACCGCGAGCATCTACGGCTCCGGTGCGATCGGCGGCGTGGCCTCGTTCCGCACCAAGGACATCGAGGACGTTGTCCGCGTGGGAGAGCGCTGGGGCGTCGACGTGAAAACCATCCTCGGCAGCAACTACGGACGTGCACTCGGATCCGCCTTTGGCGGTGTTCACGTCAACCCCAATGTCGACGTATTCGCAGGGGGGACCTATTCGACTCAGGAGAGCTACAAGGACGGTACAGGCTTCGAGGTCGCAAACACTGGCAACCGTCTGAGCAGCGGCATCGCCAAGCTGACGATTCGTCCGGCCGACGGCCACGAAGTCAAGCTCGGTACCATCTTCCAGGAGGACATCTTCAGTGTGGGCCAGCCGCCCCGGCGCGCGGGCGATCCCAATTCGACCAATGCGAACGGCACAAACAACCTGAGCGGCACGTCCATCTACGCGTCCAACGTGAAGAATTACACCACGACGCTCGGTTGGAAATACTCGCAGCCGGACGATCAGTGGTTCGACTGGGATGCCAAGATCTACTGGAATCGCACCGAGAACGACCAGATCAAGACCGGGCACACCACTGCGACGCCCTCCGTTTATTGCGGCGGCGTGCCCGGCAACGCCGTCTCGGGATGCATCGGGAGCAATCGCGGATACCTGCTCGATACAATCGGCATCGATGTGCACAACACGACGCGCTTCGAAACGGGAAGCTGGCGCCACGCGGTGACTTACGGTCTGGATGCGTTCCAGGACAAGGTGTCATCTCAAGACAGGACCGGTACATCCGAGGTCACGACCCCCGGCGGTCAGCGCACGGTATCGGGCGGCTTCGTGCAGTGGAGGGCGAACTACACCTCGATGCTCGAGGTGATCGGTGCGCTCCGTTACGACAATTATCAGCTTTCCTCGGCGTCGTCGTCGTCGGGCGGCGATCGCCTCTCGCCGAAGATCACCGTTGCTCTCGTTCCGACCGCGGTGGTGACCCCCTATGCCAGCTACGCGGAAGGCTATCGGGCGCCCTCGATCACGGAGACGCTGGTGAGCGGGCCACATGCCGGCGCGACGGTCAACGACTCGTTCTTCCGTTGTCCGTCGGGCACGCCGGGACCGGGCGCGGATTCGACCTTCTGCTTCGTGCCCAATCCAAACCTGCGCCCCGAGATCGGCAAGAACAAGGAGATCGGCTTCAACATCAAGAAGAACGATCTGTTCACGGCGGGCGACACGCTGCGCGGCAAGATCAACGTGTTCCGCAACGACATCAGCGACTTCATCGATCAGGTCGCTTACGGAAACCCGCTCGTGGTCCCGACCGGGCCGCCACCGGCACCGTCGATCACGGTGCTCCCGTTCCTGCAGTATCAGAACGTGGCGTCCGCGCTCATTCAAGGCGTCGAGGCCGAGGCGATGTATGACGCGAACCTGTGGTTCTTCGGCCTCTCCGGGACCTATCAGAGCGGAAAGAATCTCCAGACCGGCTTCGGCCTCTACAGCATTCCGCCGCAGAAGATCACGACGACGGCCGGCGTGCGTCTGCTCGACCGCACCCTCATCCTTTCGATGATGTGGACGTCGGCAATCGCCAACTACGACATCCCCAGGACCTACACGCCGGCGACCTCGTACGATCTCGTCAATCTTTACGCGCAGTATCACCCGACGCGCGATCTCACGCTCAACTTCTCGGTCGAGAACCTCTTCAACCGCTACTATCGGCCGTACGCCATTCCGGTCGGTAGCACGGGCGACACGCAAAATGACGTGAAGTGGGCGAGCGCCGGTGCCGGGCTCGTGATCAAGGGAGGTCTCAAGTACCACTTTGGCGGCACCTGAGGGAGAGACCGGAGGTTCTCTCCAGGGATGCCCAGCTGATCTCGAAAGCCACGCTGATGCGTCAGCGTGGCTTTCGATCCGTTATGAAATATCCAATCGGCAATTGCCGATCTACAAGTCACAGGAGAAAAGTCGAATGTTCATCGCCATGAATCGTTTCCAGGTGAAGTCCGGCTCGGAAGCCGCGTTCGAAACCGTCTGGCGGACCCGGGAGTCCTATCTCGGCAGCATGGCGGGCTTCGTCGAATTCCATCTGCTCAAGGGGCCGGTCGCCGAGGACCACACGCTGTATTCCTCGCATACCGTGTGGGTCGACAAGGCGGCTTTCGAGGCCTGGACGCGCTCGGAGGAATTCCGCCGCGCTCATGCGCGCGCCGACAACAAGACCGGCGAGAGCCTCTATCTCGGTCATCCGAAGTTCGAAGGCTTCGAGGTCATCATGACCGAGCGCAAGGCGAGCGCGGCGGCCTGATCGCGGCCGATCACGAAAGGAAGCCGGACATGCTGAGCACCGAACTCGCCGATCTCAAGGCGTACATGGCCGACAATCCCGGCGCGGTGGTCGAGGACGTTGCGCGCGAGCGCAAGGTCACCCCGCGCGCGGTGATCGAGGCGCTGCCGCCGTCCATGGTGCGCATGGGAGGCGGCGAGCATTTCGCCGCCGCCATGCAGGACATTTCGGAATGGGGCGAGGTGACGCTGATCGTGCACACCGATGACGCGATCTTCGAGTTCACGGGATCGATCCCAGCGGGCGAGGTCGGCCGCGGCTATTTCAACCTGATGCAGCCGAAGGGCCTGCACGGCCATCTCCGCCACGAGCGCTGCGCTGGAATTGCCTTCGTCGAGCGGCCCTTCATGGGCAAGGTTTCGGCCTTCGTCGCCTTCGTGAACGCCGACGGCGGCATCATGTTCAAGGTCTTCGTCGGCCGCGACGAGACCAGGGCGCTGCGGGCGGATCAGCTGGCACGGTTCCGGCAGCTTGCCGACCGGATCGCGCCCGCACTCTAGTTTGCTTCGACCTGGGGAGATCAGGATGCAGAGCAAGTCCAGGCTTCGGCATGTGATCCCAGCAATCGCGCTGGCGCTCGCGCCGGCTCCGGCCTTCGCGATCGACGCGGCGCTGTTGCCGCGCAATCTGTCGCCTTGGGGCATGTTTCTCGGTGCCGACATCGTCGTGAAGGTCGTGATGGTCGGCCTCGCCATCGCCTCGCTGGTGACATGGACGGTGTGGCTCGCCAAGTCCGTCGAGCTGCGCCGCAAGGCCTCGCTCGCCGTGCAGCGGACACGTGCCCTCGAGGGCAACATGACGCTGGCCGAAGCATGCGCACGGACCGGCGACGCGCGCGACGCGGTCGCTCAGCTGATCCAGTCCTGCGCCAGAGAGGCCGAGCTCTCCGGCGGCATCGTCGATGACGGCCTGCAGGAGCGCATCGCGTTGCGGCTGGAACGGGTCGAGGCGGCGATGTCCCGGCAGATCGCACGCGGCACCGGCGTGCTCGCGACCATCGGCGCCATCGCGCCGTTCGTCGGCCTGTTCGGCACCGTCTGGGGCATCATGAACTCCTTCATCGGCATCTCCGAGAGCCACACCACCAGTCTTGCGGTGGTCGCGCCCGGCGTCGCCGAAGCGTTGCTCGCGACCGCGCTCGGTCTCGTCGCCGCGATTCCGGCGGTGGTGATCTACAATCACCTCGTCCGCGGCATCGCCAATTACCGCGCTTTGCTCGGCGACGCCTCGGCGCAGCTCATGCTGCTGGTGAGCCGCCAGCGCGACCACGGCCATTTCCGTCTGGCGCGAGCGGCGGAGTAGGGCATGGCCGCCAGGCTCGGGACATCGAAGCTCGGCTCGCGCGGCGATGCCGGCGAGCTCGAGGTCACGCACGAGATCAACGTCACGCCGTTCATCGACGTGATGCTCGTGCTCCTGATCATCTTCATGGTGGCGGCGCCACTTGCCACCGTCGACATCGGCGTCGATCTGCCGGCAACGGCGGCCGAGCCGGCACCGCGGCCCGACAAGCCGGTCTTCGTCACGGTCAAGCCGGACCTTTCGATCGCGGTGGGTGAGGATGTCGTCGCTCGCGACGTGCTCAGCACCTCGCTCGATGCCGCCACCAAGGGCCGCAAGGACGAGCGCATCTATCTGCGCGCCGACAAAGCCGTCTCCTATGGCGAGTTGATGGAGGTGATGAACACCTTGCGCAACGCCGGCTATCTCAAGGTCGCCCTCGTCGGCCTCGACGGACGCAGCTGATGGCCGCGAACGCCTTCGCCCTGCACGACCCGCTCGGCGAGCGCGACGGCGCGCGCTGGGGCCTGTCGGCGGGCGTGATCGTGGCGCTGCATGTCGCCGCCGCGCTGCTTGCAATGAGCTGGCTCAGGACGCAGCCCGAGCAGGGCGTCAGCCTGCCCGCGATCATGGTCGACATGTCGCCAGTGACATCGGCGCCGCAGCCAACGCTGGACGACGTCGCGCCGGGGCCGCTGATGCAGGAGGCGGATGCCTCGCCGCCGGAGCCGGTGCAGCAGCAGGCCGTCGAGGAGACCATCGCGCCGACGCCACCGCAGGAAAGGCCGGAGGTGATCGCGCCGCCGGAGCAGAAGCTCGAGCCGACACCCGCCAGGCCCGAGCCGGCGAAAATCGTGCCGGTCGAAAGGCCCGCGCAGGAGACGCCGAAGGTGGTTCGGCGCGAGGCAAGGAAGCCGTCGGACGCAATTCCGGCGCCGCGCACCAGCGCACCGCCGCGCGCCGAGCGCGAGGCGCCCATGGCATCCGCCATGAGTGCGGGCGCGACGGCCGCCGCGGTCGCATCCTACAACCAACGCGTCCGCGCGCATCTGATGCGCTTCCACTCCTATCCGGCCGGCGGCGGCGGCCAGCGCGGCGTTGCAAGCCTCAGCTTCACCATCAGCCGCGGCGGGCAGGTGACGTCGAGCCGCCTCGGTGGCTCGTCCGGCGTCGCTGCCTTCGACGCCCAGGCGATGTCCATGCTCCGCCAGGCCTCGCCGTTCCCGCCGATCCCGGATGAGATCAAGAACCGCGCGATGAGTTTCACGATTCCGGTGGCATTTACGGTGAGGTAGCCCTCGGTGTCATGCCCCGCGAAGGCGGGGCATCCAGTATTCCAGAGGCAGCGAGATTCATCAGGACTACTGCGGCGTACTGGATCGCCCGGTCAAGCCGGGCGATGACAATGAGGGTTGGGCGCTCACTTCGCCTTGAGGAAATCCGCGACCTCGAGCAGCACGAATTCGTTGTCGTCGGCCTTGTTGGGATCGCGGCTGGAGGAGAACGGCAGGTTGTTGTCGTTGCCGACGATGATGTGAGTGTCGTCGACGCGATCGACGTTCTCGATGGTGAAGAACGGGAAGGTGTAGACGCCCTCGTTGAGCGGCTTGCGCGCCTTCTTGTCGGGATCCCTGATCTTCATCAGGTCGACATAGCCGATCTTGCGCACGGGCTTGCCGACATTGGCGTCGGTCAGCTCGATCTTGTAGACGCGCTTGAACTTGGCGAGGTCGGGGAAGCAGTTCTCGCCGCGCTGGCCTTGCGGGCAGGCCTTGTCGGCCGTGCCTTCGCCGTTGTCGCGCTCGATGACGAGGCCGGAGGCCTGGTCGATCATGTTGAAGTCGCCGATGGCGTTGCCGTTCTGCTCGAACACATATTGCCAATAGCGGCCGGTGAATTTCTCCGCGGCGACGTCGAATTCGAGGATGCGGGAGGCTTCCTTGCCGTCGACCTTCTCCCAGTCCTTCCTCTCGGCATCCCACAGCGGTCCCTCGAGCAGGCCGTAGAGGAACTTGCCGTCCTTCGACGCGGCGAAGCCCTCATAGCCCTTGGAGCGGCGGAGATTGACGTTGGTGTAGGTCGCGCCCGGCGCGGCCGGCGTTCCCACCGCCCAATTGTCGGGCGAGCGCACCGGCTTGCCGTCGGCCACCGTGTCGAACACGCCGAGGATTTTGCCTGACTTGTCCGCCTTCAGGATATAGGGGCCGAATTCGTCACCGATCCAGAAGGTGTCGCCGACGATCTGGAAACCTTCGGTGTCGAAGTCGGAGCCGGTGAGATAGCGCTTCTGGGTGTCCTCATGGACGATGCGGAACGGCACGCGTCTGTCGGGATCGTGCAGGAAGATGGTCTCCAGCCGCTCGATCTTGCCGCTGGCCCAATCCATCTTGTAGCGGTTGAGGTACAGCATCGAATCCGGCGAGTTGGCGCGCGCGCCCATGCCGTTGTCGGTGAGGACCCAGAACGTGCCGTCGGGCATGGTCTTGATGCCGGAATGGCCCTGCAGCGGCTGGCCCTTGAACGGCAGCGACACGCCGGTCGGACGTTCAAAGGACTTGCCCATGACGGTGCCGGGCGCGTCGACCCGCTTGCCGGTGGTATATTTGCCCGCCGTCTTGAGATCGGCGGGGGCATCGGCCGGCGCCTCGATGAACGTTTCGGCCGGCATCACCACGTGGCCGGCGAGCTTGGCGGGGAATTCGCCCTCGCTCTGCGCGAGCGCGGTGCTCGCGGTGAGAATGATCGTGGCGACGGTGCAAAGAAAAGTCGCGCGCATGTGCGTCTCCTGTTGGCGGACGCAACGCTTATGCGGATCGCATGTTGCAGGATTGTGAAGCCGGGCCAAAGGCCGCAGCTTCGTCTACTCCTTTACCGCACCCGTCAGCGACGACACGTAATAATCCACGAACAGCGAGTAGAAGATCGCGACCGGCAACGAGCCGAGCAGCGATCCCGCCATCAGCGCACCCCATTGATAGACGTCGCCGGTGACGAGCTCGGTCAGGATCGCGACCGGCACCGTCTTGTTGGCGCCGCTCTGGATGAAGGCGAGCGCGTAAATGAACTCGTTCCAGGACAGCGTGAAGGAGAAGATGCCGGCCGAGATCAGCCCGGGCACCGCGAGCGGCAGCGTGATCCGGCGCAGGATCTGCAGGCGCGTCGCGCCGTCGACCAGCGCACATTCCTCGAGCTCGTAAGGAATCGACTTGAAATAGCCGATCAGGAGCCAGGTGCAGAACGGCACCAGGAAGGTCGGATAGACCAGGATCAGGGCCAGGGGCGAGTCGAACAGGCCGAACTGCACCACGACGGTCGCGAGCGGAATGAACAGGATCGACGGCGGCACGAGATAGGCGAGATAAATGCCGAGACCGACATAGGGACTGCCGCGGAAGCGCAGGCGCTCGATCGCGTAGGCCGCCAGCGTGCTCGCGATCAGCGACAGCGTGGTCGAGCCGATCGCGACCAGCATCGTCGTCTTCAGCCATTGCGGATAGGAGGTGTTGAACAACAGATGCTTGATGTGCGCCAGCGTCGGCGAGGAGATCCAGAACGGGTTGTTGTCCCGGTAGTTCATCAGTTCCGCGTTCGGCTTGAACGAGGTGATCGCCATCCAGTAGAACGGAAACAGCAGAATCAGCACGAAGCAGCCGAGCGGCAGGTAGATCATCATCAGCCGCCGCAGCCCGGAATCCCAGGCCATGGTGTCGGGTGGCGCCTTCGCGTCGGCGACAGTCGGCTGTGCGACGGTGTCAGTCATTGGCCTCTCCCTGCTGCCATTTGCGGCGCGCCAGGCCGAAATAGGAGAACAGCGTCGCGAACACCAGGAACGGGATCATCGACACTGCGATCGCCGCGCCTTCCCCGAGCTCGCCGCCGGCGATGCCGCGCTGGAACGCCAGCGTCGCCAAGAGATGGGTCGAGTTCACCGGGCCGCCGCGGGTGATCGCGTAGACCAGCTGGAAGTCGGTGAAGGTGAAGATGATCGAGAAGGTCATGACGATGGCGAGGATCGGCATCATCATCGGGAAGGTGATGTAGCGGAAGCGCTGCCAGGCGCTGGCCCCGTCCAGCATCGCGGCTTCGTAGAGCGAGGGCGAGATGGTCTGCAAGCCAGCCAGCAGCGAGATCGCGACGAAGGGAATGCCGCGCCAGATGTTGGCGGCGATCAGCGAGAACCGCGCCGGCCAGGGCGAGCCGAGGAAGTCGATATTGCTCGACTTCCAGTGCAGAACGTCGACCAGGAGGTAGGAGATGATCGAGAACTGCGGATCGTAGATCCACCAGAACGCCAGCGCCGAGAGCACTGTCGGGACGATCCAGGGCAGCAGCACGATGGCGCGCAGCAGGCTCTTGAACGGGAAATGGTTGTTGAGCAGCAGGGCGAGCCAGAAGCCGAGCGCGAATTTCCCGAAGGTCGCCACTCCCGTGTAGAAAACGCTGTAGAACACCGCGTTCCACCACAAGGGATCGGTGAGCAGGTACTGGAAGTTCTCGAGACCGACGAAGATGCCGCGCCGGCCGATCGTGGTGTCGGTGAAGGCGAGCCAGATGCCGAGCCCGAGCGGGTAGGTCAGGAACACCGAGAGCAGCCCGAGCGCGGGCGCGAGGCACATCGCGATCAGGAACGGCTTGTAGTCGAACAGCCGCACGATCCAGTTCGGCTGCCGCTGCGCCAGCGCGGGAGAGGAAAGGGTGGTCACGGACATTAGTGTGTTGTCCTGTTCTTGAAATTCAACACGCCGTCATTGCGAGCGAAGCGAAGCAATCCAGTCTGCTTCCGCGGTGAAAGTCTGGATTGCTTCGTCGCAAGGGCTCCTCGCAATGACGGCCTATCGGCCGTCACTTCTGCCGCCGGAAGTAGCGCTTGCAGCGCTGCTCGGCTTCGGCGGCCGCGGCCTCCGGCGTGGCCGCGCCGGTGGCGACGGACGCGAACATCTGAACCGTGACATAGTCCGCCCGCACCGCACCGGTGGCCGTCGAGATCGGACCTTTATAGCCGGCGTAGTAGCCGTTGTTCATGGTGTTCTTGAAGATTGCGACCTTCGGATCACCTGACCACACTGCTGCATCGGCATAGGCGGCGAGCGGCTGCGACCAGTAGCCGCTATTGGCGTTGAGCCAGGGCTCGTACTGTTCCTTCTCTAGCATGAATCGCAGAAATGCCTTCGCTGCGTTCGGGTAAGGGCTGTGCTTGAACACCATTGCGTTTAGCGTTAGGCCAGACATCGGCGGGGCCGGCGCAAAGAACTTCGGCAACAACTGATGTTCCGAATCTTCGGCGATGGCGGCGGTCGCCGGATCGTTCTTCAACGAGAAGTACAAGGACACCCCGTTTGCCGTCAGCGCGATTTCCTGGGAGGAATAGGCGCGATTGTTGCTGACATCGTTCCAGGACGGTGTGCCGGCGATGAAGGTCGGGTAAAGCTGCTTCACGAAGTTCAGTGCCGCGATCGTCTCCTTGCTGTTGATTGTGACATTGCCCTCCTCGTCCAGCAACGCCGCGTTGTGCGCCCACATCATCCAGTCCGCAAAGCCGTTTCCATCGCCCACCGCGTTGCCCAGTGCGAAGCCGGCTGGCTTGCCCGCCTGCTGAAGCTTCTTGCAGAGATCGAGGAAGCCGGCTGGATCTTCCGGAGCCTTGTCGAACCCGACTGATTTAAGAATGGACTTGCGATAGATCAGGGGGCCAGCTGTGGCGCCGAACGGCAGCCCGATCCACGTGTCGCTCTTAGCCTTCTTTCCATAGGTCTTCGCAAGAGTCTGCCAGCCGCCATACTTCTTGCCGAGATAGTCGGCGACGTCGGTGAGCTCGATAAGCTTGTCGATGTAGATATGGGGCGCGTCGGAGAAGCCGATGATGATGTCGGGGCCGGCGCCGGAATTCGAGGTCACCGCGGTCTGCTGGTTGATGTCTTCCCAGCCGACGAAGTCGACCTTGACCTCGACCCCGGTGTCCTTGGTGAACTTTGCGGCATTGGCGCGGAACACGTCCTCGTCCGCCTGGACGAAACGCACCGGGCGCAGCATGCGCAAGGACGCGCCCTTTTCGATGTCGAGCTTGGGTGCCGGGACGTCGGCGGCCTTGATATTCGATGTTTGCGCTGCAGCACCGGTGGCCGCGAGCGTTGCAGCGGACAGGCCCAGCGCCAAGGCATCACGACGTGTGATGTCGTTCCTCATCAGTTCCTCCCTATGATGTCTCCCTTCCCGGCGTTGATCGCCGGTGAAGGGCCGTTTCGGTCGTGGGCGCTGTTGCGCCGGCCGCCTAGCTGTTCGGTCCGCGATCCATGCTGACGGGCTGCCAGCGGCGGAGCGCGGTGTTCTGCAGCACCGACGGATTGACACAGCTTACCGGCCACATGCCCTGAAGCACCAGTGACAATTCGTAGCCCACCCGCCGCTTGCGCGCCTCGTCGAACCGTGCCGAGGCCGAGGCGACATGGGCGGTCAGGGTCACGTTCTCCATGCCGAGCAGGGGATTGTTGTGCGATGGCGGCTCCTTTTCCAGCACGTCGAGGGCGGCGTGCGCGATCCAGCCCTCCTGCAGCGCCTTGATCAGGCTCTCCTCGTCCACGGTGGCGCCGCGGCCGGTGTTGATGAAGATCGAGCCTTTCTTCATCTGCCGGAAGTGCTTCCCGGTCAGCATGTGGTGCACCTCGGGCCGTGCAGGGGCATGCATCGAGACGAAGTCGGATTGCGACAGCACCTCGTTCAGCGTCGCCGGAATCACGCCGTGGTCGTACATCAGCGTTTCCTGGATGAAGGGATCGTAGGCCATCATGCGCAGGCCGAAGGGCGCTGCGCGTTTCGCAACCGCACGCGCGACGCGGCCGAACGAGATGAAGCCGAGCGTCTGGCCCATCAGCCTCGGGATCTTGAGCAGCGCCGGCCGGCCCTCGGCCCAGCGGCCGTCGCGCACCATGCGGTCCTGCTCGATCAGGCGGCGGAAGCCCGCGAGCAACAGCATCATGGCGTGGTCGGCGACCTCCTCGATGAACGTGTCGGGGATGTTGGTGACCGGAATGCCGCGGGCAGTGGCGGCCTTGACGTCGACACTGTCGACGCCGACCGAGCCGAGCGTGATGACCTTGCAGCTCTCGAGTGCGTCGATGATCGACTTGGTGATCGGGATGCCTTTGGCGTAGATCGCGTCGGCATTTTTCGCGGCGGCGATGAACCCGGCCTCGTCGGCGGGCGCCTCGATGATCTCGGCATCGATCGGATCGAGCGCCTCGCGCTCATAGGAATAATCGCTGCCCGCGACCGTGAAGCTCGCGCCCTTCGGCGTCACCACCCTGTATTTCGGCATTCTCTGCTCCCGATTGGTTTCTTGTCGTGGCCCGCCTTCGCGACGGGCCTTTGCGTCTTTTACGCGAAATCGGGGCGGGTGCGTACAATTCCTGGTTGTCGCGAGCGAGGTATCTTTCCGCCTTTCCGGGCAAAGGTCGGGGCTTTTACGGAGGTACGTAAGCAACTTGCTAAGGGCTCCGCCACTAAACCTTGATTCGAATTTGAGCGATCTCGTCGTGCGCCCGTACCAATATTGCCGGAGCTAACCCGTGAAGTTGAGCAATCTGAAGATCGCGCCGAAGCTTGGCATTCTCGTCGGCGTCACGCTGTTCGGCCTCTGCATCTCCGGAGTTCTCGCCGGCTACCTGATGAAGCGCGAGATGGTGAATGCGCGCATCGACCAGGCCAAGGCGATCGTCGAGCTGGCGCGCAACTTTGCCGCCGCGTTGAAGAAGCGCGTCGATGCCGGCGAGATGACGAAGGACGCCGCGATGGCCGAGCTTCGCCGCTACGGCAACGCGATGACCTACGACAAGGGTGCCGGCTACCTGTTCGGCACGTCGTATGACGGTCTCACCCAGCTTGCGCCCGATCCGAAGGTGATCGGCACCAACCGAATGGAGGTCGTGACCAACGGCCGCAAGCTGTCGCTGGAATTGATGAACGGCGTCAAGGCCAACGGCGAGATTCTGCTTCACTATGAATATATGAAGCCCGGCCAGGAAACCCCGATCCGCAAGATCGGTTACGCCGTCGCGGTGCCCGGCTTCGACATGTATCTCGGCACCGGCGCCTATCTCGACGACATCGAAGCCAAGATGGGCCCGGTCTACTGGCTGCTCGGCCTTGCCATGCTCGGCATCGTCATCGTTGCCGGCAGCGTCGCCTGGCTGATCGGCCGCAGCATCAGTGCTCCGCTCGCCCGGCTCGGCACCCGCATGAAGGATCTCGCCGACGGCAAGCTCGAAGGCGAAATCCCCGGCGTCGGACGCGGCGACGAGGTCGGCGCGATGGCGGCGACCGTCCAGATCTTCAAGGACAACGCGGTGCGCATCCGCGACCTCGAGAGCACCGAGGCGGACGCCAAGGAACGCGCCGCGACGGAACGCCGCAGCGCCATGGAGGAGATCGCCAACGACTTCGAGCGCAGCGTCAACGGCATCGTCCGCTCGGTCTCTTCGGCCGCAGCCGGCATGCAGATCACGGCGCAATCGATGACCGCGACCGCCAGCGACGCCTCTTCGCGCGCGGCGACCGTCGGTGCCGCCTCGCAGAAGGCGTCCGGCAATGTCGGCACCGTTGCGGCCGCCGCCGAAGAGCTGTCGAGCTCGGTTGCGGAAATTTCCCGCCAGGTCACGCGCTCGACTGAAGTGGCGAGCCGTGCCGTCACCGATGCCGAGCGCACCAACGCCACGGTGCAGGAGCTCTCCACCGGAGCCGAGAAGATCGGCGAGGTGGTCAAGCTCATTCACTCGATCGCGGCGCAGACCAATTTGCTCGCGCTCAACGCCACCATCGAGGCGGCGCGGGCCGGCGAGTCCGGCCGCGGCTTCGCCGTGGTCGCCTCCGAGGTCAAGGCGCTCGCCAACCAGACCGCGAAGGCAACCGAAGAGATCTCCGCCCAGGTCGCGGCGATGCAGACCTCGACCAGCGACGCGGTGGCGGCCATCTCCGGCATCACCCAGACCATCGCGGAGATGAGCGAGATCACCGCCGGCATTTCCGCCTCGATCGAGCAGCAGGGCGAGGCGACGCGCGAGATCGCCCGCAACATCCAGTCGGTCGCCGCCGGCTCGAGCGAGATCAACGCCAATATCGGCAGCGTCACCTCGGCCGCGGAAGCGACCGGAGCGGCGGCTGGCGACGTGCTCAGCAACGCCCGCGAGCTGGACAATCAGTCCGGCGCGCTGCGCAATGCCGTGGATGGCTTCCTCGCCAAGGTCCGCGCGGCGTAAATTCTTGCGCTGAATTAGTAGGGTGGGCAAAGACGCGAAGCGTCGTGCCCACCTTCTCTTTTTTGAGCTCGTCGAGATATCGGTGGGCACGCTACGCTTTGCCCACCCTACGAGACCGCGCTACTGCTTCTCGATCTTCGCGTTGGTGATCAGCTTCTCCCACAGCACCAGCTGCTCGTTCACGAAAGTGCCGAGCTGCTCCGGCGTGCCGGAGAAGGCGTCCATGCCGAGCGTGGCGAGCTTGGCCTTGACCTCCGGATTCTCGATGATCTTGCGGATCTCGGTGTTGAGCCGCGTCACGATTTCCTTCGACATGCCGGCGGGGCCGAAATAGCCTTGCCAGGACGAGATGTCGAAGTCCGACACGCCGGCCTCCTGCATCGAGGGCAGATGCGGCACCAGCGGCGAGCGGCCCTTGGTGGTGACGGCGAGCGCGCGCAGGGCGTTGCCGTTGACGTGGGGCAGGCCGGTCAGGATGTCGACGAACATCATCGAGACGCGGCCGCCCATGACGTCGTTGAGCGCCGGCGGCGAGCTCTTGTAGGGCACGTGCAGCAGGTCGAGCCCGGCATTGTGCGCGAAGGTCGCGCCCGACACGATCGCCGAGGACGAGCCGGAGGCGTAGCTCAGCTTGCCCGGATTGGCCTTGCCGTAGGCCACCAGCTCTCCGACCGTCTTGGCCGGCACTTCGGGATTGATGACCAGCATGAAGGGCAGATCGCCGGTGCGGGCGATCGGGGTGAAATCCTTGACCGGATCGTAAGTGAGGCTCTTGAGCAGATAGGGATTGGCCGAATGCGTGGTGTTGGTGGTCACCAGCAGCGTGTAGCCGTCGGGAGCAGCCTTCGCGACATAGGTCGCGGCCAGCATGCCGTTGGCTCCCGCCTTGTTCTCGATCACGATGGGAACGCCGAGCGCCTGCGACAGATGCTGCGAGATCAGCCGCGTCGTGGTGTCGGTGCCGCTGCCCGCCGCGAACGGCAGCACCAGCGTGATGTTGCGGCTGGGATAGGTGTCGGCGTGAGCGGTGGATGCTGCCGTGAGGCACAGCGCGGCCGCGGCGACGGTCCGCAGCTTTCGGATCAGCCCTGAAATCATGTCTGGTCGTTCCCTCTTTTTGGTTGGCGGGGAACCTAGCTTGTCCAAAGGGGAATCGGAAGATGGCTATAGGTCGTGACCGCGTCCGTCGCGCGGAATTACTTCATCGCCGAGCCCCGGCGCGATGCAAGCACGACGCCGGCGAGCACCAGGGCGTAACCGATCAGGTGGAACGGCTGGAGCTTTTCACCCAGCAGCAGGATCGCCAGCGCCGAGCCGAACACCGGCACCAGATGGAAGAACGGCGCCGCCCGGTTCGGCCCGATCAGCGCCACGCCGCGGTTGAAGAAGAGATAGGCGAGGGTGGAGGGAAAGATCAGGATGTAGCCCAGCGTCGCCAGCGTGATCGCGTCGAATTGCAGCACGGCCCCGCTTGCCGCCTCCCAGATCGCCGTCGGCAGCAGCATCGTCGCGCCGCAGCAGGTGGTGAAGGACAGGAACGAGAGCTGGTGGATCTTCGGCCGGCGCGGGATGAAGGCCGAATAGAGCCCGAACGCCACCAGCGAGGAGGCGAACATGATGTCGCCCCTGTTGAAGCTGATGCTTGCCAGCGCCGCGAGATCGCCGCGCAGGATGATGATCAGCACGCCGAGCAGCGAGATCGCGATGCCGCCGAGCTGCGCGCCGGTGAGCCGCACGCCGAACAGCACCAGCGACCACAGCGCCACGAACAGCGGACCCGCCGACTGGATCAGCAGCGCGTTCAGCGCCTCGGTGTATTGCAGCGCCCAGTACGAGATCGCGTTGTTGAAGGCGAAGCCGACCAGCGACAGGAACAGCATCAGGGCCAGGCTCTTGCGCAAGGCAGGCCAATCGCGCTTCAGATGCGGCCAGGCGAACGGCAACAGGATCAGGAACACGCCGAACCAGCGGATGGTGGTGATCGTCAGCGGCGGAACATGCGCCCCGACATGGCGCGCGAGCACGATGTTGCCGGCCCAGAACAGCGAGCTCAGGCTGAGCAGCAGATAAGGTTGGTTGTTGAGCCAGCTGGCCGGATTGGCGGCCGGTGGCGCGGGCGAAGCAATTGTCATGGGCGTTTTGTGCAAGCTTGCGCCGGATCGGCGTCGTGGCACAAGTCACAGCGCCGCAATGCTACAATGCAGCCGAGCCTTAAGGAGGTGCCATTGGCGGTCAATATGTTGAACATCGAGGGTCTGGAGCGGCTCGATCCGAATGCGCCGGTGGTGATGCTGAACCTGATGCGCTTCCACGCGCGCTCGCGCGACGGCAACGGGTCGGGCTGGGACGCATATTTGCGCTACAGCGCGATCGCGGTGCCGATGATCAAGGCGCGCGGCGGCACGCTGCTCTGGACCGGTGAAGCCCAGGCGGTCGCGCTTGGTCCTCACGCGGGCAACGATTGGGACTTCGTTGCGCTGGTCCAATACCCGTCCGTCTCGGCCTTTCTCGACATGATGACCTCGGAAGCCTACGAGCGCGAAGCCGATCCGCATCGCGTCAACGGCTGCGCCGAGCACGTGATCATCGCGACGAGCGAGGCCTATAGCAAGTTCAGGACGAAGTAGCGGGGCACCCTTGCTTGCCCTCCCTTGGAGGCTACGGCATTCGCACATCGAAGTTGAAGGCGGGCAGACTCGTAGGGTGGGCAAAGGCGCACTTGCGCCGTGCCCACCATGACCCCGCACAGCAGAAGCCGTGGGCACGCTTCGCTTTGCCCACCCTACGAGGGCGAGTTACGTCGCCTGCTTCCTTGACGCCGCGAACACGCCCGACAGCACCAGTGCAAAGCCGATGAAGTGGAACACCTGCGGGTGCTCGCCCAGAAACACCATCGCCATGATCGAGCCGAACACCGGCACGACGTGGAAGAACGGCGCGGTGCGGTTGGCGCCGATCAGGCGCACGCCGCGATTGAAGCAGAGATAGGCGAGCGCCGAGGGGAAGACGGCGACGTAGAACAGGGTCAAGAGGTTCGGCCCGTCGAGCTTCATCACCGGGCGTGCCGACAGTTCCCAGATCTCCAGCGGAATGAGGCAGGCGGCGCCGCAGCCGAAGGTGAAGGCGAGGAACGAGAGGCCGTGCATCGGCGGCCGCTTCAATGACAGCACCGAATAGAGCGCGAAGATCAGGAGTGCGAGCAGGAAGATCAGGTCGCCCTTGTTGAAGTCGATGCTCGACAGCGTGGTGAAATCACCGTGCAGCAGGATGGTCAGCACGCCGCACATCGACAGCAGCACGCCGAAGGCCTGCGCCGCGGTGAGATGGATGCCGAGGATGACTAGCGACCACAGCGCCACCAGCAGCGGCGCCGCCGATTGCAGCAGCAGCGTGTTGAGCGCCTGGGTGTGCTCCAGGGCCCAATATTGCAGCGTGTTGAAGGCACCGATGCCGGTGACCGAGAGCGTGACCATCAGCCCGAGCTTGCCGCGGATCGCCGGCCAGTCCTGCACGAGGTGCTTCCAGGCGAACGGCAGCACCAGCAGGAAGGCGAAGAACCAGCGCAGGAACGACAGCGTGACCGGCGGAATGTGGCCGGCGGCGAGCCGCCCGACGATGGCGTTGCCGGCCCAGCACAGCGCCGTGATGCTGAGCAGCAGGTAAGGCTGGTTGGCGATCCAGCTGTGGCCGGATGTTTCCGCGCGCGTGGTGTGGCCGGTGGCGGACATTGTGATGGTTGGGCCCCGCGTCGAGTACGCCGAGCCCTCCGGCCCGGCGAGGTCCGGGCCGGCTGATCCACCCGGCAGGTCCAAAGACACGGAAAACGAGGTTGCAGCAACGGGGGCGGACGCATCGCGACCATGCCAGCGGCGAAGGCGGCCTCTCACGCTTTGGTCGAAGCCGCCTGCGCCGGCCCGCAAGGGTCGGGATTTTCCGCGGATATCAAGGGCTTGGACCGGACGTTGGACCCCGAAAAAGCCCCGTTCTTGCTTGCCTAGAGGGGCTGCTTCCTTTATCCGGTTGGCTGCCTTGCGTGCGGGCGGCTCCGGCCGCCGATTGGGCTGGGCGCAGGCATGATCCCGGAAGAGTGGACACCGGTTTTCCGCGAGGATCATGCCTTCTAGAGACAGATTGAACAGGATTACCCGCGAATGGCCAATGTTGTCGTCGTCGGCGCCCAATGGGGCGACGAAGGGAAGGGCAAGATCGTCGACTGGTTGTCGGAGCAGGCGGATATCGTCGTCCGCTTCCAGGGCGGCCATAATGCCGGCCACACGCTGGTGATCAACGGCAAGACCTACAAGCTCGCGCTCCTGCCCTCCGGCGTGCTGCGCGAGGGCAAGCTGTCGGTGATCGGCAACGGCGTGGTGTTCGACCCCGCCGCCTTCCTCGACGAGGTCGCCAGGCTCAGGTCGCAGGGGGTCGATGTCAGCCCCGACAACCTGCGTGTCGCGGAAAACGTCACGTTGATCCTGCCGCTGCACCGCGAGCTCGACGCGCACCGCGAATCCGCCAGCGCCGCGACTGCGATCGGCACCACGCGCCGCGGCATCGGCCCGGCCTATGAAGACAAGGTCGGCCGCCGCGCCATCCGCCTGATGGATCTCGCCGATCATCAGACGCTGCCGCACAAGATCGACCGCCTGCTGGCGCACCACAACGCGCTGCGCCGCGGCCTCAACCTGCCGGAATTCGACAGCGCCGTGATCCTGAAGGAGCTGATGGCGATGGCGCCGCAGCTGCTGCCCTACGCCGAGACGGTCTGGCGGCTGCTCGATATCGAGCGGCGCGCCGGCAAGCGCATGCTGTTCGAGGGCGCGCAAGGCGCGCTGCTCGACGTCGACCACGGCACCTATCCCTACGTCACCTCGTCCAACACGGTGGCGGCCCAGGCCGCAACCGGCGCCGGCCTCGGACCGGGCGCGGTCGGCTACGTGCTCGGCCTGTGCAAGGCCTACACGACCCGCGTCGGCCAGGGCCCGTTCCCGACCGAACAGGACAACGAGATCGGCCGCAAGATCGGCGAGCGCGGCCGCGAGTTCGGCACCAATACCGGCCGCCCGCGCCGCTGCGGCTGGTTCGACGCCGTGCTGGTCCGCCAGGCGGTCCGGACCTGCGGCATCAATGGCCTCGCGCTGACCAAGCTCGACATCCTCGACGGCTTCGATTCGATCGAGGTCTGCACCGGCTACAAGCTCGACGGCAAGGAGATCGACCATTTCCCGGCCGGCGAGGGCGCGCAAAGCCGGGTCGAGCCGATCTACGAGACCATCGAAGGCTGGAAGGAGCCGACCGCCAATGCGCGGTCCTGGGCCGACCTGCCGGCGCAGGCCATCAAATATGTCCGGCGGATCGAGGAATTGGTGGGATGTCCGGTTGCGCTGCTTTCCACCAGCCCGGAACGCGAAGATACTATCCTGGTGCAAAATCCGTTTGAGGCTTAACGATATCTTACCGGGACGCGCGTATAGTTGAGTAGAAATGGCTGATTACTACCCGCTGATCGCCCGCGCTATTGCCGCCCTGGACCCCAACGCTCCCGGCGAAAGCCGTCGCGCGCTCTATGAGCGGGCGCGCACGGCCCTGATCGCGCAGCTGCGCAGCGTGCAGCCGCCGCTCTCCGAATCCGAGATCACGCGCGAACGGCTGTCGCTGGAGGAGGCCGTCCGCAAGGTCGAATCGGAGGCCGCCCAGCGTGCCCGCGAGGCCTCGCGTCCCGGTGGCGGCGCCCGTACCGGCGGCAGTGGCGATGCCTTCCGCCGCGCCAGCACCCGTGCCACCGAGGGCAACCCCGCCGCGGCGCCGCCGCGCACACGTCCGGCCCCGCCGCCGCC